>NZ_CP107904.1:5955500-6279000 GCF_036013975.1 Kitasatospora sp. NBC_00458
GTACGACGCCGCCCGGCCGCCGGGCGCGTCGTGCAGCGCCGCGTCGGCGACCTGGGTGGCCTCCAGCAGGGTGCGCCGGGCGTCGCGGACGGAGCCGACCGAGGAGCCGACCGCGACCACCGGGGACGGCGCGGCGGCGTCCCGGGCGGCCTCGGCGGTCAGCCGGCGCAGCGCCGCCGCGAAGGCGTCCAGCGAGGCGTGCTCGTCCTGCTGGGGGCCGAGCGCGATCAGCACGCCCACGCCCTCGTCGTCCAGGGCGCCGACCAGGGCCGAGAGCCGGCAGGCGCGGACGGCGCTCGCCGCCAGCTCGGTGAAGTCGCGCAGCCGGGCCTGTGCCTCCAGCGCGGCCGGGATCGGGCCGCGGCGCTGCCGCAGCACCACGCCGACCAGCCGGCGGCCCTCCAGCGGGACGCCGAGCGCCTGGGCGCGCAGCGCCACCTCGGAGACGGTCAGCGCGTGGGTGAGGATGCCGGAGAGCAGGGTGCGGTGGGTCTGCCGTTCCAGGCTCTCCCGGTCGCGGACCACCAGCCGGTTGAGCGCCAGCGCGGAGGCGCCGCGCTCCAGCAGCATGGTGTTCGGGTGCGGGCCGTCGTCGGGCAGCGGCCCGGGCTCCTGGACCAGGACCAGCCGTCCCCAGTCCTGGCCGCGGGCGCCGACCGTGGTGACCAGCCAGCCGCTGCGCGGGTCGTGGCCGGTGCGGCCGGACGGGCGGACCCCGCGCGAGCGGCGCTCCCAGTCCTCCAGCAGCTCGCTCTCGGGCCGGCCGGCGGGGTCGTGGGTCAGCACCTGGTGGGCGAGGTTCTCCAGGACGACCGGTGCGCCCGCTATCCGGGCGACCTGGCGGACCACCTCGACCGGCTCGGCGCCCTCCACGACGAGTTCGTTGAAGACCTGGTGGATCGCCTCCGAGGTGCGCAGCTGCTCCAGCTGGGCGTTGACCACCAGGGCGTGCACGGCCTCGGTGACGGCGACGAAGCGCAGCTCGCGGCGGAGCGCGATCAGCGGCAGGCCGCGCTGTTCGGCGGCGTGCACCAGGGCGCGCGGCAGGGTGTCGAAGTAGCGCCGCCCGAACTCGATGACCAGGCCGGCCACGCCGACGTCGGCGAGTTCGCGGACGTACCGGGCCAGCCCCTCGCGGTCCTCGGGCAGGGCGATGCCGGTGCTCAGCACCAGTTCGCCGCCCTGGAGCACGCCGGCGACGTCGGGCAGTTCGCTGACGTGCACCCAGCGGACCGGGCGTTCCAGGTGGGCGGCGCCGGCGACGACCTGGGGGAGGCCGCGCCGCATCACCTCCAGGTCCAGGATTCGGGCGACGGTGGGGAGCATCGCGGCCTCCAGGGTTCAGAGTGTCAGGTAAATCATCCCTCCCGGCGACGACCTGTCACCCCGCCCGAACCCTTGCACCCTGTAAGGCCCTGAGCTCCGAGGTTGGCGGAGTGAGCCTTGTCACGCCGGGGCGCCATTGGGCATGGTCAGCGGGTCGGCTGTGGCGGAACACGGGCAACATCCTCGGAATCCGTGGCGTGACCAGAAAGCAACAGCGGAATCCCTTGCCGGAGTACCACCGGGCTTGCCAGGATCGCGGATCCCGGCGACCGGCCGGAACGGATCCCCCTGGACCGCGGGTGCGGCGACTCGACCAGTCCGACCACGCCGTACGGGCCCCTCGTCCACCGGCGTGCGCGGCCCCGCAGGGATGATCAAGGTCACCTACGGGCGGTCGAACCACCGGGAACATGGAGGAACCAGATGGACCTGACCGATTTCGGTGCGGGCGCGCAGTACATCGCGGGCCGGTCGTACCGGGGGAGCGGCGAGCCCTTCCAGGTCGTCAACCCCGCCGACGGCAGCGTGGTCGAGCGGGTCGCCCTGGCCTCCACCGGGCAGGTCGACGAGGCCGTCGCCGCCGCCCGGGCCGCGCTGCCGGAATGGGCGGGCGCCACCCCCGGCGCACGTTCCGAGGCGCTCACCCGGCTCGCCGCCGTCCTCACCGGCGCCGCCGACGACCTGGCCCGGGTGGAGACCGCGCAGACCGGCAAGCCGATCAAGCTCTCCACCGAGTTCGACGTCCCCGGGACGATCGACAACACCGCCTTCTTCGCCGGGGCCGCCCGCAACCTGGAGGGCAAGGCGGCCGGGGAGTACTCCGGCGACCACACCTCGTACGTGCGGCGCGAGCCGATCGGCGTGATCGGCTCGATCTCGCCGTGGAACTACCCGCTGCAGATGGCCGCCTGGAAGGTCCTCCCGGCGATCGCGGCGGGCAACACCGTCGTCCTCAAGCCGGCCGAGCTGACCCCGCTCACCTCGCTGATGTTCGCCCGGGCCTGCACCCTCGCCGGCATCCCGGACGGCGTGGTCAACGTGGTCACCGGCGCCGGACGGACCGCGGGCGAGCACCTGGTCGCCCACCCGGACGTCGCGATGGTCTCCTTCACCGGCTCCACCCCGGTCGGCCGCCGGGTCGCGGAGCTGGCCACCGCCACCGTCAAGCGGACCCACCTGGAGCTCGGCGGCAAGGCCCCGTTCGTGGTCTTCGACGACGCCGACCTGGACGCCGCCGTGCACGGCGCGGTCGCCGCCTCGCTGATCAACAGCGGGCAGGACTGCACCGCCGCGACCCGCGCCTACGTCCAGCGGCCGCTGTACGACGCCTTCGTCGCGGGCGTCGCGGAGCTGTACCGCGCCGTCCGGCTCGGCGACCCGCTGAACCCGCGGACCGACCTCGGCCCGCTGGTCTCCCACACCCACCGCGACCGGGTGGCCGGCTTCGTCGAGCGCGCCCGGGCGGCCGGCGCCACCGTGGTCACCGGCGGCGCGCCCGGCACCGAGGGCCACGACGGGACCGACCTCACCCCCGGTGCCTACTACCTGCCCACCCTGATCACCGGCGCCGCGCAGGACAGCGAGGTCGTCCAGGGCGAGATCTTCGGCCCGGTGCTCGTGGTACTGCCCTTCGACACCGACGACGAGGGCCTGCGGCTGGCCAACGACACCCCCTTCGGCCTGGCCGCCTCCGCCTGGACCGGCAACGTGCACCGCTCGCTGCGCGCCACCCGCGAACTCGCGGCCGGCTGCGTCTGGGTGAACGACCACATCCCGATCATCAGCGAGATGCCGCACGGCGGCTACAAGTCCTCCGGCTACGGCAAGGACATGTCCCAGTACTCGCTGGACGAGTACACCCAGGTCAAGCACGTCATGTTCGACACCACCGCAGTGGCGCGCAAGGACTGGCACCGCACCGTCTTCGGAGACAGATAACCCCTCGGGGGACCCCCACCCCCCTTGCCCCAGGAGGCCCGTTCCATGGCGTTCAACGAGCTCACCGACGGTCTGCCCGAACCGGTCCGCAAGGCCTGGGAACGCAGTCTGACCAGCGGCCGGGCCGCGGTCGGCCGCCGCACCGTGCTGCGCGCCGCCGCCCTGGCCGCCGGCGCCGGAACGCTGGCCGCCTGCGGCATCCCGCCGGCGAGGACCGCCGGCACCGGTGACTCCGCGGCGAACGCCGCCAAGGACCTCTCGGACAGCGAGAAGGAGGTCAACTTCTCCAACTGGCCGCTCTACGTCGACACCGACGAGGACGACAAGGAGAAGCACGGCACCCTGGAGGCCTTCACCGCGGCCACCGGCATCAAGGTCAGGTACAGCGAGGACGTCAACGACAACGTCGAGTTCTTCGGCAAGGTCAAACCGCAGTTCGCGGCCGGCCAGGACACCGGCCGCGACCTGATGGTCCTCACCGACTGGATGGCCGCCCGGCTGATCCGCCTCGGCTGGGCGCAGAAGCTCGACCCGGCCAACGTCACCACCGCCATCACGACCATCGACTCCCGCTTCCGCGCCCCCGACTGGGACCCGGGCCGGCTCTACTCCTACCCGTGGGCCGGCATCCAGGTGGTCATCGCCTACAACCGGAAGGCCACCAAGGGCAAGGAGGTCACCAGCGTCTCCCAGCTGCTCGACGACCCCGACCTCAAGGGCCGGGTCACCTTCCTCTCCGAGATGCGCGACAGCGTCGGCATCACGCTGCTCGACATGGGCAAGGACCCGGCGAAGTTCACCGCCGACGACTACGACGCCGCGATCGCCCGCCTCCAGAAGGCCGTCGACAGCAAGCAGATCCGCCGGTTCACCGGCAACGACTACGGCCAGGAGCTGTCCTCCGGCGACATCGCCGCCTGCGTCGCCTGGGGCGGCGACCTCATCCAGCTGCGCGCCGACAACCCGGACATCGAGTTCGTCATACCGGAGAAGGGCTTCGTGTCCTCCACCGACAACCTGCTGGTCCCGGCCAAGGCCCAGCACAAGACCAACGCCGAGAAGCTGATCGACTTCTACTACCAGCCGAAGATCGCGGCGCAGCTGGTCGCCGGTATCGGCTTCGTCTCCGCCGTCACCGGGATGAAGGACGAGCTCGCCGCGATCTCCCCCGACACCGCGGCCAACCCGCTGGTCGTCCCCACCCCCGAGATGGCGGCCAAGGCGCACGTCTTCCGCACCCTCACCGAGACCGAGGAGAGCTCCTTCGAGGAGAAGTTCTCCAAGCTCATCGGCGCCTGACCCCCGACGGCCGCGACCAGAGAGACCCCCATGACAGACCAGCTGCGCACCCCGGCCGGCGGCGACGTCCGCCTCACCGGCATCGGCAAGACCTACGGCTCCTTCACCGCCGTCCACCCGCTCGACCTGACCGTCCCCCAGGGCTCCTTCTTCGCCCTGCTCGGAGCGTCCGGCTGCGGCAAGACCACCACCCTGCGCATGATCGCCGGCCTGGAGGAGCCCACCGAGGGCACCGTCCTGATCGGCGGCCAGGACGTCACGGCGCTGCCCCCGTACAAGCGCCCGGTCAACACCGTCTTCCAGAGCTACGCGCTCTTCCCGCACCTCGACATCTTCGAGAACGTCGCCTTCGGCCTGCGCCGGCGCGGCCGGAAGGACGTCAGGAAGCAGGTCGAGGAGATGCTGGAGCTGGTCGAACTCGGCGCCTACGCCCGCCGCAAGCCGCACCAGCTCTCCGGCGGCCAGCAGCAGCGCGTCGCCGTCGCCCGCGCCCTGATCAACCACCCGCAGGTGCTGCTCCTCGACGAGCCGCTCGGCGCCCTCGACCTCAAGCTCCGCCGCCAGATGCAGCTGGAGCTCAAGCGGATCCAGACCGAGGTCGGCATCACCTTCGTCCACGTCACCCACGACCAGGAGGAGGCCATGACCATGGCCGACACCATCGCGGTGATGAACGGCGGCCGGGTCGAGCAGCTCGGCGCACCGGCCGATCTCTACGAGAACCCCGCCACCACCTTCGTGGCCAACTTCCTCGGCCAGTCCAACCTGCTGCCCGCCGACGTCACCGGCAGCGCCGGCGAGGAACTGCTGCTCACCGCCGCCGGGGCCCGGCTCACCGTGCCCCGGGCCCGCTGCGCCGCCGAGGCCAAGCGGGTCCACCTCGGGGTGCGGCCCGAGAAGATCACCATCGAGCACGGCTCCGCCGAGGTCGCCGACGGCCGCAACCGGCTGTCCGGCACCGTCGTCGACTCCAGCTTCATCGGCGTCTCCACCCAGTACCTGGTGCGCACCGACGGCGGCCAGGAGGTCACCGTCTTCGAGCAGAACATGGAGCGCGACGCCCGGATCGTCCCCGGCGCCCCCGTCGTCCTGCACTGGAACCCGGCGCACTCCTTCGCCCTGGACGCCGCCCAGGCGATCGACGCGGGCACCGGGGAGGCGGCGGCATGACCACCACCGTCCCGGCCGCCCCCGCGGAGGCCATACCCCCCGACGGCGCCACCCCGGCCGGTCCCGCACCGCGCCCCCGGCGGCGGCTCACCCCGTACTGGCTGCTGCTGCCCGGCATCGCCTGGCTGGTCGTCTTCTTCGCGGTGCCGATGGTCTACCAGGCCTCCACCTCGCTGCAGACCGGCTCGCTGGAGGACGGCTTCCGCGTCACCTGGCACGTGGCCACGTACTGGGACGCCCTGGACGAGTACCGGTGGCACTTCGTCCGCTCGTTCGGCTACGCCGCCACCGCGACCGTGCTCTGCCTGGCCATCGGCTACCCGCTCGCCTACACGATCGCCTTCAAGGCGGGCCGGCGCTGGCGCAACGTCATCCTGATCCTGGTGATCGCGCCGTTCTTCACCAGCTTCCTGATCCGGACGCTGGCCTGGAAGACCATCCTCTCGGACGGCGGACCGGTGGTCGGCGCCCTCGACGCGCTGCACGTCCTCGACGTCACCGGCGCGCTCGGCCTCACCTCCGGCGACCGGGTGCTCGCCACCCCGCTCGCCGTGGTCTGCGGCCTCACCTACAACTTCCTGCCGTTCATGATCCTGCCGCTGTACACCTCGCTGGAGCGGATCGACCCGCGCCTGCACGAGGCCGCCGGCGACCTCTACGCCCGCCCGTTCACGACCTTCCGCAAGGTGACCTTCCCGATCTCGCTCCCCGGCGTGGTCGCGGGCACCCTGCTCACCTTCATCCCGGCCTCCGGCGACTACATCAACGCCCAGCTGCTGGGCTCGCCGAGCGAGCAGATGGTCGGCAACGGCATCCAGAAGCAGTTCCTGAACGTGCTCGACTACCCCACGGCGGCCGCGCTGAGCTTCATCCTGATGGCCCTGATCCTGGGCATGGTGACGGTCTACATGCGCAAGGCCGGGACGGAGGAACTGGTCTGATGTCCCGAGTGATCGCATGGATCCGCCGCAACCTGGTGGTACTCGCCGGCCTGCTGGCGCTGGCCTACCTGGTGCTCCCCAACCTCGTCGTGCTCGCCTTCTCGTTCAACAAGCCGGTCGGCAAGTTCAACTACGAGTGGAACGAGTTCTCCACCGACGCCTGGACCGACCCGTGCGGCGTGGCCGAGATGTGCCAGTCGCTCTCGCTCAGCCTCCAGGTCGCCGTCGCCGCCACCGTCGGCGCCACCGTGCTCGGCACCATGGTCGCCTTCGCGCTGGCCCGCTACCGGTTCCGCGGCAAGGGCGCCACCAGCGCCATGATCTTCCTGCCGATGGCGATGCCCGAGGTGGTGATGGCCGCCTCGCTCGGCACCCTCTTCCTCAACATGCGCATCCCGTTCGGCTTCACCACCATCCTCATCGCGCACATCATGTTCTGCCTCAGCTTCGTGGTGACGGCGGTCAAGGCCCGCGTGATGAGCATGGACCCGCGGCTCGAACAGGCCGCCCAGGACCTCTACGCGACCCCCGTCCAGACCTTCCTGCGGGTCACCCTGCCGCTCGCCTCCCCGGGCATCGCGGCCGGCGCGCTGCTCAGCTTCGCGCTCTCCTTCGACGACTTCATCATCACCCAGTTCAACTCGGGACCGACCACGGTCACCTTCCCGATGTTCGTCTGGGGCGCCTCGCAGCGCGGCATCCCGGTCCAGGTGAACGTCATCGGCACCGCGATGTTCGCCGCCGCCGTCGTGCTCACGGTCGCCGGCCAGTGGCTCGGCAACCGCCGCAAGGCGGCCGCCTGACCGACCTCCAGTACACCGCTCTACCTGTGGAAAGTGGCTGATAATGCATGGACTCCGCCCGCGCGCTCGCTGACGCCCGGCCCACCCCCTTCTGGCTGGAGGACCCCGGTCGGCCCGCGGCCCTGCCCGCCCTGACCGGGCCCACCGGCTGCGACCTGCTGGTCGTCGGCGGCGGCTACTCCGGTCTGTGGACCGCCCTGATCGCCAAGGAACGCGACCCCTCGCTGGACGTCGTCCTGGTCGAGGGCCAGGAGATCGGGTGGGCCGCGTCCGGGCGCAACGGCGGGTTCTGCGCCGCCAGCCTGACCCACGGCTTCGGCAACGGCCTGCAGCGCTGGCCCGCCGAACTCGGCCGGCTGGAGCGCCTCGGTGCCGCCAACCTCGACGGCATCGGGGCGACCCTGGAGCGGTACGGCATCGACGCCGAGTGGGAACGGACCGGCGAGATCGACATCGCCACCCAGCCCCACCAGCTCGAAGAACTCCACGAGCTCGCGGAGGCCGTCGCCGAGTACGGCCTCGACCTCACCGTGCTCGACGCCGGGGCACTGCGCGCCGAGGTCGACTCGCCGACCTTCCTCGGCGGGGTCTGGGACCGGGACGGCGTCGCCATGGTCCACCCCGCCAAGCTGGCCTGGGGCCTCAAGGCCGCCTGCCTGGGCCAGGGCGTACGGATCTTCGAGCACACCCCGGCGCTCGACCTGCGCGAGGACGGCGCAGGCATGAGCGTCCGCACCCCGCACGGCCGGGTGTCCGCCGGCAAGGTCGCGCTCGGCACCAACGCCTTCCCGTCCCTGCTCCGGCGCGTCCGTCCGTACGTCGTCCCGGTGTACGACTACGCGCTGATGACCGAGCCGCTCACCGAGGAGCAGCTCGCCGCCATCGGCTGGCGCGGACGGCAGGGCCTCAGCGACAGCGCCAACAAGTTCCACTACTTCCGGCTCAGCGCCGACAACCGGATCCTGTGGGGCGGCTACGACGCCGTCTACCACTTCGGCGGACACCTGCGGCGGGCCTACGACCAGCGGCCGCAGACCTTCGACACCCTCGCGCGGAACTTCGCCCGCTGCTTCCCGCAGCTGGAGGGGATCCGCTTCACCAACGCGTGGGGCGGGGCCATCGACACCTGCAGCCGGTTCTCCGCCTTCTACGACACCGCCCACCGCGGCCGGGTCGCGTACGCCGCCGGGTACACCGGCCTCGGCGTCGGCGCCACCCGCTTCGGCGCCGAGGTGATGCTCGACCTGCTGGCGGGGGAGCGCACCGAACGCACCGAACTGGAGATGGTCCGCCGCAAGCCGCTGCCCTTCCCGCCCGAGCCGGTCCGCTGGGCGGGCATCGAGATCACCACGCGGTCGCTGGAGCGCGCCGACCGCCTCGGCGGCCACCGCAACCTCTGGCTGCGCACCCTCGACCGGATGGGGCTCGGCTTCGACAGCTGACCGGTCGCGGGCCGCCGGTCGCCGCCGGTCGCGGGTCGCAGTCGCCGACCCGCGGACGCCGTCGCCCTCCGGCCTCCGGCACCGGACCGTGACACGGGCCACCCGAGGACCCGTGTAAGAGAGACCCGCCGTCACCCTCTCGTTGGTGACGGCGGGTCTCACTGCCCTTCCCGCCGCGTCACGACAGACCGATGCGAAGAAGCGGGGAAGCACATGGAGAGCACCGGACTGCACTGGCTCGCCCAGGCGGCGCCGGACCCGGAGTCCTTCCGGGAACAGTGGGAACGCACCGGCCTCGGCTTGGTGCTCCTCCCGGCCGGCCGGCGCTGGGACGTCCTCTCGGTGCCCGCCCGGCTCGGCCGGCCCGCCGTGGACCTGCTCGGCGCCGCCACCTGCGGCCCGGTCCTCACGGACTTCGGCGACGAGTACGTCGGCTTCCTGGTGCCCGCCGGGACCGCGGCCCGATGGGTCGGCACCGGAGTGCGCTGCGCGGGGGAGGGCACCTGGATCGTCGTGCCGCACCCGGGCCGGCGCAGCCGGGGCATCCGCTGGCTGGTCCCGCCCGACGGCTCCGGACGGCTCAACGACCCGGTCGTCCTCGAACTCGCGCTCCACGAGGCGGCCGCCGGGCTCAGCGACCGGTGAACCACCGGGCCGTCCACCGACCGGCGGCCGCGCCGACCCGGCCGGGGGCCGGTCCCGTCCGGCGGGCCCGGCGCACCGCACGGGCCCGCGCGCCAGACTGGAGGGGTGACCACCGCCCCGGACACCGCCGACCCGCCCCTCCGCCCCGACCCGGTCCAGCTGCGCCTCGCCGAACTGGCCCGGCCCGTCTGCGACCGGTACGGACTCGCGCTCGCCGGCGGACACGCGCTGCGGGCCCACGGCGTCCCGGCCTGCGCCCAGGACGGGCTCACCCTGGTGGCCGACGGCACCACTGACCTGCCGACGGCCGCCGCCGAGCTGGCCGCCGCCTACCGGGCGGCCGACGGCGGGGTCGCCGAGCGGCCGGGCACGCCGCGCCTGGAGCAGCTCTCCGTACGGCTCACCCTCGGCGGGCGGTCGCACGCCGTCGAGCTGCGCAAGGAACCGCTCGCCCACCGGCCGGTCCGCGTCGGCCTCGGCGGGCCCGAAGCCCCGCTGGCGGTCACGGCCGTCGCCCTGGAGGACGCCGCCGCGCTCGGCACCGTCCTGCTCGCCGACCGCGCCCTGCCCCGAGACCTGATCGACGTGCACGCGCTGACCGCCTGGTACCGCGAGGGCGAACTGCTCGCGCTGGCCACCGGACTCGACGCCGAGTTCCAACCCGCGGTGCTCGCCGACCGGCTGGAGACGCTGGCCGAGGCCGCCGACGGGCGGTTCCGGGCCCGGGGCTGTCCGTCCGGGGAGGTCGGGGAGCTGAAGCGGTGGGCGCTGGCCTGGGCACAGGACCTCCGGCTCGACCTGCTGGAGACCCGGGAGGCGGCCGACGGCCTGCACGACCCGTACCTGGAGGACGAGGAGGAGGCGTGACCGCCGGGCCGTCGGCCGCGCCGTGCCGCTCCAGCGGGTTCCGGGGCCCGTTCCGGAACGCTTCCTTCCCCCGAACGGGCCCGTGTCCCGACGACCTGTAAGGCTGAACCTCCGATCCCCGTCAGCCTGTTCGTTGAGCCGGCCGGCGCCGGCGACCAGACTGGGTGCTGAGCGCGGTCACCCCGTGACCCCGCCGCCCGGGCGCCGCGCGGGCGGCGCCACACAAGGGACCGGTGGCTTGATGCCGCCCGGGACTTCGGAGGCAGACGGACCTTGAGCAAGCACATCACCCACTGGATCGGCGGCCGGCCGGTCGCCACCGCCGGTGCCGCGCCCCGCCGCGGTGACATCTTCGACCCGGCCACCGGGCAGGTCACCGGCCAGGTCGACTTCGCCGGGACCGCCGAGGTCGACCAGGCGGTCGCCGCGGCCGCCTCGGCGTTCGCCGAGTGGCGCACCGCGTCGATCGCCAAGCGCACCACCGTGCTCTTCGCCTTCCGCGAGCTGCTCAACGCCCGCAAGGACGAGCTGGCGTCGATCATCGTCGCCGAGCACGGCAAGGTGCACTCCGACGCCCTGGGCGAGATCGCCCGCGGCCTGGAGGTCGTCGAGTACGCCTGCGGCATCCCGCAGCTGCTCAAGGGCGGATTCACCGAGCAGGCCTCCACCGGCATCGACGTCTACTCGATCCGCCAGCCGCTCGGCCCGGTCGCGATCATCTCGCCGTTCAACTTCCCGGCCATGGTGCCGATGTGGTTCTTCCCGATCGCCATCGCGGCGGGCAACACCGTCGTCCTCAAGCCCTCGGAGAAGGACCCGTCCGCCGCCGACTTCCTCGCCGGGCTGTGGAAGGAGGCCGGTCTGCCGGACGGCGTCTTCAACGTCGTGCACGGCGACAAGGTGGCCGTCGACCGCCTGCTGGAGCACCCTGACATCAAGTCGGTCAGCTTCGTCGGCTCCACCCCCATCGCCCGGTACGTGTACGAGACCGGCACCCGCTACGGCAAGCGCGTCCAGGCCCTCGGCGGCGCCAAGAACCACATGCTGGTCCTGCCCGACGCGGACCTCGACCTCAGCGCCGACGCCGCCGTCAACGCCGGCTTCGGTGCGGCGGGCGAGCGCTGCATGGCGGTCTCCGTCCTGGTCGCGGTCGACCCGGTCGGCGACGAGCTGGTCGAGAAGATCAAGCAGCGGATCGCCACCCTCACGGTGGGCCCCGGCTGCAACGGCGAGTCCGAGATGGGCCCGCTCGTCACCGGTCAGCACCGGGACAAGGTCACCTCCTACGTCGAGTCCGGCCTCGCCGACGGCGCCGAGCTGGCCGTCGACGGCCGCAAGCACCCGGTCACGGCCGAGGACCGGAACGGCGCGCCGACGGCCGACGGCTTCTGGCTCGGCCCGACGCTGTTCGACCGGGTGAAGCCCGGCATGTCCGTCTACACCGACGAGATCTTCGGCCCGGTGCTCTCGGTGGTGCGCGTCGCCTCCTACGAGGAGGGCCTGGCGCTCATCAACGCCAACCCCTACGGCAACGGCACCGCCATCTTCACCAACGACGGCGGCGCGGCCCGGCGCTTCCAGTACGAGGTGGAGGTCGGCATGGTCGGCATCAACGTGCCGATCCCGGTCCCGGTCGCCTACTACTCCTTCGGCGGCTGGAAGGCTTCGCTGTTCGGCGACGCCCACGCCTACGGTGCGGACGGCGTGCACTTCTTCACCCGCGGGAAGGCCGTCACCCAGCGTTGGCTCGACCCCTCGCACGGCGGCATCAACCTCGGTTTCCCGACCAACAGCTGAACCTCCCGCGGGCGGGTCCCCCGCCCGCCGCCGGGTCTCCTCCGTAGGCCGGTCCGCTCACCAGCGGACCGGCCTACGGGCGTTCCCGGGGTCCTGCCGCCGAGGTCCATCCCGGCCGCGCACAGCCCGCCGGCGGGGGTTTGCACCTGCCCCGGAACGGGCGTAGTGTTCCCTAGTCGCTCGACAGGGAGCACCGGACACGCACCAGCGCGGACGGTCCCGGAGCGGCCAATCCTCTGAAACACCACTTCCCATGCGGATCGGGTCGCGTTCTGCCTTTTGGCTTTCGCGGCTCGGATTGTATTTGGCGTGCCTGTTTATGCGGATTGCGGCTGGATTCGCCTTTCGGGGCGGGGATCGGCTAGAGTTTGGAACGTCGGACGGGGCGTCAAGCCGCAGAAGACACCAGCGAGTTGGATGAACGAAGCGCCGGAAACGGTGCGGAAAACATCTGGTAAGCTGGGAACACGAAAGAACGAAGCGCCCGGAGGGCCGGTGTGAAAGCCGCCTGAAGGAAGTGTCCGTTCCTTGAGAACTCAACAGCGTGCCAAAAGTCAACGCCAGATATGTTGACATCCCCGGCCTCAGATCATCTGGGGTTGGAGATTCCTTTTGAAGTAAAACACTAGCGAGGACGCAGTGCGCGGGATCACCCTATTCCGGTGGTTGCCGTGCCGCTCAACGCGGGTGTCGACCGGATTACCGGTAAACATTCACGGAGAGTTTGATCCTGGCTCAGGACGAACGCTGGCGGCGTGCTTAACACATGCAAGTCGAACGGTGAAGCCCTTCGGGGTGGATCAGTGGCGAACGGGTGAGTAACACGTGGGCAATCTGCCCTGCACTCTGGGACAAGCCCTGGAAACGGGGTCTAATACCGGATATGACCTTCCTCCGCATGGGGGTTGGTGGAAAGCTCCGGCGGTGCAGGATGAGCCCGCGGCCTATCAGCTTGTTGGTGGGGTAATGGCCTACCAAGGCGACGACGGGTAGCCGGCCTGAGAGGGCGACCGGCCACACTGGGACTGAGACACGGCCCAGACTCCTACGGGAGGCAGCAGTGGGGAATATTGCACAATGGGCGAAAGCCTGATGCAGCGACGCCGCGTGAGGGATGACGGCCTTCGGGTTGTAAACCTCTTTCAGCAGGGAAGAAGCGCAAGTGACGGTACCTGCAGAAGAAGCACCGGCTAACTACGTGCCAGCAGCCGCGGTAATACGTAGGGTGCGAGCGTTGTCCGGAATTATTGGGCGTAAAGAGCTCGTAGGCGGCCTGTCGCGTCGGATGTGAAAGCCCGGGGCTTAACCCCGGGTCTGCATTCGATACGGGCAGGCTAGAGTGTGGTAGGGGAGATCGGAATTCCTGGTGTAGCGGTGAAATGCGCAGATATCAGGAGGAACACCGGTGGCGAAGGCGGATCTCTGGGCCATTACTGACGCTGAGGAGCGAAAGCGTGGGGAGCGAACAGGATTAGATACCCTGGTAGTCCACGCCGTAAACGTTGGGAACTAGGTGTTGGCGACATTCCACGTCGTCGGTGCCGCAGCTAACGCATTAAGTTCCCCGCCTGGGGAGTACGGCCGCAAGGCTAAAACTCAAAGGAATTGACGGGGGCCCGCACAAGCAGCGGAGCATGTGGCTTAATTCGACGCAACGCGAAGAACCTTACCAAGGCTTGACATATGCCGGAAACATCCAGAGATGGGTGCCCCCTTGTGGTCGGTATACAGGTGGTGCATGGTTGTCGTCAGCTCGTGTCGTGAGATGTTGGGTTAAGTCCCGCAACGAGCGCAACCCTTGTTCTGTGTTGCCAGCATGCCTTTCGGGGTGATGGGGACTCACAGGAGACTGCCGGGGTCAACTCGGAGGAAGGTGGGGACGACGTCAAATCATCATGCCCCTTATGTCTTGGGCTGCACACGTGCTACAATGGTCGGTACAAAGGGCTGCGATGCCGCGAGGCGGAGCGAATCCCAAAAAGCCGGCCTCAGTTCGGATTGGGGTCTGCAACTCGACCCCATGAAGTTGGAGTTGCTAGTAATCGCAGATCAGCATGCTGCGGTGAATACGTTCCCGGGCCTTGTACACACCGCCCGTCACGTCACGAAAGTCGGTAACACCCGAAGCCGGTGGCCTAACCCGTAAGGGGAGGAGCCGTCGAAGGTGGGACCAGCGATTGGGACGAAGTCGTAACAAGGTAGCCGTACCGGAAGGTGCGGCTGGATCACCTCCTTTCTAAGGAGCACATAGCCGCTTGCAGGCGAATGTCCTGCACGGTTGCTCATGGGTGGAACGTTGACTATTCGGCACACTGGGTTGGCATCCGCTAGTACTGCTTCGGCGTGGAAGACGGATTGTTGATCGGGTGTGTCGGGCACGTTGTTGGGTCCTGAGGGAACGGCCGTATGGTCGTTGCTTCAGTGATGCCGGTCCCATGCGAGGCGGTCTTCGGGTCGTTGAGTGTGGGTGTCTGGTCGTTGTTTGAGAACTGCACAGTGGACGCGAGCATCTGTGGCCAAGTTTTTAAGGGCGCACGGTGGATGCCTTGGCACCAGGAACCGATGAAGGACGTGGGAGGCCACGATAGTCCCCGGGGAGCCGTCAACCAGGCTTTGATCCGGGGGTTTCCGAATGGGGAAACCCGGCAGTCGTCATGGGCTGTCACCCATACCTGAACACATAGGGTATGTGGAGGGAACGCGGGGAAGTGAAACATCTCAGTACCCGCAGGAAGAGAAAACAACCGTGATTCCGGGAGTAGTGGCGAGCGAAACCGGATGAGGCTAAACCATGAGCGTGTGAGACCCGGCAGGGGTTGCGCTTGTGGGGTCGTGGGATTTTTCTTGACCGGTCTGCCGGCCGGTCGGCGAGTCAGAAACCGTATGGATAGTCGAAGGACATGCGAAAGGTCCGGCGTAGAGGGTAAGACCCCCGTAGGCGAAATCTGTACGGCTCGTTTGAAGAACTCCCAAGTAGCACGGGGCCCGAGAAATCCCGTGTGAATCTGGCGGGACCACCCGCTAAGCCTAAATATTCCCTGGTGACCGATAGCGGATAGTACCGTGAGGGAATGGTGAAAAGTACCGCGGGAGCGGAGTGAAATAGTACCTGAAACCGTGTGCCTACAAGCCGTGGGAGCGTCGTTCACGTTTTCGGACGTGGGCCGTGACTGCGTGCCTTTTGAAGAATGAGCCTGCGAGTTTGCGGTGTGTAGCGAGGTTAACCCGTGTGGGGTAGCCGTAGCGAAAGCGAGTCCGAATAGGGCGGTTGAGTTGCATGCCCAAGACCCGAAGCGGAGTGATCTAGCCATGGGCAGGTTGAAGCGGAGGTAAGACTTCGTGGAGGACCGAACCCACCAGGGTTGAAAACCTGGGGGATGACCTGTGGTTAGGGGTGAAAGGCCAATCAAACTCCGTGATAGCTGGTTCTCCCCGAAATGCATTTAGGTGCAGCGTCACGTGTTTCTTGCCGGAGGTAGAGCACTGGATAGGCGATGGGCCTCACCGGGTTACTGACCTTAGCCAAACTCCGAATGCCGGTAAGTGAGAGCGTGGCAGTGAGACTGTGGGGGATAAGCTCCATGGTCGAGAGGGAAACAGCCCAGAACACCGACTAAGGTCCCTAAGCGTGTGCTAAGTGGGAAAGGATGTGGAGTCGCAGAGACAACCAGGAGGTTGGCTTAGAAGCAGCCACCCTTGAAAGAGTGCGTAATAGCTCACTGGTCAAGTGATTCCGCGCCGACAATGTAGCGGGGCTCAAGCACATCACCGAAGTCGTGTCATTGCAGCATATAGGGCCAACGCCTGCTGTGATGGGTAGGGGAGCGTCGTGTGCCGGGTGAAGCGGCGGTGGAAACCAGTCGTGGACGGTACACGAGTGAGAATGCAGGCATGAGTAGCGATACAAGAGTGAGAAACTCTTGCGCCGATTGACCAAGGGTTCCTGGGTCAAGCTGATCTGCCCAGGGTAAGTCGGGACCTAAGGCGAGGCCGACAGGCGTAGTCGATGGACAACGGGTTGATATTCCCGTACCCGCTTTGAAGCGCCAACGCTGAACCAGGTGATGCTAAAGCCGTGAAGCCGGCCCGGAGTCTTCGGACAAAGGGACGTGGTGGAGCCGCTGAACCAAGTCTGTATTAGGTGAGCGATGGGGTGACGCAGGAAGGTAGTCCAGCCCGGGCGGTGGTTGTCCCGGGGTAAGGGTGTAGGCCGAGTGATAGGCAAATCCGTCACTCATTAAGGCTGAGACCTGATGCCGAGCCGATTGTGGTGAAGTGGATGATCCTATGCTGTCGAGAAAAGCCTCTAGCGAGTTTCATGGCGGCCCGTACCCCAAACCGACTCAGGTGGTCAGGTAGAGAATACCGAGGCGTTCGGGTGAACTATGGTTAAGGAACTCGGCAAAATGCCCCCGTAACTTCGGGAGAAGGGGGGCCATTCCTGGTGACGGCACTTGCTGCCAGAGCTGGGGGTGGCCGCAGAGACCAGCGAGAAGCGACTGTTTACTAAAAACACAGGTCCGTGCGAAGCCGTAAGGCGATGTATACGGACTGACGCCTGCCCGGTGCTGGAACGTTAAGGGGACCGGTTAGCTTGGATTCGTCCAGGCGAAGCTGAGAACTTAAGCGCCAGTAAACGGCGGTGGTAACTATAACCATCCTAAGGTAGCGAAATTCCTTGTCGGGTAAGTTCCGACCTGCACGAATGGCGTAACGACTTCTCGACTGTCTCAACCATAGGCCCGGTGAAATTGCATTACGAGTAAAGATGCTCGTTTCGCGCAGCAGGACGGAAAGACCCCGGGACCTTTACTATAGCTTGATATTGGTGTTCGGTTCGGCTTGTGTAGGATAGGTGGGAGACTTTGAAGCAGCAACGCCAGTTGTTGTGGAGTCGTCGTTGAAATACCACTCTGGTCGTGCTGGATGTCTAACCTGGGTCCGTGATCCGGATCAGGGACAGTGTCTGGTGGGTAGTTTAACTGGGGCGGTTGCCTCCTAAAGAGTAACGGAGGCGCCCAAAGGTTCCCTCAGCCTGGTTGGCAATCAGGTGTTGAGTGTAAGTGCACAAGGGAGCTTGACTGTGAGACTGACGGGTCGAGCAGGGACGAAAGTCGGGACTAGTGATCCGGCGGTGGCTTGTGGAAGCGCCGTCGCTCAACGGATAAAAGGTACCCCGGGGATAACAGGCTGATCTTCCCCAAGAGTCCATATCGACGGGATGGTTTGGCACCTCGATGTCGGCTCGTCGCATCCTGGGGCTGGAGTAGGTCCCAAGGGTTGGGCTGTTCGCCCATTAAAGCGGTACGCGAGCTGGGTTTAGAACGTCGTGAGACAGTTCGGTCCCTATCCGCTGTGCGCGTAGGAGTGTTGAGAAGGGCTGTCCCTAGTACGAGAGGACCGGGACGGACGAACCTCTGGTGTGCCAGTTGTCCTGCCAAGGGCATGGCTGGTTGGCTACGTTCGGGAGGGATAACCGCTGAAAGCATCTAAGCGGGAAGCCTGCTTCGAGATGAGCACTCCCACCTCCTTGAGAGGGTAAGGCTCCCAGTAGACGACTGGGTTGATAGGCCGGATATGGAAGCCCTGTAAGGGGTGGAGTTGACCGGTACTAATAGGCCGAGGGCTTGTCCTCAGTTGCTCGCGTCCACTGTGTTGTTCTGAAACAACGACCCCCATGACATGGCCTGTCGTGGGTGCGGTTGACAGTTTCATAGTGTTTCGGTGGTCATAGCGTGAGGGAAACGCCCGGTTACATTCCGAACCCGGAAGCTAAGCCTCACAGCGCCGATGGTACTGCAGGGGGGACCCTGTGGGAGAGTAGGACGCCGCCGAACAATCATTCCAAAAAGACCCCCTCCCGTTCGGGAGGGGGTCTTTTTGCGTTAACGTCTCCCCACCACGTCCAAGCCCGGTGGAGAGGCGCGAACCGTTGCAGAACCTGACCCTTACCTGGCAGTCCGCCGGGGGCGCCGCGGTCGCACTCTACGGCGGCTCGTACGCGGCCGCCCGGGTCCGGCGAGGGGCGGTGGCGGCTGTCCTGCGGGAGGCCGGCACGCTGCTCGCCCTGTTCGCCCTCTGGCAGCTGGTCGGGAGCCTCTCCCTGATGAGCACCGAGCACGCGCTGGACCGGGCGAGCTGGATCCACCGGACGGAGGTGGCGCTCGGGCTGCCGGACGAGGTGGCCTGGCAGGAGGCGGTGACGCCGTACCCGGTGCTGGTGAGGCTGGCCAACTACTACTACGCGGCGATGCACTTCACGGTGATGATCGCGCTGCTGGTCTGGGTGTTCCTGCGGCACCGCCGGCGCTACGCGTGGGTGCGGACGACGGTGGTCATCACGACGGCGGTCTGCCTGGCCGTGCAGTTCATCCCGGTGGCACCGCCCCGGATGCTCCCGCAGGAGGGCTTCGTCGACGTGGCCGCGGAGTACGGGCAGTCGGTCTACGGGGGAACGGTCGGCGGGATGGTCAAGGCGGCCCAGCTGTCGGCGATGCCGTCGGTGCACGTGGCCTGGTGCGTGCTGGTGGCGGTGGCCGTCATCAAGGTGTCGACGAGTTCGCTGCGCTGGCTGGTGGTGCTGCACCCGGTCCTGACGGTGACGGTGGTGGTCGTCACGGCCAACCACTTCTGGGCGGACGGCCTGGTGGCGGTGGCGATCCTGCTGCTGGCGTACGCGGCCCAGGCGTACGCCGCCCGCCGGCGTGCCGGGCGGGCGGCTGAGGTCCGGTCGGCGGACGAGCCGGACCGGGTGGCCACCGGGGGCTGAGCGAGGCCCGCCCGGGCGGGCGGGGAGCCCCGGCGGGGCCGGACGTGCCGACGGACCGGGCCCCGTGGGGGGTGGGTCCGGTCCGCCGGTGGTCCTGCCGTTACTTGACGGGCAGGGCGTCCCGGCCCCACGCGCTGTTGGTCAGCGACGCGGTGGCCCAGTACCAGGCCGCCAGCCCGGAGGCCGCGGCGACCCAGCCGGCGGCCTTGGCGAGGCCCCCGGAGGTGTTGAAGGTGGCGAGTGCGGAGAGCAGCAGCGAGACCGTCAGCAGGCCGTAGACGACCCGGTTGAACAGGCCCGCGTTCCAGCTGGCCGCGGTGAGGGTGAGCGCGAGCAGGGCCCACAGGAGGAGGAACAGGCCGGCCGCGTTCTTGTGTGCTCCGGAGGCCGTGGACCAGGTGGCCCAGAAGGCTCCGAGGCTGGTGAAGGCGGTGCCGGTGAAGCCCTCGCCGCCGCGGAGCTGCCAGAGACCGGCGATGAACAGGGTGAGACCGCCGACGACGTGGGCGAGACGGGCTGAGTCCCCGACCCCTGTGCCACTGAAGATGCCGGTGGAGAGCAGGCCGTAGGCGAGGAGGGTCAGGCCGAGTGCGAGGTAACCGAGGTTACCCGCGTCGGCTCCGGTGGAGCGGGCGTTCAGTGCCCCGGTAGCTTCGTTGCTCACCGGAGGCTCCTTTCACTCTGGGCGCGCGCAGGGCGCAGTGAACTCGGGTGAGTTTCGATGAGGTGAATGCGCGCGACCGCGCCGAGGGCGCACGGCTGGAGCGTGCGACGGCTGCGATCAGAATGCTGGGCCAGCGGAGAACCGCTGGTCACGTCCCCGCCGGGGGATTCCCCGGTGAGATCGGTGTACCCAGGGTGAGCGGGCTTGTACCCTTGTGAATCGCACAATTTGTGACGTCGTCGGTCGGGGATCGTTCACGGCCGGACACCGCTCCGGCCCCGCTCCGGCAGCGGCGGGACACCGGTCGGCGCCACCGGGCTCCGGGACTCAGGCGGTCCGCTGGGTGGGGACCCGCAGGGTGAGGATCGCCATGTCGTCGGAGGGCGGCTCCGGGGCGAACCGCTCGACCGCCCGCTGGACCCGCAGCGCGACCGCGCCCGCGGTGAGCCCGGTGCAGCCGGTGAGGACCTCGGCGAGGCCGTCGTCGCCCAGCATCCGCAGGCCCTCGCGGCGTTCGGTGACACCGTCGGTGACGCAGAGCAGGACCTCACCGGGCGAGAGCACCAGGCGTTCGGCGGTGAGGTCGAGGTCCTCCATGACGCCGAGCAGCGGCTGCGGGGTCGCGGCGCGGTCCACCCGGCCGTCGGTGCGCAGGCGCAGCGGCAGCGGGTGGCCGGCGCAGACCAGGGAGAGCTCGGTGCTGCCGTCCGGAAGGGGCGTCAGCTCGCCGTAGAGCAGGGTGAGGAAGCGGCTGCGCGAACCCTCCTCCAGGATCGCCGTGTTGAGCCGGCTGAGGACCTGCGGGGCGTCCAGGCCCTCGCGGGCGAGCAGGCGCAGCGAGTGCCGGGCGAGGCCGGTGACGGAGGCGGCCTCGGGGCCGGTGCCGCAGACGTCGCCGATGGCGAAGCCGTAGGTGCCCTCGCGGATCGGGAAGAGGTCGTAGAAGTCGCCGCCGACCTCGTTGCCCTCGCCGGCCGCCTGGTAGTAGACGTCCACCTCGACGCCCGGGATCTCCGGCAGGTCCGGCGGCAGCAGACTGCGCTGCAGGGCCTGGCTGGTGGCGGTGCGCTCGGAGTAGAGGCGGGAGTTGTCGAGTGCGAGGGCGGCCCGGCGGGAGAGGTCCTCGGCGAGTTCGAGGACCTCCTGGCGGAAGCGGACGCCCGCCGAGGTGCCGAGGACGAACAGGCCGATCACGCGGTTGCGGGCGGTCAGCGGCAGGACGACGGTCTCGCCGAGGAGTCCGGACAGGTCGGGGCTGTCGGCGAGTCCGCTGCCGCGCGCGGTGTCGGCGGGCGCGGTCCAGAAGCGGGCGCCGTGGGTGGGGCCGGCGTCGGGTGCGGGGGTCTTGTCGAGCAGTGCGCGCAGCGGGTCGATGCGGTCCTCGTCCTCGTGCAGGACGAAGGCGAGCGAGGCCGGGGCGCCGTGGTCGCCGTTGGTGTAGACGGTGCACCAGGAGGCGAGGGTGGGGACGGCCATCTGTGCCATCAGGGCGAGGGTCTGCTCGTGTTCGAGGGTGCCGGCCAGCAGGTCGGAGGCCTCGACGAGGAAGGAGAGCGAGCCGCGGCGCAGCCGTTCGAGTTCGGTGAGCCGGGTGGACTCGACGGCGAGGGCGAGCCGGTCGGCGGCGAACTGCAGCCGGAGGGCGTCCTCGTTGTCGTACCGGCCGGGGGCGGCGGTGGCGATGCCGAGCGAGCCGATCAGCCGGCCCTCGACCTTGAGCGGGACGGTGAGCAGGGAGCGCATGCCGCTGCCGCCGAGGACGGGCAGGCCGGTGGGCCGGGTGGCGAGGTCCTCGTGGACGGAGGGGAGGCGGGGCGAGTCGTAGCGGTTGCCGGTGTCGACCGGGAAGCGGGTGTGCCGGCGGTGGCCGGAGGTGAGTCCGGTGGCGGCGCGGACCTCGAACTCGGTCTCGTCGTCGGTGGTGAGCAGCAGGTAGGCGGCGTCGGCGTCGAGCAGGTCGCGGGCGCGCTCGACGGTGTGCTGGAGCAGTGTGTCGAGGTCCTCGCCGGAGCCGAGGCCGGCCAGCAGGTCGAGCCGGGCGGAGGCCTCGGGCTTCTCGCCGGGCAGGGCGCGGGCGGGGGAGCGCAGGACGGCGCGGTCGTCGTCGAGGACGAGCAGGCAGAGGGTGGAGGGGGTGCCGTCGGTGTCGCGGAGGCGGACCTGGACGCCGTAGACGTCGACCGTGGAGCCGTCGGCACGGCGCAGCGCGTAGCCGCCCTCCCAGCGGGCCAGGCGGAGGGTGGCGGCGAGGCCGAGGCCGGGGGTCTGCGGCCAGACGGCGAGGTCGGCCCAGGGGTGGCCGAGGACGCTGTCGGCGGGGTGCTGGAAGAGCGCCTCGGCGTCGGGGTTCCAGGCGAGGACGCGGCCGTCGTCGTCGAGCTGGACCACGGCGACGTGCACCGGGCCGCTGCTCCTGGGCAGTTCGCTGCCGGGCGTGGCGGGGACGGCGTAGCGGGTGCCGGCGACGTGGGCGGGCAGGGCGAGGCGGAACCAGACGGTCTTGCGGCCGGCGCCGTACTCGACGCCCCAGCGTTCGGCGAGGGCCGCGCACATCAGCAGGCCGCGGCCGCCCTCGCCGTCGGGGTCGGCGTAGTGGTCGGAGGCGGTGGCGGGGACGTCGGCGAAGGTGGGCAGGCCGCGTTCGGGGTGGTGGTCGGTGACCTCGATCCGGACGGTGTCGGCCTCGCGGAGGCAGCAGACCTCGGCGGCGGTGCCGGCGTGGACGACGGCGTTGGTGACGAGTTCGCTGACCAGCACGACGGCGTCGTCGACGACCTCGGGCAGGCCCCAGCCCAGCAGGGCGTCCCGGACGAAGGAGCGGGCGGCGGAGGCCGACCGGCCCACCGGTTCGAAGGTGGCGGCTGCGCGCGCGGTGACCACGTTGCCACGTCTCCTCTGCTCTGTCCCTGACTGTCCGGGTGCGGCGCCGACTCCCCGGTGCGTGCCGGCGGGGTGGGCGGCGGCGCTTGGGGCGGGTCGGGGCCCGGTGCAGCGCTCCACCCTACTTTCCGCTTGGTTCCCCGTGGGGGCGGGGCGTCGAAACAGGCACCGGAGGGTGATTCTGCCCACCTGTTTCGGCCGGGGCGGTACCAACCGAGCGCAACCGGCCTTATACCCGGCGCGAGTGCTGCCAGACTGGGGGGTCCGCGATGTCCGGTCCGAGCAGTACGGTCGTTGCGGGTGCCGGTGCCCCGTGCGGGTCGCCGGGACGCAAGCCGGGACGGTGCCCGGTGCCGGGCCCGTCCGGGTCGCGGGTCGCGGGGTGCCGGACAGTACACGATCTGGGAGGGGCCCGTTGAGTTCGGCCACCAAGGACGCAACCGGTACGACGCCGCCCGCCCAGCGTGGCGGACGCTCCGGGGCCGCGCCGCGGAGCGCGGCCGGCCGGCGTGCCAACCACAGCCGCGGCGCGGAGCCGGCCGAGCTGCGCAAGCTGCTGTCGGCGCTGACGGCGATGCGCGACGGCAACTTCCGGCGCCGGCTGACGGTGCCGGGGGACGGGCCGCTGGCGGAGATCGCCGCGGTGTTCAACGAGGTCGCCGAGCGGAACCAGCACCTGACGGGTGAACTGGCGCGGGTGCGGCGCGCGGTGGGTCGCGAGGGCCGGCTGAACGAGCGGCTGGAGACCGGTGCTGGCGAGGGCGCCTGGATGGCGGCGGTCGACAACTGCAACGCGCTGATCGACGACCTGGCGCGGCCGATGGCCGAGGTGGGCCGGGTGCTGGCGTCGATCGCCGAGGGCGACCTGGACCAGAAGATGGAGCTGCGCTCGCTGCACAGCAACGGGGTGAGCCACCCGTTGCGCGGCGAGTACCTGAAGATCGGGCGGACCGTCAACGGGCTGGTGGACCAGCTGTCGGAGTTCACCGACGAGGTGACCCGGGTGGCCCGCGAGGTCGGCACCGAGGGCAAGCTGGGCGGCCAGGCCAAGGTGCGCAGCGTGTCCGGGAGCTGGAAGGACCTCGCGGACTCGGTCAACACGATGGCGGGCCGGCTGACCGCGCAGGTGCGGAACATCGCGCAGGTGACCACGGCGGTGGCCAAGGGCGACCTGTCCCGCAAGGTCACGGTCGAGGTGGCCGGCGAGATGCTGGAGCTGAAGAACACCGTCAACACGATGGTGGACCAGCTCAACGGCTTCGCGGCGCAGGTGACCCGGGTGGCCCGGGACGTGGGGACGGAGGGCAGGCTCGGCGGTCAGGCGCAGGTGCCGGGCGTCGCCGGGGTCTGGCGGGACCTCACCGACTCGGTGAACTTCATGGCCGACAACCTGACCGGCCAGGTCCGCAGCATCGCGCAGGTGACGACGGCGGTGGCGCGCGGCGACCTCTCGCAGAAGATCGAGGTGGACGCGCGCGGGGAGATGCTGGAGCTCAAGAACACCATCAACACGATGGTGGACCAGCTCTCGGGCTTCGCCGAGCAGGTGACCAGGGTGGCCCGCCAGGTGGGCACCGAGGGGCGGCTGGGCGGCCAGGCGCAGGTGCCCGGCGCGGCCGGGGTCTGGCGGGACCTGACCGACAACGTCAACTTCATGGCGAACAACCTCACCGATCAGGTGCGGAACATCGCGCAGGTGACGACGGCGGTCGCCCGCGGCGACCTCTCGCAGAAGATCCAGGTGGACGCCCGCGGCGAGATCCTGGAGCTGAAGAACACCATCAACACGATGGTGGACCAGCTGAGCGCCTTCGCCGACGAGGTGACCCGGGTGGCCCGGGACGTCGGCACCGAGGGCATCCTCGGCGGTCAGGCGAGCGTGCCGGGGGTGTCCGGCACCTGGAAGGACCTGACCAACAGCGTCAACCTGATGGCCAACAACCTGACCAGCCAGGTCCGCAACATCGCCGAGGTGACCACGGCGGTGGCGCGCGGGGACGTCTCGAAGAAGATCACCGTCGACGCGCGGGGGGAGATCCTGGAGCTGGTCACCACCGTGAACACCATGGTGGACCAGCTGTCGGCGTTCGCCGACGAGGTCACCCGGGTGGCGCGCGAGGTGGGGACCGAGGGGATCCTGGGCGGTCAGGCCCGGGTGCGCGGGGTGTCGGGCATCTGGAAGGACCTGACCGACAACGTCAACTTCATGGCGTCGAACCTGACGGGCCAGGTGCGGAAGATCGCCGAGGTGGCGACCGCGGTGGCCAGCGGCGACCTCTCGAAGAAGATCAGCATCGAGGCGCAGGGCGAGGTCGCGGCGCTGGCCGGGACGCTCAACATCATGGTGGACCAGCTGTCGGCGTTCGCGGTCGAGGTGACCAGGGTGGCCCGCGAGGTGGGCACCGACGGCACGCTGGGCGGCCAGGCGGGCGTGCCGGGCGTGGCCGGGATCTGGAAGGACCTGACCGACAACGTCAACCTGATGGCCAACAACCTGACCGGCCAGGTGCGGAACATCGCGCTGGTCATCACGGCGGTGGCCCGGGGTGACCTGTCGCAGAAGATCGACGTCGACGCGCGGGGCGAGTTCCTGGAGCTGAAGACCAGCATCAACACCATGGTCGACCAGCTCTCCGGCTTCGCCGACGAGGTCACCCGGGTCGCCCGCGAGGTGGGCACCGACGGGCGGTTGGGCGGCCAGGCACGGGTGCCCGGCGTGGACGGCACCTGGCAGGACCTGACCGAGTCGGTCAACGAGCTGGCCAACAACCTGACCCGGCAGGTGCGTGCGATCGCGCAGGTCGCGACCGCCGTGACCAGGGGCGACCTGTCGCTGCGGATCGACGTGGACGCCGCCGGTGAGCTCGACGAGCTCAAGGACAACATCAACCAGATGATCGCCAACCTGCGCGAGACCACCCGCACCAACCAGGAGCAGGACTGGCTGAAGACCAACCTGGCCCGGATCTCCGGCCTGCTGCAGGGCCGCCGGGACCTGGAGGCGGTCGCCTCGCTGATCATGACCGAGCTCACCCCGGTGGTCTCGGCGCAGCACGGCGCCTTCTTCCTCGCCCAGCCGGCCGGCCGCACCGCCGAGCTGATCACCGAGGACGACGACGAGAACGACACGGTGCTGCGCCTGATCGGCAGCTACGGCTACCAGCGGCGGGCCATGCCGACCACCTTCCGCCCCGGCGAGTCGCTGATCGGCCAGGCGGCGGTGGAGAAGCGGGCGATCATCCTCAAGGAGGCCCCGCCCGGGTACCTGAAGATCGCCTCGGGGCTGGGCGAGGCCTCGCCGGCCCACATCGTGGTGCTGCCGGTGCTGTTCGAGGGCCGGCTGCTCGGGGTGATCGAGCTGGCCACCTTCAGCTCGTTCACGACCGTCGCGCTGGACTTCCTCAACCAGATCGCCGACCTGATCGGCGTGACCGTCAACACCATCAGCGTCAACACCAAGACCGAGGGACTGCTGCTGGAGTCGCAGCGGCTGACCGCCGAACTCTCGATGCGGTCGGCCGAGTTGGAGGCCCGCCAGGAGGAGCTGGAGCGCACCAACGAGGAGTTGCAGGAGAAGGCCGAGCAACTCGCCCAGCAGAACCGTGACATCGAGATCAAGAACAGCGAGATCGAGGAGGCCCGGCAGGTGCTGGAGGAGCGCGCCGAACAGCTCGCGCTGGCCTCCCGGTACAAGAGCGAGTTCCTCGCCAACATGTCGCACGAGCTGCGCACGCCGCTCAACTCGCTGCTGATCCTGGCCAAGCTGCTCTCCGACAACAACGAGGGCAACCTCTCGCCGAAGCAGGTCGAGTTCGCCGACACGATCCACGGTGCGGGCTCGGACCTGCTCCAGCTGATCAACGACATCCTCGACCTCTCCAAGGTCGAGGCCGGGAAGATGGACGTCCGCCCGGCCCGGATCGCCCTGGTCCAGCTGGTCGACTACGTCGAGGCCACCTTCCAGCCGGTCGCGCTGGACAAGAACCTGGAGTTCGGGGTCCGGGTCTCGCCGGCGCTGCCGGTCACCCTGCACACCGACGAGCAGCGGCTCCAGCAGGTGCTGCGGAACCTGATCTCCAACGCGGTGAAGTTCACCGACGCGGGCGCCGTCGACTTCTCGATCACCCCGGCCGGCCCGGACGTCCCGCAGCACGTGCGGGAGCGGCTGCTGGAGGCGGGTGCGATCCAGGCGCCGGACGACCCGCTGATCGCCTTCGCGGTCTCCGACACCGGCATCGGCATCCCCGGCAACAAGCTGCGGGAGATCTTCGAGGCGTTCAAGCAGGCGGACGGCACCACCAGCCGCAAGTACGGCGGGACCGGCCTCGGGCTGTCGATCAGCCGGGAGATCGCCCGGCTGCTCGGCGGCGAGATCCACGCCGAGAGCGAGCTGGGCAAGGGTTCCACCTTCACGCTGTACCTGCCGCTGCGCAGCGAGGCCCCGGAGGCCGCTGCCGGGGCCGGCCAGGCGCCGCGGGCCGCGGTCGGGGTGACCCCGGCGGGGACGCCGGTGCCGGTCGGCGAGAACCCGGCCGACCACTGGGCCCAGGAGGTCCGCGAGCTGGCCGAGGTCCGCCGCCGGGGCGCCGTCGAGCGGCGCCGCGCCGCGGCCCTGGAGGCGCTGCCCGCCGAGGGCGGGGCCCCCGACGGCCGCTCCGCGGAGTCGGCGCCGGCCGCCCGCCGCTCGGGCCGGGCGGACACCCGGTTCGACGGCGAGCAGGTGCTGATCGTGGACGACGACGTCCGCAACGTGTTCGCGCTCACCAGCGTGCTGGAGCAGCACGGCCTGACGGTGCTGTACGCGGAGAACGGCCGCGAGGGCATCGAGATGCTGGAGCAGCACGAGAACGTCGCGCTGGTCCTGATGGACATCATGATGCCGGAGATGGACGGCTACGCGACCACCGAGGCGATCCGCCGGATGCCCCAGTTCGCCGGTCTGCCGATCATCGCACTGACCGCCAAGGCGATGAAGGGCGACAAGGAGAAGTCGCTGGAGGCCGGTGCCACCGACCACATCACCAAGCCGGTGGAGACCGACCACCTGCTCTCGGTGATGCACGAGTGGCTGGCCGCCCGGAAGCGGTAGGTACCGTGTCGGGGGCGTGAACTCCGGGGTTCGCTCCGGGGTTCACGCCGGTGCGGCGGGCGGTTTGCTGGCGGGGAGGGGCGGGAACCGGGTAGGGTCACCGATCGTTGCGAACAGTGACCGGATGGCGACTCGCTGGTGAGCGTGCGCCGGTGCACTGTGTGCGTGCCGCTCCGGACCCAGAGGTGACGGAGCGATGTGCCGGGCGAGGGGGTGCGGCTAGCATGACCGGGGTAGTGGTGGGCAGTACGCGGGTGCCTTCCCCAGGTAGGCAGGCGACAGGAGGGCGCGTCGTGATGCAGAAGGCGAAGATCCTCCTGGTCGACGACCGACCGGAGAACCTGCTGGCGCTGGAGGCGATCCTCTCGGCGCTGGACCAGACCCTGGTCCGGGCGGCCTCGGGTGAGGAGGCGCTCAAGGCGCTGCTCACCGACGATTTCGCGGTGATCCTGCTGGACGTGCAGATGCCCGGGATGGACGGCTTCGAGACGGCCGCCCACATCAAGCGGCGCGAGCGCACCCGGGACATCCCGATCATCTTCCTGACCGCGATCAACCACGGGCCGCACCACACCTTCCGCGGCTACGCGGCCGGTGCGGTCGACTACATCTCCAAGCCGTTCGACCCGTGGGTGCTGCGCGCCAAGGTCTCGGTCTTCGTGGACCTGTACATGAAGAACTGCCAGCTGAAGGAGCAGGCCGCGCTGCTCCGGCTGCAGCTGGAGGAGAGCGGGGCGGAGCCGGCCATCGGCGGTGCGCTGCTGGGCGAGCTGTCGGCGCGGCTGGCGTCTGTCGAGGAGCAGGCCGAGGCGCTGACCAAGCAGCTGGACGGCACCGAGGACAGCGGGGTCGCGGCCACCGCGGCGCACCTGGAGCGCAAGCTCGCGGGACTGCGGCGCGCGCTGGACGCACTGCGCCCCGGCGCCGGCTAGGGCCCGCCCCGGGACGCCTGGGAGGGGGCGGAAAGCGGGGCGGAGAGCGCCGGTCCGTTCCTTCGTCCGGGTGAACCGCGACCGGTGTGACGGTGTGTCTGCGACACGTCCCGGCACCCCGGTCCGACGACGTGGGCACAGGTCCCGCACCCCGGTAGGCTGCTGACCCATGGCCACACGCACGCCCGGAAGCGCGGCACGCAACCCGAGTCCGGGACCGTCCAAGAAGGCCGCGGCGAAGGCTCCGGCCAAGCCGCCAGCGAAGAAGGCGGCGGCCAAGAAGGCCGCCCCCGCGAAGAAGACGGCGGCCAAGCCCGCCGCCCCGGCGCCCCCCGCACCCCGGCCGATACTCTTCCGCGCCGTGCGCGCCGTCTGGCTCGGCACGGCGCACGGCATCGGCGCGGTCTTCCGCGGGTTCGGCGACGGCGCCAAGAACCTGGACCCGGCGCACCGCAAGGACGGCGTCGGCCTGCTGCTGCTCGCACTCGCCCTGGTCACCGCGGCCGGCACCTGGTTCAGCCCGCAGGGCTGGCTGGGCGAGGCGGCCACCAACGTGGTCTCCGGTCTGTTCGGCCGGCTCGATGCGCTGGTGCCGTTCCTGCTGGCCGCGGTCGGGGTCCGGCTGATGCGCCACCCGGAGCTGCCGGAGGCCAACGGGCGGATCATGATCGGCATGAGCACGCTGCTGGTCGGGGTGCTCGGCCTGGTCCACATCGGCTGCGGCGCGCCCATGATGGGCAGCGGGGCGACCCGGATAAGGACGGCCGGCGGGATCATCGGCTGGGCCGCCTCCACCCCGATGATGGCCGCCGCCGGGCCCGCGCTCGCGGTGCCGCTGCTCCTGCTGATCGCCTTCTTCGGCCTGCTGGTCACCACCGCCACCCCGGTCAACCGGATCGGCGAGCGGGTGCGCGCCGTCGGGGTCCGGCTGGGCGTGGTCGAACCGGGGCCGCAGGAGGCGGAAACCGGGGGGCGCACGCCGGAGCGCGAGCTCTCCAACGAGCCGCCCGAGGACGCCGACCCGTCGGCGCTGCCCTTCACGGTGGACACCGACGGTGACGGCCTCGACGAGGTGGCCGCCCGCCGGCGCCGCCGCAGGCGCAAGCCGACCGGGGAGCCGGCCGCCGAACCGGACCCCTTCGCCGAGGAGGCCGCCGACCCGTACGCCACCCGGGACCTCGCCGCCGGCGCCGCCGCCGACCTGGACGGCGCGCTGGTCTACGGCGTGCCCGCCTCCTCGGCGGTGGCGGACATGATGCACCAGGTGCAGGACCGCACCGCCCCGCCCGAGGAGGCGGCCGTCCCGGCCGCCCGCACCGGCGGCCACGCCGCCCCCGACGAGCACGGCCCGGCGCCCGTCCGGATGGAGCAGCTCCAGCTCTCGGCCGGCCTCACCTACGCGCTCCCCCCGCTCGACCTGCTGGACCGCGGCGGCCCGGCCAAGGCCCGCAGCGCCCTCAACGACGAGGTGGTCGCCCAGCTCACCGGCGTCTTCGCCGAGTTCAAGGTGGACGCCCGGGTGACCGGCTTCACCCGCGGCCCGACGGTCACCCGCTACGAGGTCGAGCTCGGCCCGGCCGTCAAGGTCGAGCGGATCACCGCCCTCGGCAAGAACATCGCGTACGCGGTGGCCAGCCCGGACGTGCGGATCATCAGCCCGATCCCGGGCAAGTCGGCGGTCGGCATCGAGATCCCGAACCGGGACCGCGAGATGGTCAACCTCGGCGACCTGCTGCGCTCGCGCACGGCCGCCGAGGACACCCACCCGATGGTCGTCGGCATGGGCAAGGACGTCGAGGGCCACACCGTGATGGCCAACCTCGCCAAGATGCCGCACATCCTGGTGGCCGGCGCGACCGGCGCGGGGAAGTCCTCCTGCATCAACTGCCTGATCACCTCGGTGCTGGCCCGGGCCACCCCGGACGAGGTGCGGATGGTGCTGGTCGACCCCAAGCGGGTCGAGCTGACCGCGTACGAGGGCATCCCGCACCTGATCACGCCGATCATCACCAACCCGAAGAAGGCCGCCGAGGCCCTCCAGTGGGTGGTGCGCGAGATGGACATGCGGTACGACGACCTCGCCGCGTACGGCTTCCGGCACGTGGACGACTTCAACGCGGCCGTCCGGGCCGGCACGGTCACCCCGCCGCTCGGCAGCGAGCGCGAGCTGACGCCGTACCCGTACCTGCTGGTGATCGTCGACGAGCTGGCCGACCTGATGATGGTCGCCCCGCGGGACGTCGAGGACTCCGTGGTCCGGATCACCCAGCTCGCCCGCGCGGCCGGCATCCACCTGGTGCTGGCCACCCAGCGGCCCTCGGTCGACGTGGTCACCGGCCTGATCAAGGCCAACGTGCCGTCCCGGCTGGCCTTCGCGACCTCGGCGATGGCGGACTCCCGGGTCATCCTGGACCAGCCCGGCGCCGAGAAGCTGATCGGCAAGGGCGACGCGCTGTTCCTGCCGATGGGGGCGAGCAAGCCGGTCCGGATGCAGGGCGCGTTCGTCACCGAGGCGGAGATCGCCGCGGTGGTGAAGCACTGCAAGGAGCAGCTGTCCGCCGTCTACCGGGACGACGTGACGGTCGGCGGCGGGCCGAAGAAGGAGATCGACGAGGAGATCGGCGACGACCTGGAGCTGCTGATCCAGGCGGCCGAGCTGGTCGTCTCCACCCAGTTCGGATCCACCTCGATGCTCCAGCGCAAGCTGCGGGTCGGGTTCGCCAAGGCCGGCCGGCTGATGGACCTGATGGAGTCGCGGGGCATCGTCGGTCCGAGCGAGGGCTCCAAGGCCCGCGACGTGCTGGTGAAGCCCGACGAACTGGACGGCGTGATCGTCACCATCCGCGGCTGACGGACCCCCGGCCGGAGCAGCGGGCACCCCGTCGGGTGCGGCCGCCCGGGCGGGGACTCCCGCCGCTCCGGGGCCGTGCCCCCGGGCCGCCCGGTGCCCGGCGGACCAGGGGCGGCGGGAGGGTGTTCACCCGTACGGACGGGGGTAGGCGCCCGGTGCGGAACCGATCGGGTGCGTACCGCGTCCCATGAGCCACACCGGACGCGCGGCCGGGCCCGGGGTGCTCCGGCGGCGGTGACCCCCCGTGCTGACGGGCGGTCAGTGCACGCCCGGCCCCGCGTCGGGCCGGCCGGACGCATTCGGTCCTGTTCCGCTTGAGAAACGATCCGCCCGCGCCCCTAGACTGTTCCCCAGCAGGTGGCCCACCGCTCGAAAGGCGTGCACCGTGACCATCGGCAAGTCCCCCGACCGCGAGAACGCCCCGTCGTCCGCCCTGCCCCCCGGGGCCGCGGAACAGACGGCCGATGCGCCGAGCATCGGCCGGGTGCTGTCCGCCGCCCGGATCGAGGCCGGGCTCACGGTGGATCAGGTGAGTGGTGCCACCCGGGTGCGGGTGCCGCTCGTCCACGCCATCGAGGAGGACGACTTCGCCCGCTGCGGCGGCGACTTCTACGCCCGCGGACACATCCGCTCGATCGCGCAGGTGGTCGGCGTGGACGGCGAGGCCCTGGTGGCCCGGTACGACGCCGACCACGGCGGCTCCCCGGCCTCGCGGCGGCCGACCCAGCTGATCGAGAGCGGGCCGATCAAGGTCCCGGGCCGGGGCCGGCCGAACTGGACGGCCGCGATGGTCGCGGCGATCGTCGCGGTGGTCGGGCTGATCGGCTTCAACCTCGTCAGCGGCAAGACCACCACCGCCACCACCACCGGCTCGGCCAGCGCCCCGCTGCCCTCCGGCTCCGGGACCGGCTCGGTCGCCCCGGCGGCGCCCGCGCCGACCCCGACCGTGCAGCCGCCCGCTCCGGTGCCCAGCGCCGCCGCGATCGCCGCCGCCCCGGCCGACAAGGTCACCGTGAAGCTGGTCGCCGAGAAGGACACCAGCTGGGTGTCGGCGGTCGACGGCAACGGGAAGTCGCTGTACCAGAACAACATCGAGGAGGGTCAGGACCAGACCTTCACCGACCCCAAGCAGATCAAGCTGGTGATCGGCAACGCCGGCGCCGTGCACGTGTACGTCAACGGCAAGGACCTCGGCCCGGCGGGCAAGAACGGCCAGGTGGTGCACGTCACGTACACCCCGGGAGACCCGCAGGCGGGCTGATCGCAGGGGGCGTCCGGGCCGGGCCGGAACCCGTGGAGCGAGGCGCGCGGCCTCCGGGGCGAACGGCTCCGGCGGCCGCGCGTTAATCTTGGCCCTATGCCTGAACGCCGTACTGTCGCCCTTGTCACGCTCGGATGCGCCCGCAACGAGGTGGACTCCGAGGAACTCGCCGGGCGACTGGAAGCCGACGGCTGGTTGCTCGTGGACGACGCCGCCGAAGCCGATGTCGCCGTCGTCAACACCTGTGGCTTCGTCGAGGCCGCCAAGAAGGACTCCGTCGACGCCCTGCTGGAGGCCAACGACCTCAAGGGCCACGGCCGCACCCAGGCGGTCGTCGCGGTCGGCTGCATGGCCGAGCGGTACGGCAAGGAGCTGGCCGACGCGCTGCCCGAGGCGGACGGCGTGCTCGGCTTCGACGACTACTCGGACATCTCCGACCGCCTGCAGACCATCCTCTCCGGCGGCCACCACGCCCCGCACATCCCCCGCGACCGCCGCAAGCTGCTGCCGCTGAGCCCGGTCGAGCGGCAGGCCGCCGCCGCCGAGGTCGCCCTGCCCGGCCACGGAGCCCCCGAGGACCTCCCGGAGGGCCTCGCCCCGGCCTCCGGGCCGCGCACCCTGCGCAAGCGGCTGGACGACAGCCCGGTGGCCTCCGTCAAGCTCGCCTCCGGCTGCGACCGGCGGTGCTCCTTCTGCGCCATCCCGGCCTTCCGCGGCTCGTTCATCTCCCGCCGCCCCTCCGACGTGCTGCACGAGGCCCAGTGGCTGGCCGAGCAGGGCGTCCGCGAGGTCGTCCTGGTCAGCGAGAACAACACCTCGTACGGCAAGGACCTCGGGGACATCCGGCTGCTGGAGACGCTGCTCACCGAGATCGCGGAGCTCGACGGCGTCGAGCGGGTCCGGGTCTCCTACCTGCAGCCCGCCGAGATGCGCCCCGGGCTGATCGACGCGATGACCGGCACCGCGGACGTGGTGCCCTACTTCGACCTCTCGTTCCAGCACTCGGCGCCGGCGGTGCTCCGCCGGATGCGCCGCTTCGGCTCCACCGACCAGTTCCTGGAGCTGCTCGGGACGATCCGCTCCAAGGCCCCGCAGGCCGGTGCCCGGTCCAACTTCATCGTGGGCTTCCCCGGCGAGACCGAGGCGGACTTCGCCGAGCTGGAGCGGTTCGTCACCGGCGCCGGGCTGGACGCGATCGGCGTCTTCGGCTACTCCGACGAGGAGGGCACCGAGGCCGCCGGCTACCAGGACAAGCTGCCCGAGGACGTGGTCGCGGACCGGCTGGCGAGGCTCAGCCGGCTCGCCGAGGAGATGACCGCCCAGCGGGCCGAGCAGCGGATCGGCACCGAGGTCGAGGTGCTGGTCGAGTCGGTCGACGGCGACCTGGTCGAGGGCCGCGCCGCCCACCAGGCCCCGGAGACCGACGGGATCACCACGCTCACCGGCGTCGAGCACCCCGAGGTGGGCGGCTTCTACCGCGCCCGGGTGGTCGCCAGCGAGGGCGTCGACCTGGTCGCCGAGGCGCTGGAGCAGGTGCGCGTCCGCCGGGCACCGGGAGCAGGGGAATGACCCACGGGCCCGGCGCCCCGGCCGCGGCCCACCCGGGCAGACCGGAGGCCGCGGTGCCGCCGTCGCCGGGGATCTGGAACATCGCCAACATGCTCACGATGCTCCGGCTGCTGCTCGTGCCGGTCTTCGTGACGCTGCTCTTCGCCGACGGCGGCCACGACCCGAAGTGGCGCTCGGTGGCCTGGGCCACCTTCGCCGTCGCGATGATCACCGACCTGTTCGACGGGGAGCTGGCCCGCCGCAAGGGCCTGGTCACCGACTTCGGCAAGATCGCCGACCCGATCGCCGACAAGGCGATCATGGGCGCGGCGCTGATCGGCCTCTCGGTGCTGGGCGACCTGCCGTGGTGGATCACCGTGGTGATCCTGGCCCGCGAGCTCGGCATCACGCTGATGCGGTTCTGGGTGATCCGCTTCGGCGTGATCCCGGCCAGCCGGGGCGGCAAGCTGAAGACGCTCACCCAGGGCATCGCGGTCGGGATGTACGTCCTGGAGCTGACCGGCTGGCTGGCCACCGCCCGGGCCGTGCTGATGGGCCTCGCGGTGCTGCTGACCATCGGCACCGCGCTGGACTACATCGGGCAGGCCCTGCGGATGCGGCGCGAGGGACTGGCGGCGCGCACGGGGCGCTGAGACCCCGCCGCGCCGCCTCCGGCCGGACCGGGGCCGACCGGCGGTCGATCGCGGTCGATCCGGTTTCCGCCCGTCGAGGCGGGGGGCTCCGGGGGCCTGCCGGGCTCACAATGGCGGGTACTCCGGGGCGGGCCCGGGGTGCGAGGGAGGGACGTCGGGATGAGTGGCAGAGCTGCGACGGACGGCAGAACCGACTCAGGTACGGCCGCGGGGGCCGGGCCGGCGGGGCACGAATCGGCGGGGCACGAATCGGCGGGGCACGAATCGGCGGACCGCGGGCCGGCGGACCACGGCCCGGCGGACTACGGGCTGGCGGAGCGGGCGCACGCCGCGCTCCGCGCCGAGGGCGGCACGGTGGCCGTCGCCGAGTCGCTGACCGGGGGGCTGCTGGCGGCCGCGCTGGTGGACGTCCCCGGGGCGTCCACGACCTTCCGGGGCTCGGTGACCGCGTACGCGACCGAGCTGAAGGCCTCGGTGCTCGGGGTCGACGAGGGCCTGCTGGAGGTCAGCGGGCCGGTCCACCCGGTGGTGGCCCGGCAGATGGCCGAGGGCGTGCGGAAGCTGCTGGGTGCCACCTACGGGGTCGCGACGACCGGAGTGGCCGGTCCGGACCCGCAGGACGGGCAGGCGGTGGGCACCGTATACCTCGCGGTCGCGGGCCCCGGGGGAAGTCTGGTCACTTCGCCCCGGTTGTCGGGGGAGCGTGCCACAATCCGTCACAGGGCGGTGACCGCCGCTCTGGAGCTGCTCGTCGGGCGGCTTCCGTCCGGTACGCCCACGCACTGAGTCTTCGTCCGCCACCGTTCCCGCCGCTCGCCCGACCCGTCACCGCGGCGGTGCCGCCGGGGCGCCGCCGGGGCCGCCACCGCGGTGCCCGGGGGCCTCCGGAGCTCCGTACACCAAGATCTCCACCGAACCGAGATCTGCCGAACTGGCGTACGGGCATCGTGCGGCTGGAGGATCGTGTTACACCGGTGGTCCTGGTTGGGCAGAAACCAGGTGGCGAACGAGTGGCGCGGCGGTGGCCGGGTGCCGCCCGGAGGGTACGACGAGGTGCCCGCAGACCCGGGTGCGACACCGAAATTGGGGAGGGGACAGCCTTGCAGCCCAGAGTGAACACGACCATGGTCCCCGCACGCGAAGCGGGCAAGGCGGTACGGTGGGGACGTGACATCTCGATCCGCAGTCCGAGGAGGGAGGCACCGATGATCCTGCTTCGTCGCCTACTGGGCGATGTACTGCGTCGGCAGCGCCAGCGCCAGGGCCGCACACTCCGCGAGGTGTCGGCAGCCGCCAGGGTTTCGCTCGGTTACCTCTCCGAGGTCGAGCGGGGTCAGAAGGAGGCCTCCTCGGAGCTGCTCTCCGCCATCTGCGACGCACTCGACGTCCGGATGTCCGAGGTCATGCGCGAGGTCAGCGACGAACTGTCGCTCGCCGAACTTGCGGCGATGGCCACCCTCTCCGAAGGTGAACTGCTGAGGCCGGTGCTCGAACCGGTGCAGCTGCCCGCCCCCGGCGCCGACCGGGCGAACATGTCGCCCAAGGCCGCCGCGATGGACGTGGTCGCCGCCTGATCCGGCCTCGACACCCGGGCGCCTGGTGCCCGGGGCGAGCGAAGGAGGGCGGTCGTGCGGAGAACGGCGGTGGTGCGTGCCGGGGCCCGAATACGGTTCCGACGGCGGTGGCCGCAGCCGGTCCGCCGCGGTCTGCCGGTCCTGGCCGGCGGGCTCGGCTGGTGGTTGCTGGCCGCCCCCGGGCAACTGACCGGCGGCGCGGTGCCGGTCCTGCTGGCTGCCGGCGGGTGGGGGCTCGGGTTGATCCCGGTCCACGCCGACCGGCTGTCCACCGGACCGTCAAGGCGCCGGACGGGTGAGACGACGGCCCGGTTGGAGGCGGAGCCTCCGATCGGGTGAGGAACGTGTACGAGGGCCGCGGTACCGGACTCCGGTACCGCGGCCCTCGCCGTTCGCGCGCCCGGCAGGATCCGGAGGAGAGGGCCTAAGGCCGCAGGCGCAGCCCGCGCGGGGTGGCGTGGAAGCCGGCCTCCTCCAGGGCGGCCCCGAGGTCGGAGCCGAGGGCGGGGGCGCCGTTGGCCCGTTCGACGGTGACGCTCCCGAGCGCCCCCGCGCGGACCGCGCCGGCCAGCGCACCGGTCGCGGCGGCGATCGTCGCCGGATCCTCCGGCCAGGCCAGCAGCGACTTGCCGCCGCGCTCGACGTAGAGGCTCAGCTCGCCGTCGACCAGGACCACCAGGGCGCCCGCCTTCCGGCCCGGCCGGTGGGCCCTGGCCGCGGCGCCGTCACCCGCGCCGCCGCCCGCGCCGGTCGGCGGTTCGGGCCAGGGCAGTGCGGCGCCGTACGCGTTGGCGGGGTCGGCGGCGGCCAGCACCAGTGCCTGCGGCGGCTCGGCGGCCGGGGCGGCCGGCCACTCGGCGGCCCCGGCCCGCTCCAGCCGGCCGTTGACCGACCGCAGCCGGTCGGCCGCGCCCTCCATGGCGAACTGGGCGCCGCCCAGCCCCTCCACGAAGTAGCCCCGGCGGGTCCGGCCGCGCTCCTCCATCGCGGTGAGCACCCGGTAGACCCCGGCGAAGCCGCCCGGGACCCGCTCGGCCGCCACCGCGCCCCGGGTGAGCAGGCCGTGCCGGTCCAGCAGGCTCTGCGCCTGGGCGGTGGCCCGTACGGTCTGCTCGGTGCTGAACGCGGGCAGCAGCGACCAGCGCCCGCCGACCGTCGGGGGACCGCTGCGCAGCGCGCCGCCGGCCCGGCCGAAGGGGCGGCCCGCGCCGCCGTAGCGGCCGCGCGGGACGGCCCGGGGCGCCCGGTGCGCGGTGGACCCGGCCGTCCGGCCGGAGCCGAGCAGGGCGCGCAGCGGGGCGAGGGTGTCGTTGCCGACGTAGCCCGCCCAGACGAGGTCCCAGAGCGCCTCGACGAGCTCCGGCTCGGGGGTGTCCGGCAGGTGCGCGACCAGCTGGCGGAAGAAGAGGCCGTAGCCGCCCGCCAGCGCCTCCAGCAGTGCGGTGTGCACCGGGGTGACGGTGGGCGGGACCGGCTCGGGGCGCAGCAGCCGGGCGTTCTCGGCCAGGTGCAGGCTGATCCAGCCGTCCTTGCCGGGCAGGGCGCCGGCGCCGGTCCAGCCGATCTCGCCGGCGGCCATCAGCTCGTCCAGGAGAGCGGGGGAGTAGTCGGCGAGCCGGGCCGGGAGGATCAGCTTCTCCAGCGCGGAGGCGGGCAGCGCGGTGCCCTGGAGCTGCTCGACCACCCGGAGCAGGCCGTCCGGGCCGCGCAGCCGGTGGCCGGCCAGGTGCTGCCACTGCGGCAGGAAGGCGGCCAGGGCGCGCGGAGGGACGGGCTCGACCTCCTGGCGCAGGGCGGCCAGCGAGCGGCGGCGCAGCCTGCGCAGCACCTCGGCGTCGCACCATTCGACGGTGGCGGTGTGGCCCTCGACCGGTCTGAACTCGCCCTGGACCAGGCGGCCGGCGGAGGTCAGCCGGTGCAGGGTGCCGGTGACCACGGCCGCGCCGAGGCCGAAGCGCTCGGCGGCCTCCGCCGCGGTGAACGGCCCGTGGGTGCGGGCGTGTCGGGCGAGGAGGTCGCCCAGCGGGTCCTTGACCGGTTCGGTGAAGGCCTCGGGGACGCCGACCGGGAGCGGGGTGCCGAGGGCGTCGCGCAGCCGCCCGGCGTCCTCGACGGCGGCCCAGCGGTGCTCGCCGGCGATCCGGACCCGGATCACCCGGCGGGCGGCCTCCAGCTCCAGGGCCCAGACCGGCTCGGCGCCCCTGGCGGTCAGCTCGGCCTCGCCGAGCGGGCCGAGCAGGCGCAGCGTGTCGGCCACGCCCTCGGCGTCCCTGATCCGGCGCTCGGGGGTGAGCCGCTGGAGCTCGGCCTCCAGCTCGGCGAGGACCCGGGGGTCGAGCAGCTCGCGCAGCTCGGCCTGGCCGAGGAGTTCGGAGAGCAGCCGGGAGTCGAGCGAGAGGGCGGCGGCGCGCCGCTCGGCGAGCGGGGAGTCGCCCTCGTACAGGAACTGTGCGACGTAGCCGAAGAGCAGTGAGCGGGCGAAGGGCGAGGGCTCGGTGGTGGTGACCTCGACCAGCCGGACGGCGCGGGATTCGAGGTCCGCCATCAGCTCGACCAGACCGGGGACGTCGAAGACGTCCTGGAGGCATTCGCGGACCGCCTCCAGCACGATCGGGAAGGACCCGTACTCGGAGGCGACCTCCAGCAGCTGGGCGGCGCGCTGGCGCTGCTGCCAGAGCGGGGTGCGCCGCCCCGGGCTGCGGCGGGGGAGCAGCAGGGCGCGGCCGGCGCACTCGCGGAAGCGGGAGGCGAACAGGGCGGAGCCGCCGACCTGGTCGGTGACGAGCTGTTCGATCTCGCCCGGGTCGAAGAGGGCGGCGTCGGCGCCGACCGGGGCGTCGTCGGTGACGGGCCTCCCGGTCGGGGCGCCGAAGTCGAAGTCGAGGCCGGGGGCGAGCAGGTCGGCGTCCGGGAGGCGGAGCACGATGCCGTCGTCGGCGTGCATCACCTGCGGGTCCAGGCCGTGCTTCTCGCGCAGCCGGGCCCCGAGGGCGAGCGCCCAGGGGGCGTGGACCTGGGCGCCGAAGGGGGAGTGGATGACGATCCGCCAGTCGCCCAGCTCGTCGCGGAACCGCTCGACCACGATGGTGCGGTCGTCGGGGAGGTGGCCGCAGGCGGTGCGCTGCTCGGTGAGGTAGTCCAGCAGGTTGCCGGCGGCCCAGTCGTCCAGGCCCGCCTGCCGGAGCCGGGCGGTGGCGGCCTCGGGGTCGAGGGCCCCGAGCTCGCGGGTGAAGGCGCCGAGGGCGCGGCCGAGTTCGAGCGGGCGGCCCAGGGTGTCGCCCTTCCAGAACGGGAGCCGGCCGGGGACGCCGGGGGCGGGGGTGACCAGCACCTTGTCGTGGGTGATCTCCTCGATCCGCCAGGAGGTGGTGCCGAGGGTGAAGACGTCGCCGACCCGTGACTCGTAGACCATCTCCTCGTCCAGCTCGCCCACCCGCCGCCCACCGGTGCCCTTCTTGTCGTCCGTCCCGGCGATGAAGACGCCGAACAGGCCGCGGTCGGGGATGGTGCCGCCGGAGGTGACGGCGAGCCGCTGGGCGCCGGGCCGGCCGGTCACGGTGCCGGCGACCCGGTCCCAGACCAGGCGCGGGCGCAGTTCGGCGAAGGCGTCCGAGGGGTAGCGGCCGGCCAGCATGTCGAGCACGGCGTCGAAGGCGGACTGCGGCAGGGTCGCGAACGGCGCGGCCCGGCGGACCACGGCGAGCAGGTCGTCCACCGGCCAGGTGTCCAGCGCCGTCATCGCGACCAGCTGCTGGGCCAGGACGTCGAGCGGGTTGCGCGGGATGCGCAGCGCCTCGATCCGGCCGGCCCGCATCCGCTCGGTGACCACGGCGGACTGGACGAGGTCCCCGCGGTACTTGGGGAAGACGACGCCGGTGGAGACCGCGCCGACCTGGTGGCCGGCCCGGCCGACCCGCTGCAGTCCGGAGGCGACCGAGGGCGGGGACTCGACCTGGACCACCAGCTCGACGGCGCCCATGTCGATGCCGAGCTCCAGGCTGGAGGTGGCGACCACGGCGGGCAGCCGGCCGGCCTTGAGCTCCTCCTCGACGAGGGCGCGCTGCTCCTTGGAGACCGAGCCGTGGTGGGCCCGGGCGATCACCGGCGGGGCGCCCCTGGCGGCGCCGGAGCCGCCCATCAGCAGGGCGGGGGCGTGGTCCTCGGGGGCGGCGGCGCCGGTGGCGCGCTCCAGGGCGATCTCGTTCAGCCGGTTGCAGAGCCGCTCGGCGAGGCGGCGGGAGTTGGCGAAGACGATGGTCGAGCGGTGGGCCTGGACGAGGTCGACGATCCGCTCCTCGACGTGCGGCCAGATCGAGTTCTGCCGGGCCGGGTCGCCGTCGGCGGCGGCGCCGACGGCGGGGGCGGCGGGCAGGTCGTCGAGATCCGGGACGGGGACGACCACGGACAGGTCGAACTCCTTGGCGGAGGGCGGCTGGACGACGGTGGCGCCGCGGCCCGGGCTGAGGAAGCGGGCCACCTCCTCGACCGGGCGGACGGTGGCGGAGAGGCCGATCCGGCGGGCCGGACGGTCCAGCAGCTCGTCCAGGCGCTCCAGGGAGAGTGCCAGGTGGGCGCCGCGCTTGGTGCCGGCGACGGCGTGCACCTCGTCCAGGATCACCGTGTCGACGCCGCGCAGCGCCTCGCGGGAGGCGGAGGTGAGCAGCAGGAAGAGCGACTCGGGGGTGGTGATCAGGATGTCCGGCGGGTGGGTGGCGAAGCGGCGGCGGTCGGCGGCCGGGGTGTCGCCGGAGCGGATGCCGACCTGGACGTCGGGCTCGGGCAGGCCGAGCCGGACGGCGGCCTGGCGCAGGCCGGTCAGCGGGGCGCGGAGGTTCCGTTCGACGTCGACCGCGAGGGCCTTGAGCGGCGAGATGTAGAGGACCCGGCAGCGGCGGGCGGGCTCGGCCGGGGGCGGGGTGGAGCTGAGCCGGTCGAGCGCGGAGAGGAAGGCGGCGAGCGTCTTGCCGGAGCCGGTGGGCGCCACGACCAGGACGTCGGTCCCCTGGTCGATGGCGCGCCAGGCCTCGGCCTGGGCGGCGGTGGGGGCGGAGAAGGCCGCGGTGAACCAGGCCCGGGTGGCCGGGGCGAAGCCGGCCAGCGGATCGGTCGGGGGCGGGGTCTGGTTCTGCGGCGCCATGCCCCCATGGTGCCGTGTGCCACTGACAGCGGCGGGGCCGGTGCGGGGGCGGCCGGCGGGCGAGTCGTCCCGGGCGGCGGACGGGCCGGTGCGGGGGGCGGCGGGCGCGGGCGGGGCGGACCGGCGGGGCGGGTGGCCGTTCGGTGGAGCTGGAAAGGCAAAACGAACAATCGGACCATATGGTGATGATTCAGACCCTGTGATGTCCCTGTGAAGATCAGCCCCTCCTGCGGCCGCCCGACCCCGGACGGCCACCGGGACCGACGAGCGGAGACCGTGCCATGGCGCAGGTGGACCCGTCCCGCCGCGGTCCCGGCCGCGTCCGGACCGGCCGGGCCGTCCGGCCCCGCGCCCGGGGCCCCTTCCGGGTGCTGCTCGCGATGCTGCTCACCGCCCTGGTGGTCGGCGGCGCCGTGCCCTACGTCTCCGGGCCCGGCCGCGCGTACCTCAGCTACCTGGTCCTCGCCGAGCAGGCGGACGCCGCCGGGGCCGCCCGGGCCGCGGCGGAGGCGCGCGCGGCCGGCGGACAGGTCGTCCAGGAGTACCCGCAGATCGGCGCCGTCCTCGCGTACGCCGCCGCCGGGGGCTTCGCCGACGAGGTCAGGGCCCGGCCCGGGGTGGCCGCCGTCGGCGCCACCCGGACGGCACCGGTACCGGGCCCGCCCCGGCCGCTCGACGGCGCCGGCGACTTCGGCCCGGGGGCGGTGCGGGCGGGGAGCGCGGACGGCCGGGACGACACCACCGCCACGGTGGCCGACCCGGCCGAGCACGACGCCTGGAACCTCACCCTGCTCGGAGCCGCCGCCGGCCCGGGCGGCGACACCACCCCGAACCTGCTGGGCGGCCCGGAGACCCCCGCCCTGCGCAAGGTGCTGGTCGCGGTGCTGGACTCCGGCGTCGACGACACCCACCCCGACCTGCGCGCCGCCGTCGACCCCGGGGCGTCCGCCTCCTGCGCCGACGGCCGCCCCGACGCCCGCACCGGCGCCTGGCGCCCCGACGACGGGGTCGGCGAGAGCGGGCACGGCACGCACGTCGCCGGGATCGTCGGCGCCGCCCGGGACGGCCGCGGCGTCAGCGGGGTCGCGCCCGGCGTCCGGATCGCCGCCGTCCGGCTGCTCGGACCGCTCGGCCAGTACTACGCCGAGAACATCGTCTGCGGGATGCTCTGGGCCGCCGACCACGGCGCCAAGGCCGTCAACAACAGCTACTTCGCGGACCCGTGGAAGTACAACTGCCCGGCGGACCGCGACCAGGCCGCGCTGACCGCCGCCGTCGGCCGGGCCGTCGACTACGCGCGCCGGAAGGGCGCCGTGGTGGTCGCCTCTGCGGGCAACGACGGGCAGGACCTCGGCGCCGCCCGCACCGACGAGCGCAGCCCGAACGACCGCACCGCCGGCCCCGCCGAGTCCCGGTACGTCGGCCCCGAGTGCGTCCGGCTGCCCGGTGAGCTGCCCGGCGTGGTCACGGTGACCGCCGTCAACCGGGACGGCCGCCCCTCCGTGTACACCAACCACGGGCGCGGCAGGGTCTCGCTGGCCGCACCCGGCGGCGACCCCGACGGCGGCGCGCAGGGGGCGGTGGTCTCCGACTGGCCCGGCGGCCGGTACGCCGCGCTGGCCGGCACCTCGATGGCCGCCGCGCACGTCACCGGCGCGGTCGCGGTGGCCGCCGCGCTCCACCCGGACTGGGACGCGGACCGGCTCGCCGACCTGCTGGCCGCCACCGCGGCCGCTTCCTGCCCGCCCGGCCCGCACGCCTGCGGCGACCGGCAGTACTACGGGGCGGGGACGCTGACGCTGCCGCGCTGACGGGCCGCGGCGGGCCGGTGTCCCGGCGGGCGGGCGGCGGCCGCGTGAAGCAGGGGGCGGAGGCGGGGAAGGCGGGGGAAAACCGGGTGACGGGTGGGACCGGGGCGGGCGAGGATCGGGGGATGGAGCCCTTCGTCACCACCGAGCGGCTGGTGCTGCGCCGCTTCACCGCCGCCGACGCGGACCGCCTGGAGGAGCTGGACGGCGACCCCGGGGTGATGCGCTACCTCACCGGGGGCCGGCCCACCCCGCGCGAGGTCGTCGAGAACGTCCTGCTGCCGCTGTACTTCGACCACTACCGCCGGTACGGCGACCTCGGCTGGTGGGCCGCGGAGGAGCGGGCGAGCGGGGACTTCCTGGGCTGGTTCGAGTTCCGGCCGCCGGACGGCGACCGCTCCGAGGTCGAGCTCGGCTACCGCCTGCGCCGCCCGGCCTGGGGGCACGGCTACGCCACCGAGGGCGCCCGGGCACTGGTCCGCCGCGGCTTCACCGAGCTCGGGGTGGAGCGGGTGGTGGCCTACACGATGGCGGTCAACCACGGGTCGCGGCGGGTGATGGAGAAGGCCGGGCTCTCCCTGGTCCGGACCTTCCACGAGGATTACCCCGAGGCGATCCCGGGCAGTGAGCAGGGCGAGGTCGAGTACGCACTGGTGGCGGCGGACTGGCGCCCCCCGTCCTGACGGCGGGCCGGTCCGGGATACTGGTGGGCATGAGGCTGACGGAGTTCTGGCGGCGGATGCACGCGCACTTCGGTGAGGCGTACGCGGAGTCCTTCGCCACCGACCACGTGATGAGCGAGCTGGGCGGCCGAACGGTCCGGCAGGCGCTGGACGCCGGCTGGGAGGCCAAGGACGTCTGGCGGGTGGTCTGCGAGACGCAGGGCGTCTCCGCGGTCCTGCGCTGATCCCGGCCCGATGCCCGAACGGGCGTCGGGCATGGGTCAGACTGTGCGGGTGACAAGCAGTGCAGAACCGCAGAATTCGGACAGGTCGGCGCAGGTCGCCGACGAGGCCGCGGGCGCCCCGCCCGCCTCGCCGCCCGCCCGGACCGCCGCCGACGGCATCTGGGGTTCGGGGATGCCGCGCTGGCTGCCCCGGGCGATGGTGCTGGCACTGCTCATGGTCGGGCTGTTCCAGCTCGCCGACTGGGCCTTCCACCAGCTGATCGACCTCTTCGTGATGCTGCTGGTCTCCTTCTTCCTGTCGCTGGCGCTGGAGCCGGCGGTCGACCGGATGGCGGCCCGCGGCGTGCGCCGCGGGGTCGGCACGTTCCTGGTCTTCGTCGCGGTGGCGATAGCGGTGGGCGGCTTCCTGACCGCGCTCGGCACCCTGCTGGTCGACCAGGTCGCGAAGATCGCGGGGGACCTGCCGCACCTGCTCGACAGCCTGATCGACTGGGTCAACCGGACCTTCAACCAGGACCTGTCGCTGGACGAGCTGCAGAAGAAGCTGCTCAAGGACTCCGGCGCCATCGAGAACTACGCCCAGCAGGCCGCCGACAACGTCTGGGGCGTCTCCTCCACCCTGATCGGCGGGCTCTTCCAGGCCTTCACCGTCGGCCTGTTCACCTTCTACTTCACCGCCGACGGCCCCCGGGTGCGACGGACCGTCTGTTCGCTGCTGCCGCCCGCCAAGCAGGGCGAGGTGCTGCGCGCCTGGGAGATCGCGCTGGCCAAGACCGGCGGCTACCTCTACTCGCGGGCGCTGCTCGCCGTCGCCTCGGCGTTCGCGCACTGGGTGATGTTCGCCGTGCTGGACCTGCCGTACGCGGCGGCGCTGGCGATCTGGGTCGGCGTCATGTCGCAGTTCGTGCCGACCATCGGGACCTACCTGGCGGGGGCGCTGCCGGTCCTGGTGGCGCTCACCGTGGAGCCGGTCGACGCGCTCTGGGTCCTGGTGTTCGTGGTGGTCTACCAGCAGGTCGAGAACTACCTGCTGCACCCGCGGATCACCGCGAAGACGGTGGACGTGCACCCGGCGGTGGCGTTCGGCTCGGTGATCGCCGGGGCGGCCCTGCTCGGGGCGGTCGGCGCGCTGATCGCCATCCCGGCGGCGGCCACCCTGCAGGGGTTCGTGGGGACGTACGTGCGCCGGTACGAGGTGGCCACCGACCCGCGGATCGACCGGGGCGAGCAGCGGCGGCACCGGCGGGCGCTGCGCCGGGAGGCGGCGCGGCGGCTGCGGCGGATGGTCGGCGGGGGGCCGGAGGGCGGCTCGGGTGCGGGGCCGGGCTCCGGGTCCGGTTCGAGCTCCGGTTCCGGTTCCGGTTCCGGTTCCGGTTCCGGCTCCGGGCGGGGGCCGGAGGACGGGGGCGGCGCGGAGGGCGGGGGGAAGTAGTCCGAACGGCTCCGGCTTGAATCGAACACTTGTTCTTTGTACTCTCCGGCCAAGAGTTTTCCCCAGGCCGAGCCCGGTCAGGGTCGATTGTCAGTGGGACGCGCTAGCGTCGATGACGATGAAGCGCACAGCACAGAACCCGAGGGTGGAAGCCATGGCAGGTACGGACCGCGAGAAGGCTCTTGAGACCGCACTCGCCCAGATCGAGCGGCAGTTCGGCAAGGGCTCGGTGATGCGCCTGGGCGAGAAGGCCAATGAGCCGATCGAGGTGATCCCCACCGGGTCCACCGCGCTGGACGTCGCCCTCGGAGTCGGTGGCATCCCGCGCGGCCGGGTGGTCGAGATCTACGGCCCCGAGTCCTCCGGCAAGACCACGCTGACCCTGCACCTGGCGGCCAACGCCCAGCGGGCCGGCGGCACGGTGGCCTTCGTCGACGCGGAGCACGCGCTCGACCCGGAGTACGCCAAGAAGCTCGGGGTGGACACCGACGCCCTGCTGGTCAGCCAGCCGGACACCGGTGAGCAGGCGCTGGAGATCACCGACATGCTGATCCGCTCCGGCGCGATCGACCTGGTGATCATCGACTCGGTCGCGGCGCTCGTCCCGCGTGCGGAGATCGAGGGCGAGATGGGCGACTCGCACGTCGGTCTGCAGGCCCGACTGATGAGCCAGGCGCTGCGCAAGATCGCCGGTGCGCTGAACCAGTCGAACACCACCGCGGTGTTCATCAACCAGCTGCGTGAGAAGATCGGCGTCATGTTCGGCTCCCCGGAGACGACGACCGGTGGCCGTGCGCTGAAGTTCTACGCCTCGGTCCGCCTCGACATCCGCCGGATCGAGACCCTGAAGGACGGCACCGAGGCGGTCGGCAACCGCACCCGGGTCAAGGTCGTCAAGAACAAGGTCGCCGCGCCGTTCAAGCAGGCCGAGTTCGACATCCTCTACGGCGTGGGCATCAGCCGCGAGGGCGGCCTGATCGACATGGGCGTCGAGCACGGCTTCATCCGCAAGTCGGGCGCCTGGTACACCTACGAGGGCGACCAGCTCGGCCAGGGCAAGGAGAACGCCCGCAACTTCCTGCGGGACAACCCGCAGCTGGCCGACGAGATCGAGCGCAAGATCAAGGGCAAGCTCGGCATCGGCCCGAAGATCGAGGAGCCGGCCGAGGCCGACGCGGCCGGTGCGGCGGGTGCGGCGGAGGGTGCGGCCAAGCCGATCACCGCGACCGCCGCCAAGACGGCCGCGGCGAAGAAGACGGCGGCGGCTGCCAAGGCCTGATCCGTTGATGCAGCACACCGGGGCAGCGGGCGGCCGCCCGGAGGACGACGACGACCACGGCCCGCCGGACTGGTTCGCGGCGGTGGCCGAGCCCGGGCCCGGCCCGGACCGGGCGCCCGGCCGCGTACCGGGCCGGTCGCCGTCCGGTCGCCGTCCGGCCGCGAGCGGCCCGGCGGACGTGGGCGACCTCGGGCTGGTCACGGCCTCCGAGCTCCCCACGGGCCGACGCCGGCGCCGGTCGGCGCTGGAGCAGGAGAACACTGACCCCGGCACGGGCGGGGGTCGAGCGGGGGCGGACGGTCACGGGGGTGTGGCCGCCCCCGCCCGGTCCCTGCCGCCGTCCGCCGGGCGCTCGTCCACCGGGCGCTCGTCCGCCGGGCAGTCGTCCGCCGGGCGGCGGGGACGTGGGCGGGCCGGGCGGCCGGAGCACGGCGAGGCGCCGGAGACCGGGGCCTCCCGGCGCACCCGCACCGAGGAACCCGCCGACCCGGAGGCACGGGCGCGGGACATCTGCCTGCGCCTGCTCACCGGTGCGGCCAAGACCCGCAAGCAGCTCGCCGACGCCCTGCGCAAGCGGGAGATCCCGGACGAGGTCGCCGAGGAGGTGCTGACCCGGCTGGAGGAGGTCGGGCTGATCGACGACGCGGCCTTCGCCCGGGCCTGGGTGGAGTCCCGGCACGCCGTCCGGGGGCTCTCCCGGCGGGCGCTGGCCCAGGAGCTGAGGACCAGGGGAGTGACCGGCGAGCAGGCCGAGCAGGCCCTCGCCCAGCTCGACCACGACGACGAGGCCGAGGCGGCCCGGGAGCTGGTCGACCGCCGGCTCCGGACCACCCGGGGCCTGGAGCGGCAGGCCCGGACGCGCCGGCTGGTCGGCGTGCTGGCCCGGCGCGGCTACTCCGAGGGCCTGGCGTTCCGGGTGGTCCGCGAGGCGCTGGACGAGGAGGAGCCCGCGGACGCCGGAGCGGACGCGGACGGACCTTCCGGCGAGGACTGGGACTGACCCCGGGTCGGCTCCGGACGGATCGCGGAGACGGCCAACTACCAAGCCAGTCTTGACCGTTTCGTAACCCGCGCTTAGCCTCGCAGTCAGTGCGCGAGCACGTCGATCATTCCTCGGCCACCCCTGGCCCCTCCTCGCCACGCCCGTGGCCGGACGGGTCCGGACCCGGCCGCGCGGTCGGTCCCGGGCGGCGTGCCGCGGCGGGACGGGGAGTGGGCAGGATGAGGATCGCGGTGAGCGGCGGATCGGCCGCCTTCCTGCTGGTGGCCGTCCTGCTGGCGGTGGCCGTGCTGGCCGCCGTCGGTGCGGCGCTCTGGTTGCCGGCGAGGCGGCTGCGGAACGCACGGCGCAGGGCCGCCGCCGAGACCGAGCGGGCCCGGCGCTGGGCCGAGCAGCAGGCCGACCAGCTGCGGGCCGAACTCGACCGGCGCGAGGAGCGGTTGACCGAGGAGCTGGACAGGCTCCGCACCCGCGAGGGCGAACTGGCCGAGCGGTCGGCCGCGTTGGAACTGGCCCGGGGCGAGGCGGCGGAACTGGTCCGGCGCCGGGCGGCGGAGCTGGAGCGGACCGCCGGGCTCTCGGCGGACCAGGCCCGGGCCGAGCTCGTCCGGGAGGCCGCGTCCGAGGCCCGCCGGGAAGCGGCGGTCACCGTCCGGGAGATCGAGCGCGCCGCCCGCGAGGAGGGCGAGCAGCGGGCCCGGGGGATCGTCGCCGGGGCGATCCAGCGGCTGGCCGCCGAGCAGACCGCAGAGACGGCCGTGTCGCTGTTCCGGCTGCCGAACGAGGAGATGAAGGGCCGGGTGATCGGGCGGGAGGGCCGGAACATCCGGGCCTTCGAGGCCGTCACCGGCGTCAACCTGATCATCGACGACACCCCGGCGGTGGTGCAGCTCTCCTGCTTCGACCCCGTCCGGCGGGAGACCGCCCGGCTCACCCTGGAGCAGCTGGTCGAGGACGGCCGGATCCACCCGCTGCGGATCGAGCACGTCCACGAGCGCAGCCGCGAGGAGGTCGAGCGGCGCTGTGTCAGGGCCGGGGAGGACGCGCTGCTGTCGGTGCGGGTCGGCGGGATGCACCCGGACCTGGTCCGCACCCTGGGCACGCTGCGCTACCGGGCCTCGTACGGGCAGAACGTGCTGGGCCACCTGGTGGAGTCGGCGCACCTGGCCGGGCTGATGGCGGCCGAGCTGGGGGTGGAGCCGGAGCCGGTGCGGCGCGCGGCGCTGCTGCACGACATCGGCAAGGCGCTCACCCACGAGGTGGAGGGCAGCCACGCGGCGGTGGGAGCGGACTTCGCCCGGCGGCACGGCGAGTCGGCGGACGTGGTGCACGCGATCGCGGCGCACCACGGGGAGGTGGAGCCGCGGACCGTCGAGGCGGTGCTGATCCAGGCGGCCGACGCCTGCTCGGGCGGCCGGCCCGGGGCGCGCAAGGAGTCGCTGGAGACGTACGTGCGCAGGCTGGAGCGGCTGGAGGAGATCGCCCGGTCGCACGACGGCGTGGCCGCGGTGTACGCGATGCAGGCCGGTCGGGAGGTCCGGGTGATGGTCCGGCCGGAGGTGGTGGACGACCTCGGGGCGCAGGTGATCGCCCGCGAGGTCGCCAGGAGGGTCTCCGAGGAGCTGACGTACCCCGGTCAGATCAGGGTCACGGTGGTCCGGGAGAGCCGGGTCACCGAGGTGGCCCGCTAGGTTCGGCGGCGGCCGGCTCGGCCAGGGGGCCGGCCACCGGCTTCGGCCCGGGGGCCGGTGCCGGTGCGTTGGCCGGCCGGTTGCCCGAGCCCGAGCCCGAGCCCGGTGCCGGTGTCGGGCCCGGTGCCGACGGCGTCGCCGGGGCGGGTGCGTCGGCCGGCCCGTGAGCGGGCTCGGAGCCGTCGGTCAGCGAGGCCGGACCGCCGCGGACCGCGTCGGCCAGGGCCTGGAGCTCCTCGGCCGCGGCGCCCTGGGTGACCCCGACCAGGTGGCCGTCGGGGCGGATCAGCAGGACGCTGTGCGGCCCGGCGCCCGGGTAGGCCTCGGTGACCAGGACCTCGGCCGGTACCGGCAGGGCGGCGGCCACCTCGGCGAGCCGGGGCATCAGCCCGGCGCCCAGCCAGTGCTCGGCGGACCAGACGGTGGTGCCGGGGGCGACGAGCAGCAGCAGGAACCCGGCGCCGAGGCGGGCGTGCAGCTGGTCCGGGGTGCCGTCGGCGGCCAGCACCGGCAGGTCCGGGACGAGCACGCCGGGGGCGGTCGCGGGCAGCAGTTCGCTGAGCGAGGTGCTGCCGCGCGCCCCGCGCTGGACCGGGACCCGCCCCGGCACGCCGGAGGGGGCGGCCGGGTAGGCGGGCGCGCCGCCGAACCGGCCGGTGCCGAGCTGGCCGTCGGCGAGCATCGGCGCGTGCTTGCGGAACGAGCCGGTGAGCAGTGAGCGGCGGGTGGCCTGCCAGCCGCGCAGCGGGCGCAGCAGCGGCATGGCCTGGTCGACCGCGCGCAGCCGGGCGCCGACCGCGCCGCGCCGCTCGGTCTCGTACCCGTCGAGCAGGGACCCGCCGGGCTGCGGGCCGCCGGAGTGGAGGTGCCAGGCGAGGGCGAGCCGCCAGGCCAGGTTGTCGGCGTCGCGCAGGCCGTCGGCGAGGTTCTGCATGCCGAGCGCGCCGTGCAGGTGGGCGGCGTCCCCGGCCAGGAAGCAGCGGCCGTGGCGGAAGCGGGCGGCCAGGCGCTGCTGGGCGGTGTGGTCGGCGGCGGCGAGCAGGTCGAACCGGGGGAGTTCGCCGCACCAGCCGGTGAGGGTGGCGGTGACCCGGGTGAGCAGGGTGTCGCCGGTGACGATGCCGGGCCAGGTGGCGTGCGGGTCGACCGTCTCGGCGGGTGCCGGCCGGCCGGGCGGCAGTCGCCAGTCCAGCCGCCAGACGCCGTCCGGGAGCGGGCGGGCGGAGGCCTCGCGGTCGCCGCGCCACGGCGGCTCGCGGTGCAGCCGGGGCTCGCTGAACGGCAGGTCGACCCGGACGGTGGCGATGGCGCTGCGGTCGACGGCCGGGCGGCCGGGGAAGCGGATCTTCAGCAGCTTGCGGACGGTGGAGCGGGCGCCGTCGCAGCCGACCAGGTGGCTGCCGCGCCACCAGGTCTCGGTGCCGTCCTGCGGGTTGCGGGTGTGCACGCTGACGCCGTCGCGGTCCTGTTCGAGCCGGGTGACCCGGTTCAGCGGGACCAGCCTGACCAGGGGGGTGCCGGTGAGGGCGTCGCGCAGACCGCGCTGGAGCCGGTGCTGGGGCAGGTGCAGGACGGGGGTGTCGGCGAGGTCGATCCGGAGCACTTCCTGGCGGCGGCGCCAGACGGTGAAGGCGTTCCAGCGGGCGGCGTCCGAGACGGCCCGGGGGTAGCCGATCCGGGTGAGGAGGGCGGCGGTGTCGGCGCCGAGGACGACGCTGCGGGGGCTCTCGGGACAGAGCCCGGAGCCCTCGTCGAGGACGACGGTCGGCACCTCGTGCCGGGCGAGGGCGAGGGCCAGGGCCAGGCCCACCGGCCCGGCCCCGACCACGATCACCGGGTCCATGCCGGGACCTCCGGGCACGGGCGGGCCGGTGCGGCGCGGCCGGGGGCCTCCGGGCGAGGGCAGGCCGACGGGGTGGCGTCATATGCCGCGTGGATGCTCCCGGATGGTGTCACGAAGAGCAATGCAACAGTTCACCTGGGTGTCCGTCAAGCAGCAGCCGAAGTGCGCCGGTTCGCGCCGCGTCGGCCGCGTGCCTCGATCCACCGGGCGAGCGCGGTGAGCAGGAGGCACATCGCGATGTAGATGGGGCCGATCACCAGCACCACGGGGATGTAGGGGAAGCCCGCGGCGTTCAGCGGCTGACTGGCGATGGCCTTACCGACGAACAGCAGCTCATGGTAGGTGATGATGAAGCCGAGCGAGGTGTCCTTGAGGGTGACGACCAGCTGGCCGATCATCGTGGGCAGCATCGAGCGGACCGCCTGCGGCACCAGGACGGTGGTCATCACCTGCGTCTTGCGCAGGCCGAGCGCGTAACCGGCCTCGCCCTGGCCGCGCGGCACGGCGTTGACGCCGCTGCGGATGATCTCGGCCTGGACCGAGCCGTTGTAGAGGGTGAGCCCCAGCACCAGGGCCCACATCGGCTCCTTGGCGAAGAAGGCGTAGTAGAGCGCGACGATCAGGATCAGCAGCGGCATCGCCCGGAAGAACTGGACGAACGAGACGGCCGCCCAGCGCACCGGCCTGTGGTCGGAGAGCTGCCCGGCGGCGAGCAGCGCGCCCAGTGCGAGCGAGCCGACCGCGGCCAGCCCGAAGGCCTCCAGGGTGGCCAGCAGACCGTCGACGATCCGCTGCTGGATGGTGTTGTACTGGAACGCGTCCCAGAGTTCGGCGTCGAACTGGCCGTTGTCGGCGAGCGCCGTGACGGTGTACCAGAGCAGGCCGGCGATCGCGAGCAGCGCCAGCACGCCGAACACCCGGTAGCGGGAGCGGGCCTTCGGGCCGGGGGCGTCGTAGAGGACGCTGGCCGTGGAAGGGCGGGTGAAGATCGAGCTCATCGGGCCACCGCCAGTCGGTTCTCCAGGGAGCGGAACAGCAGGGCGACGGTGGCGCTGATCACCAGATAGGCGCAGGCCACCCAGAAGAAGATCGCGAAGATCGAGTAGCCGCGCTCGGAGAAGGTCTGCTGCGCGCTGTACAGCTCGCTGACGCTGAACGCGCCGGCGATCGCCGAGTTCCTGGGCAGGGCGATGAACACGCTGCTCATCGGCGCCAGCACCGTCCGGGCCGCCTGCGGCAGGACGATCTGGGTGAGGGTCTGGCCGAAGGTCATGCCGAGGCTGCGGGCGGCCTCGGCCTGGCCGAGCGGAACGGTGTTGATGCCCGAGCGCAGCACCTCGCAGACGAACGACGCGGTGTACCCGCCGAGCGCCAGCACCGCGAAGGTGAGGTGGCTGAAGTGCACGCCGAGCGGGGGGAGGCCGAACGTCACGGCGAAGAACAGCACGGTCAGCGGGGTGTTGCGGAAGAGCGTCACCCAGGTGGTGCCGAAGCCGCGCAGCACCGGGACGGGGGAGACCCGGCAGGCCGCCAGCAGGGTGCCCAGCAGCAGGGCGAGCAGCGCGCTGAGCGCGCTCAGCTCGATCGTCTGCAGGAAGCCGTCGCGGAACAGCGCGAAGTTGCCGTCCTCGAACAGGAAGCCCATCCGGCGGCCCTCCTCTCAGGTGGTCGGTGGTTCGGGGGTCGTTCGGTGGTTCGGGGGCCGTTCGGTCGTTCGGGAGTGGTGGCGGCCGGTGCCGGCGGCCGGCGGGGCCGCCGGCACCGGCCGGCCGTCAGTAGCGCTCCAGGACCGGCGGCTGCGGCGCGGTCGAGCCGGAGAGGCCGAGGGTGGCGTCGTAGGCCTTCTTCCAGTCGCCGTTGTCCTGGTGGGCCTTGAGCGCGTCGCTGATCGCGTCGCGGAGCGCCTTGTCGTCCTTGTTCAGGCCGACGCCGTAGTTCTCCTTGGTGAACGGCTTGCCGACGACCTTCAGCTTGGTCGCGTACTTGGAGGCGTAGCCCTTGAGGATGGCGTCGTCGGTGGTGACCGCGTCGACCTCGCCGGACATCAGCTTCTCGACGCAGGCCGAGTAGGTGTCGAACTGGGTGATCTTCGGCGAGTACTGCTGGATGTTCTTGATCGAGGTGGAGCCGGTGGCGGTGCAGACGTTCTTGCCGTTGACCGACTCGGGGCCGGTGATGGCGGTGTTGTCGGCCTTCACCAGCAGGTCCTGGCCGGCGACGTAGTACGGGCCGGCGAAGGAGACGGTCTTCTTGCGCTCGTCGTTGATGCTGTAGGTGCCGACGTAGAAGTCGATCTGGCCGTTGGAGATCGCGGGCTCGCGCTGCGAGGAGACCAGGGTCTGCCACTTGATCTGCTGCGGGGTGAAGCCGAGGTCGGCGGCGACCATCTTGGCGATCTCGATGTCGAAGCCGCTGCGGTCGCCGGAGGCGAGGTCCTCCCAGCCGAGGAACGGCTGGTCGGACTTGGCGCCGATGATCAGCTGGCCGCGCTTCTTGGCCGCGGCCAGGGCCGGCGAGTCCAGCTTGACGTCGGTCTTCACGGTGTAGGTGGGCAGCGCCGGTGCGGCGCTGCCGCCCGCGCTCGCCTTGTCGGCGCCGGGCGTACCGTCCTTCCCGCAGGCGGCGGTGGCGGTGAGCGCGATGGCACAGAGCGCGACGGCGAGGGTGCGACGAGTCCTCATGAGGGTAGCTCTCCTGGGGCTTGGCCACGGTTCAACCGGGCTCTGGCGGAGGGGAATCCGGGTGCGGGCGGGCGGACCGGCGACGGCGTGCCCGCCGACGTCGGCCCCGATCCGGCCCGGGGGATCAGTGGTGCAGGATCTTGGAGAGGAAGTCCTTGGCGCGGTCCGAGCGGGGCGCGGTGAAGAAGGCCTCGGGGGTGTTCTGCTCGACGATCCGGCCGTCGGCCATGAAGAGCACCCGGTTGGCGGCGGAGCGCGCGAAGCCCATCTCGTGGGTGACGACCACCATGGTCATGCCGTCGGCGGCCAGCCGGCGCATGACCTCCAGCACCTCGTTGATCATCTCGGGGTCGAGCGCCGAGGTGGGCTCGTCGAAGAGCATCACCTTGGGGTTCATCGCCAGGGCCCGGGCGATCGCGACGCGCTGCTGCTGCCCGCCGGACAGCTGCGCCGGGAACTTGTCGGCCTGCGCGGCGACGCCGACCCGCTCCAGCAGCTCCCGGGCGGTCCGGACGGCCTGGTCGCGGGCGATGCCCCGGACCTTGACCTGGCCGAGCACCACGTTGTCCAGCACGGTCTTGTGCGCGAACAGGTTGAAGCTCTGGAACACCATGCCGACCTCGGCCCGCAGCCGGGCCAGCTCCCGGCCCTCGGCCGGCAGCGGGCGGCCGTCGATGGAGATCGTGCCGGAGTCGATGGTCTCCAGCCGGTTGATCGTCCGGCAGAGCGTGGACTTGCCCGAGCCGGAGGGGCCGATCAGGACCACCACCTCGCCCTGGGCGATCTCCAGGTCGATGTCCTGGAGCACGTGCAGTGCGCCGAAGTGCTTGTTCACATTGCGCAGGACCACCAGGGGAGCGGCGTCGGCGCGGGAGTCCTTGCTGAGGCTCGTGGTCATCGGGCCTGCTCCCTCGTGTCGGCCCGAGGGAGACGAACTCCCTTGGGCTGCAATGGTGGTAGGAATCCGAGGGCCGCGGCCGGCGGAGCCGCGGCCCTCGGTGGGCTGACCATAGGAGCGCTGACGGTGTCACGTCAGCCGATCTGAGCGGAACTTGAGCATCACGATCCGGCCACGCGCCGGGCGCGGGCTGTTCACCGGCGCCCGGTACGGGCACAGTGACAACGTCCGGCGGCCCCGGTGACGGCCCCCGCGGGCCGCGGTGACGGCGGGCACCCGCCCCGGAGCACCCCGTCCCGCCCGGTCCCGGCGGGTGGCCGAGCCTGGCGTCCGGGCCCCGGCTGGCCCATACTGCGCAGGACCGGGACCTGCCCGGCAGGGGGCCGTGACGACCACGAGAGGACCCCCGGGAACGTGGGGGAGAGGAGGAGAAACCGAGATGCGACTACTGCTCGTCGAGGACGACGAACGCGTGGCCGCGGCCCTCGTCGCGGTACTGGGCCGGCACGGCTTCCAGGTCAGGCACGCCCGCAGCGGCCACGAGGCGCTCGACGCGCTGGTGCCCGACGGCAACGAGCCCTACCGGGTCGTCCTGCTCGACCTCGGACTGCCCGACCGCGACGGCTTCGAGGTCTGCAGCCGGATCAGGGCCGGCAGCGGCGTACCCGTGATCATGGTCACCGCCCGCGCCGACATCCGCTCCCGCATCCACGGCCTCAACCTCGGCGCCGACGACTACGTCACCAAGCCCTACGACATGGGCGAGCTGCTCGCCCGGATCCACGCCGTGGCCCGCCGCGGCGCCGCGCCCGCCGCCGTCGCCGTCCCCGCGCCGGACACCGTGCCGCAGCAGCGCGGCCCGCTGGAGTCCCGCGGCATCGTCATCGACCGCGAGCGCCGCCGGGTCAGCGTGGACGGCCGGGACGTGCCGCTCACCCGCAAGGAGTTCGACCTGCTGGCGCTGCTCGCCCAGAGCCCCGGCGTCGTCTACCGCCGCGAGCAGATCTTCAGCGAGGTCTGGCGCAGCGGCTGGGAGGGCAACGGCCGCACCCTGGAGGTGCACATCGGCTCGCTGCGCACCAAGCTCGCCCTGCCCGGCCTGGTCGAGGCCGTCCGGGGCGTCGGCTACCGGCTGATCCCCGAGTGCCCGGCCACCGCGGCCGACACGCCGCCCCCGGCCCGCGCGGAGCACTGACCGCACGTGCGCACCCGCCTCCTCGGCATCCTGATCGCGCTGATGCTGTGCGTCCTCGCCGCGCTCGGGATGCCGCTCGCCGCGGCCGTCGCGGCCGCCGAGCAGAGCCGGGTGGTGGTCGACCGGCTGGACGACGCCGCCCGGTTCGCCCAGGACCTGCCCACCTCGGGCGTCTCCGGCCTGGAGTCCGCGCTCAAGGGCGACCCGCAGCCGGCCCCCGGCGACCTCAGCCGCCGGCACGCCCTCGGCAACGAGGTGGTGCGCTACCACGAGCTGTACGGGGTGCGGATCGGCATCTTCCAGCGGGACGGCCTGCCGATCGCGGTCGCCCCGGCCGGCTGGCGGGTGCCCGCCGGGGGCTGGGCCGAGCAGGCCTTCCAGGAGGCGCTCGACGGGCGGCGCAGCCACAACCCGCCGCAGGTCTGGCCGTGGACCCCGGACCGCACGCTCACCGTCGCGACCCCGGTGGTCCGGGACGGCGACGTCGTCGCGGTGGTCCTCAGCGAGTCCCCGACCGGCGCGCTGCGCACCCGGGTCCTGCACCGCTGGCTGGTGATCGGGGCCGGCGAGGCGGCCGCGATGATCGTCGCGGTGCTGCTGGCCGTCCGGCTCACCGAGTGGGTGCTGCGCCCCGTCCGCACCCTGGACCGGGCCACCCACGACATCGCCACCGGCCGGATGAACGCCCGTGTCGCGTCCGGCGGGGGGCCGCCCGAGCTGCAGCGGCTGGCCCGCTCCTTCAACGAGATGGCCGACCACGTGGTGCTCGCCCTCGACCAGCAGAAGGCCTTCGTCGCGGACGCCTCGCACCAGCTGCGCAACCCGCTGGCGGCGCTCCTGCTCCGGGTCGAGGTGCTGGGCCTGGAGCTTCCCGAGGGGCACGAGGAGGAGCTCGGCGGGGTCCGCGAGGAGGGCGCCCGGCTGGCCCGGGTGCTGGACGACCTGCTCGGACTGGCCACCGCCGAGCACGCCCGCCCCGAGCCGGAGCCGACCGACCTCGCCGCGCTCACCCTGGCCCGGGCCGACGCCTGGCGGCCGGTGGCCCGGCTGCGCGGGATCGAGCTGGCCTGGGAGGGTCCGGCCCTGGCGCTCGGCCTGGCCGACCCGATCGGCTTCGGCTCCGCGCTGGACGCGGTGGTCGACAACGCGATCAAGTTCGGGCCGGAGGGGAGCCGGGTCCGGGTGCTGGTCGCGGTGCGGCGGGACGAGGTCGCGGTGACCGTCTCGGACCAGGGACCGGGGCTCACCGAGGAGGAGCTGGCCCGCGCGGGCGACCGGTTCTGGCGCAGCGCGCGCCACCAGAACGTGGACGGCTCGGGCCTGGGGCTGTCGATCGCCCGGACCCTGCTGCAGGCGGCGGGCGGCTCGCTCACCTTCGGCGCGGTCGTGCCGTCCGGGCTCGCGGTGACCCTCGCGGTGCCGCGGGCGGCCCGGAAGGCTCCCTAGGCCGGGCTCCCCAGGGCTGGATCGCCGCCGCCCCGCCCGTCCGGCCGGGGCGCCCCGGCCGTCGCCGGAGGGCCTTTGCCGACACGCCCTACGGCTTGACCGAGCGGTAGTAGCGCATCGCGCCCTCGTGCAGCGGGAGCGGGTCGGTGTAGACGGCGGTGCGCAGGTCGACCAGCTGGGCGGCGTGCACCTGGGAGCCGATCTGGTCGCGGCTGTCTATCACCGCCCTGGTCATGCCCTGGACCAGGTCCTCGTCGACGTCGGCCCGGGTGATCAGCAGGTTGGGGACGGCCACGGTGGCCACCGCTTCGCGGGGCTCGGCGCCCGGGTAGGTGCCCTTCGGCATGGTGGCCGCCCGGTAGGCGTCGGTGCCGCCGCCCTCCACCTTGTGGATCGCCTCGGCGAGGTCGCCGAGCGGCACGATCCGGATCCGGACGTGCTCGGACAGGTCGGTCAGCGCGCTGGTCGGCAGGCCGCCGGACCAGAAGAACGCGTCCAGCTGGCCGGCCCGCAGCTGGTCGGCGGCGTCGCCCACGCCCAGGGGCGCGGGCTTGATGTCGCGGTCCGGGTCCAGGCCGGCGGCGGCCAGCAGCCGCCTGGTGACCAGGTTGACCCCGGAGAGCGACTGGCCCACGCCGACCCGCAGCCCCTTGAGGTCGGCCGTCCGGCGCACCGGCGAGGAGGCCGGGACGACCAGCTGGAGGTAGTCGTCGTAGAGCCGGGCGATCGCCCGCAGCCTCTCCCGGCCCGGGCCCGAGTACTGGGCGACGGCGTCGGCGGTCGCGATCGCGAAGTCGTCCCGCCCGTCGGTCACCCGGGCGAGGTTGTCGATCGACCCCTCCGAGTTGTCCAGCCGCAGCCGCACCCCCGGCATCGCCTTGGCGACGTGGGTCTCCAGCAGCTGGCCGTACCGGTCGTACACCCCGCGCTTCACCCCGGTCGCGAGACCGGTGTCACCCCGCGGGTACCCGGGCGAGCGGCTCTCCGAGAGCCACCAGCCGCCGAGGCCCGCCGCCACCAGCACCAGCACCAGCAGGACCCGCCAGAGCGGACGGTGGGAAGCCGTCCGGACGGCGGCGCCGAGGCGGGAGGGGGTGTCGGGGGTCATGCAGGGATAGTGCCAGGCTCACGGGGCGAACGGGAGGGGAAAAGTCGTTCGCGGCTGCCCGTACTCTGGACGGGTGAGTGGTGACAGCGGATCGAAGAGCTACAGGGTCGTCACGTACGGCTGCCAGATGAACGTCCACGACTCCGAGCGGCTCTCGGGCCTGCTGGAGGACGCCGGGTACGTGAAGGCCGGGCAGGACGGTGACCCCGACCTGGTCGTGTTCAACACCTGCGCGGTGCGGGAGAACGCCGACAACAAGCTGTACGGCAACCTCGGGCAGCTGGCGCCCGTCAAGACCCGCCACAAGGGCATGCAGATCGCCGTCGGCGGCTGCCTGGCCCAGAAGGACCGCGACACCATCGTCCGGAAGGCCCCCTGGGTCGACGTGGTGTTCGGCACCCACAACATCGGGCACCTGCCGGCGCTGCTGGAGCGGGCCGCGGTCGAGCGCAAGGCCCAGGTCGAGATCCTGGAGTCGCTGGAGACCTTCCCCTCCACCCTGCCCACCCGCCGCGAGTCCGCGTACGCCGCGTGGGTCGCGATCTCGGTCGGCTGCAACAACACCTGCACCTTCTGCATCGTCCCTGCGCTGCGCGGCAAGGAGGAGGACCGCCGCCCCGGCGACGTCCTCGCCGAGATCGAGGCGCTGGTCGACGAGGGCGTCATCGAGGTCACCCTGCTCGGCCAGAACGTCAACGCCTACGGCTCCGACCTGGGCGACCGCGAGGCCTTCTCCAAGCTGCTGCGCGCCGCCGGTCAGATCGAGGGCCTGGAGCGGATCCGCTTCACCTCGCCGCACCCGCGCGACTTCACCGACGACGTGATCGCCGCGATGGCCGAGACCCCGAACGTGATGCACCAGCTGCACATGCCGCTGCAGTCGGGCTCGGACACGGTGCTCAAGGCGATGCGCCGCTCGTACCGGCAGGAGCGCTTCCTCGGCATCATCCGCAAGGTGAGGGAGGCGATGCCGGACGCCGCCATCTCCACCGACATCATCGTGGGCTTCCCCGGCGAGACCGAGGAGGACTTCGAGCAGACCATGCACACGGTCCGCGAGGCGCGCTTCACCAACGCGTTCACGTTCCAGTACTCCAAGCGCCCGGGGACCCCGGCCGCCGACATGGCGGACCAGATCCCGAAGGCCGTCGTCCAGGCCCGCTACGACCGGCTGATCGCCCTCCAGGAGGAGATCTCCTGGGACGAGAACAAGAAGCAGGTCGGCCGCACCCTGGAGGTCCTGGTCGCCGAGGGCGAGGGCAAGAAGGACGACCGGACCGACCGGCTCTCCGGCCGCGCCCCCGACAACCGGCTGGTCCACTTCACCCGCCCGTCGGAGCCGGTCCGCCCCGGTGACATGGTCACGGTGGAGATCACCTACGCGGCCCCGCACCACCTGCTGGCCGAGGGCCCGACCCTCGCGGTGCGCCGCACCCGGGCCGGGGACGCCTGGGAGAAGCGCCAGGCCAAGCCCGCCGCCAAGCCGGCCGGCGTGATGCTGGGCCTGCCGTCCATCGGCGCCCCGGCGGCGCTGCCGCTCGCCGCCCCGGCGGGCGGCTGCTGCGGCGACTGACCGCGCTGATCGGCGGGGCGGCCCGGCGGGACCACGGATCCGGCCGGGCCGCCCGCGTTGTTCGTTACAGTGATCCACATGCTGGTTGCCGCCGCCGTCTGCCCCTGCCCGCCGCTGCTCGTCCCGGAGGTCGCCGCCGGGGCGGCCGCCGAGCTGGAGCCGCTCCGCGCGGCCTGCGACGAGGCGGTGGCGGCGGTGCTCGCCGCCGCACCGGACCTCCTCGTGGTGGTCGGCACCGGGCCCGAGGCCGAGGTGTGGACCGAGGGCGGGGCCGGTTCCTTCCACCGGTACGGGGTGCCGCTGGTGGCCGCGCTGCCGGGCGGCCGGGCCGAGGGGCCCGAGCTCGCGCCCGCGCTGACCGTGGGCGCCTGGCTGCTGCAGCGGGCCGGGGTGACCCTGCCGACGCACGCCTGCGCGGTGCCCGCGGACGCGCCCGCCGACCGGATGCTCGGGCTGGGCCAGGGCCTGGCCGGGCTGGCCGACCGGGTCGGGCTGATCGTGATGGGGGACGGCAGCGCCTGCCGGTCGCTGAAGGCGCCCGGCTACCTGGACGAGCGGGCCGAGGGGTTCGACGCCGCGCTGGCGCGGGCGCTGGGCTCGGCGGACACGGCGGCGCTGGCCGCGTTGGACGCGGAGCTGGCCGCCGAGCTGAAGGCCGAGGGGCGGGCGCCCTGGCAGGTGCTGGCCGGCGCCGCCGAGGGGGTCGGCCTGACCGCGCGGCTGGGCTACCAGGACGCGCCGTACGGGGTCGGGTACCTGGTCGCCGACTGGAGCTGAGCCCCCGGCCTGGTGGAGCCGGTCGGGCTCGGGCTGCCCCGGGCCGTGGCGGCCCCCGGCGGCCCGAGCCGGGCCCGGGGCCGCCGGGTCGGGCCGCCGGACCGGTCAGACCGCCGGCCCCTGGGGACCGCCGTTCGGGGGCGTGCCGGGACCGGCCGTCGGGGGCTTGTGGGCGAAGTCGTCGACCGCGCCCTTGGCCTTGCTGGTGCCGTTCTCGATCTTCTCCGAGTACTTGCCCTTGGTGGCCTTGTCGATCGCACCGCCGGCCTTGTCGACCGCGTTCTCGATCTGCCCGCTGTGCTTGCCGGCGAACTCGCTGGCCTTGCCCTTGAGCTCCCCGGCCTTGCCCTTGAGGTTGTCCATCAGGCCCATCACGCCTCACCTTCTCTCGTTGTCACTCTCACAACGTCCGTCACGGGCGAACCGTTCGCAACGGCTCGATCCGGCCGCAAACCGGCACAACGGACGCAAGCGGAGCCAAGCGGGCGCAAAGGGTCGCGCGGCCGCCCGATCGGCGGGGCCGGCCGGGCGGGGCCGCCGGCGGGTCGGCGCTTTTGGCAGACTTGACCGGTGAGCAGCTCCCCCGCCGTCCCGTCCGCCCGTCCCGTCGAGCCCGGCCTGCCCCGCGTCGTCTCGGTCGTCGGCGCGACCGCCGCCGGCAAGTCCGACCTGGCCGTCGCCATCGCCCGAGCCCTCGGCGGCGAGGTGATCAACACCGACTCGATGCAGCTCTACCGGGGCATGGACATCGGCACCGCCAAGCTCACCACCGAGGAGCGCGGCGGGATCCCGCACCACCTGCTGGACATCTGGGACGTCACCGAGGCCGCCAGCGTCGCCGAGTACCAGCGGCTGGCCCGGGCCGAGATGGACCGGCTGATCGCGGCCGGCCGCACCCCCGTCCTGGTCGGCGGCTCCGGGCTGTACGTGCGGGCGGCGATCGACGAGATGGAGTTCCCCGGGACCGACCCGGAGGTCCGCGCCCGGCTGGAGGCCGAGCTGGCCGAGTCCGGCCCGTACGCGCTGCACCGCCGGCTGGCCGGACTGGACCCGGCGGCCGCCGAGGCGATCCTGACGAGCAACGGGCGGCGGATCGTCCGCGCGCTGGAGGTCATCGAGATCACCGGGCAGCCGTTCACCGCGAACCTGCCGACCAACACCGCCGTCTACGACGCGGTGCAGATCGGCGTCGCGGTGCCCCGGGCCGAGCTGGACGAGCGGATCACCCTGCGGGTGGACCGGATGTGGCAGGCCGGGCTGCTCGACGAGGTGCGGGCGCTGGAGGGGCTCGGGCTGCGCGAGGGGCGGACCGCGTCCAGGGCGCTCGGCTACCAGCAGGTGCTGGACCACTTCGCCGGGGAGTGCACCGAGGACGAGGCGCGCGCCGAGACCGTCCGGGCCACCAAGCGGTTCGCCCGCCGCCAGGAGTCCTGGTTCCGCCGGGACGACCGCATCCACTGGCTGGCCCGGCCCGCCGGCACCGACCCGGTCGGGCTGCTGGAGCGCTCGCTGGAGCTGATCGACCGTCAGGAACCCGCCGTCCGACAGGCGCTTTCCGGCCACCCGGCGGTGCAGCTGCGCGCGCAGACGGGCGTGCAGGACGAACCGGCGGTCACGACCGGATCACGTGATGGCCACGGATCACCCGCCGACCCCGGTCAGGCCCGGAACGCCCCCCTGGACATGCCATCATCGATGCCATAAGGGATCGACCCGGCGGGTCGATCGTGCCCGGCCGCGAGTTCGCACTCGTGTCGAACTGTCAGGGGAGGCCGCGTGTCGACGGGTACCGGCCCCGAAACCGGCCAGAGCGCCGCTTCGAGGAGCGGCAGCGCCACCAAGGCGCAGGCCGGCGGTCTCGACGCCTCGGCGCTGACCGACCTGCCCGACCTGCCGGTGCTGCCCGGTCTCGACGCCCCCACCTCGTACGCGGTCGCCCTGCCGGCGCTGGACACCCGCGCCCCGGCCGGGGCCGTGCACGAGCGGGAGATCCGTCCGCGCCGCCGGCTCCGCTGGTGGCAGACGCTGCCGATCGCCCTGCTGGCCACGGCCGGTTCGCTGATGTTCTCCTTCCCGCTGGCCTTCGGCTCGGCCGGGGCCGGCTCGGCGATGATCGGGATGCTGGGCCTGCTGCTCACCGCGGCCTCGGTCGGCTGGGGCGCGATGGCCGCTCGGCACGCCGGCTACAAGTGGCCGGGCCTGCCGCGCCGCGGCACCGGTGAGCGGGCCGGGTGGAAGGCGATCGTGATCTACACGCTGATCGTGCTGGCCGCCTGTGCGCTGGCCCTCTGGCGAGTGGTCCGGCTCTCCGGCCGGTAGGTCCCGTCCGGCGGCTCCGGTCCGGCGGGCCCCGCCCCGCGGGTCCCGTTCACGGCCCGCCGGTCCCGTCCGGCGGCGTCCCGTCCGCGCGGTGGAACCGGAGCGCGGCGGTCCGGCCCGGCTCGGTAGCATCGGGAGGGTGACCGCATCCTCCGCTCAGCCCGCCGGCCTCCCCTTCCTCAAGGGGCACGGTACCCAGAACGACTTCGTCATCGTCCCCGACCTGGACGGCCGGCTGGCGATCGGCCCGCGCGCCGTCGCCGCGCTCTGCGACCGCAGGGCCGGGATCGGCGGCGACGGAGTGCTGCGCGTGGTGCGCTCCGCCGCCGATCCGGCCGCGGCCGACCAGGCGGACCGGGCCGAGTGGTTCATGGACTACCGCAACTCCGACGGCTCGATCGGCGAGATGTGCGGCAACGGCGTCCGGGTCTTCGCCCGGTACCTGGTCGAGGCCGGGCTGGCCGAGCCGGGCGAGCTGGCGGTGGCCACCCGGGCCGGGGTGCGGACGGTGCGGGTCGCCGAGGACGCCGAGGATGGCACGCCGGGCGAGGTCACCGTGGACATGGGCCGCGCGGTGCTGCCCGGCCCGGACGGGATCGAGGTCGTGGTCGGCGAGCGGCGCTGGCCGGCCCGGAACGTCAACATGGGCAACCCGCACGCGGTGGCGTTCATCGAGAGCCTGGACCACGCGGGCGACCTGCTGACCGCACCGGAGACCGGCCCCGAGGGCGTCTACCCGCAGGGCGTCAACGTCGAGTTCGTGGTGGACCGGGGGCCGCGGCACGTCGCGATGCGGGTGCACGAGCGCGGCTCCGGCGAGACCCGCTCCTGCGGCACCGGCGCCTGCGCCGTCGCGGTGGCCACCGCGCGCCGGGACGGCGTGGACCCGGCGGTCACCGGCGAGGCCGTCACGTACACGGTGGACGTTCCGGGCGGCCGGCTGGTGATCACCGAGCACCCGGACGGCCGGGTGGAGAAGACCGGCCCGGCGGTGATCGTGGCCCGCGGCGAGCTGGACCCGGGCTGGCTGGCCGCGCTGGAGGGGTGACACCCGCGCGCGGCCGCGGACCGGGCCCGTGCCGGTGGGCGCGGCCCGTCCGTTTGCCCATTCCGTATGCGGCCGAATCCCCCCGTTCGGGTGATACCCATGACGGACGGGAAGCAGGGCATCGCGGAACGTGCTCTGCTCGGTAGCATGGACCACCGGGTCGGCCCAAGCTCCCGGTGACCGCTGCCGGAGGTGCCGATGACCATCGAAGCCGGGCAGCCCCTGGCGGGGCAGCCGACGTCCGCACGGCAGGCCGGGCCCAGGCGGCCCCTCGGGGGGCTCGGCCGGGCAGCCCTCGGCCGCGCCGGCCGGGCCGCGCTGCTGGCCACCGGCCGCCCGCCGGTGCCGGACGCCCTCGAACCGCTGGTCCAGGCCCACCGGCGGCACCACCCGCAGGCCGACCTCGGCCTGCTCGGCCGCGCCTACCGGCTGGCGGAGGCGAGCCACCGCGGGCAGAAGCGGAAGAGCGGCGAGCCGTACATCACCCACCCGCTCGCCGTCACCATGATCCTGTCCCAACTCGGCGCCGAGACCACCACCTTGGTCGCCTCGCTGCTCCACGACACCGTGGAGGACACCGAGTTGACGCTGGATCAGGTCAGTGCCGGGTTCGGTCCCGAAGTCGCCTACCTGGTCGACGGGGTGACCAAACTGGAGAAGGTCGACTTCGGTGCGGCCGCCGAGGCCGAGACCTTCCGCAAGATGCTGGTCGCCACCGGGGACGACGTCCGGGTCATGGTGATCAAGCTCGCCGACCGGCTGCACAACATGCGCACCATCCGGCACATGAAGCCGGCCAGCCAGGTGCGGATCGCCAAGGTCACCCGGGACGTCCTGATCCCGCTGGCCGAACGGCTCGGCATCCAGGTCCTCAAGGCGGAGCTGGAGGACATCGTCTTCGCCACCCTGCACCCCGAGGAGCACACCCGCACCCGCTCCCTGCTCGCCCGCCACGAGGCCGGTCAGGACACCCTGCTGGATCCGTTCGCCCGGACCCTGGGCCGCCAGCTGGCCGAGGCCGGGATCGCCGCCGAGGTCACCGTCCGCCCCCGGCACTGCGTCTCGCTGCACCGGGTGCTGCTCAAGCGGGCCGCCGCGCCCGGCCCGGACGGCCGGCCCCAGGGGCCGCAGCCCGCCGACTTCGGGCGGCTGCTGGTGGTGGTCGAGGAGAACGCCGACTGCTACGCCGTCCTCGGCGAGCTGCACACCTGCTGGACGCCGCTGCCGGGCGAGTTCAAGGACTTCGTGGCCGCCCCCAAGTTCAACCTGTACCAGTCGCTGCACACCGCCGTGGCGCTGTCCGGCGGCGAGGTGGTCGAGGTGCTGGTGCGCACCCGGCGGATGCACGAGGTCGCCGAGACCGGCGTGGTCGCGCTCGGCGACCCCCGGCAGCCCGGCGGCGGCGACCAGGGCGGGGACGAACTCGACCGCACCGACCCGGCCAGGCCCGGCTGGCTCTCCCGGCTGCTGGAGTGGCAGCAGGAGACCCCGGACCCGGACGCCTTCTGGTCCGCGCTCACCGCCGACCTGGCCGGGGACCGCGAGATCACCGTCGTCACCGAGCACGGCGTGACGCTCCAGCTGAGGGCCGGCGCCAGCTGTGTGGACGCCGCGTACCTGCTCGGCGAGGAGACCGGCCACCGCTGTATCGGCGCCCGGGTCAACGGCCGGCTCACCGCGCTCTCCACGGTCCTCCAGGACGGCGACCAGGTCGCCATCCTCACCGACGAGCCCGCGGCACCGGACGGGGCCGGGCCCCCCGGAGGGGCCGGGGACACCCAGGCCGGGCCCGGCGGCCACCGGGCCGAACCGTCCGGTCCGGCCCCCGAGTGGCTGGCGCACGCCCGCACCCCCGCCGCGCGGCTGGCCATCGAACGCTGGCTGGCCGACCACCCGCCGCGCCGCCCGGTTGTCCGCACCGGCCCCTCCGCCGGTCAGCCGGCGCCGCCCGCGCACCGTGCCGCGGCCGACCGGCCGGCCGCCCCGGTCACGGTCGCCGGCCGCCCCGCCGCACCGGTCCGGCTGGCCCGCTGCTGCACCCCCGTACCGCCCGACGCGATCGCCGGCTACCCGATCCGCGGCGGCACCGTCGCCGTCCACCGGGCCGACTGCCCGGCGGGGGAGCGGATGCGGGCGGACGGCCGCGTCGCCCTGGAGGTCGGCTGGCGGCCCGGCGGCGCACCGCCCGCGGGCTACCGGGCCACCCTGCGCGCCGAGGCGCTGAACCGGCCGCGGCTGCTCGCCGACCTCACCGCGGCGATCTCGGCGGAGGGCGTCGGGATCGTCTCCGCCGAGGTCGAGCCGCCGCAGGAGCTGCGGGTCCGGCACACCTACACCGTCGAACTGCCCGACCCGGCCGTGCTGGCCGCCGTGCTCCGGGCGATGCTCAGGGTCTCCGGGGTGTACGACGTCGGCCGCCCGCACGCCCCGGCGGGCGGCGGCCCGGGGAGGACCCCGGCCGGTGCCGCACCGGGGGAGGGGTCGGTGGGGCGGCCGCCGGAGACAAGGGGGGAAACGCGGGAGGAGACGGGGGAGGAGAGGGGCGGGAAGGGGCCGGAGGAGGGACCGGGGGAGGCGCCCCGGCGAAATGGGGATGCCCCGCCCGCGCCGGGCGTGCGAACATCATGGGGAATTCACGGCCGGACCGCGGCGTTGACCGGGCAGAGAAGTCTCAGCCCGTTCCGCGGCCCCGAGGGGTAGCTCACACCTCGCCCGAGTGGTAGACGGGGCGGCAGCTGGGCAGACTCCGGGCACGACCGTCCGTACGGTCGCGCACAGGCCACCCGAGAACCAGCAGCCTAAGGACAGAATGACCTCCACGTTCGACACCCGCGACCACGCCGACGCCCCGCGCCGCACGGACGGTCTGCGGGCGGAAGCCCTCATGGACGAGGACCTCGCGGCCATCGACGAGGACCTCGGCAACCACTACGACGGCGACCAGTACGACCGCAGCGAGCGTGCCGCGCTGCGCCGTGTCGCCGGCCTCTCCACCGAACTCCAGGACGTCACCGAGGTCGAGTACCGCCAGCTCCGGCTGGAGCGCGTGGTGCTCGTGGGCGTCTGGACCGACGGCACCGCCGAGGAGGCGGAGAACTCGCTCGCCGAGCTCGCCGCGCTGGCCGAGACGGCCGGGTCCGAGGTGCTGGACGGTGTCATCCAGCGCCGGGACAAGCCCGACGCCGCCACCTACATCGGCTCCGGCAAGGCGAAGGAGCTGCGCGACATCGTCGCCGCGACCGGCGCCGACACCGTCGTCTGCGACGGTGAGCTCACCCCGGGCCAGCTGATCCAGCTGGAGGACGTCGTCAAGGTCAAGGTCGTCGACCGGACGGCCCTGATCCTCGACATCTTCGCCCAGCACGCCAAGTCCCGCGAGGGCAAGGCGCAGGTCTCGCTCGCGCAGATGCAGTACATGCTCCCGCGCCTGCGCGGCTGGGGTCAGTCGCTCTCCCGGCAGATGGGTGGTGGCGGTTCCGGGTCGTCCGGCGGCGGCATGGCGACCCGTGGTCCCGGTGAGACGAAGATCGAGACCGACCGGCGCCGGATCCGCGAGAAGATGGCGAAGCTCCGCCGGGAGATCGCCGACATGAAGAAGGGCCGCGACACCAAGCGGCAGGAGCGGCGGCGCCACCAGGTGCCGTCGGTGGCGATCGCCGGGTACACCAACGCCGGCAAGTCCTCCATCCTCAACCGGCTCACCGGCGCGGGCGTGCTGGTGGAGAACGCGCTGTTCGCCACCCTCGACCCGACCGTGCGCCGGGCGCAGACCCCGAACGGCCGGGTCTACACCCTGGCCGACACCGTCGGATTCGTCCGGCACCTGCCGCACCACCTGGTCGAGGCGTTCCGCTCCACCATGGAGGAGGTCGCCGAGGCCGACCTCATCCTGCACGTGGTGGACGGCTCGCACCCCGAGCCGGAGACCCAGCTGGCCGCCGTCCGCGAGGTGGTCGTCTCGGTCGACGCGCAGAACGTGCCCGAGATCGTGGTGATCAACAAGGCCGACGCCGCCGACCCGATCGTGCTGCAGCGGCTGCTGCGCCGCGAGCCGCACGCCATCGTGGTGTCGGCCCGCACCGGCCAGGGCATGGACGAGCTGCTCAAGCTCATCGACGACGAGCTGCCCCGCCCGGCCGTCGAGGTGCACGCGCTCGTCCCGTACACCCAGGGCGGCCTGGTCTCCCGGGTGCACGCCGAGGGCGAGCTGCTGGGCACCGAGCACACCGCGGAGGGCACGCTGCTGCACGCCAAGGTCCCGGCCGAGCTGGCCGCGGAGCTGGAGCGCTACGCCGTGGCGCTGACGCCGCAGGCCTGACGCCCCGGGCCCCGTACGCCGACGGGCCCCGGTCCCCCTCCTCCGGGAGGCGGACCGGGGCCCGTCGGCGTACCCGCCGCCGGCCGTACGGGCGGCGGCCCGTACCCGCGGCTACTTCTTCTTCGCGATCCAGTCCAGCGCCTGCTTGGCGACCGTCTCCAGGTACGGCCCGCTCAGCGAGGTGTGGTCCTGGGTGCCGATCGAGGTGTTGGAGACCAGCGCGGTCCTCCCGTCCGGCATCGGGGCGAACCAGCCGCCGCCGCTGGAGCCCTGCGTCATGTTGCAGCCGACGGTGAGCATCGACGGGCGCTTCGGGTCGAAGGAGAGCCGGGTCGGCTTGCCGCCCTCGCAGCGGTAGAGCTCCTGGCCGTCGAACGGCTTGTAGAGCGGGTAGCCGACCGCCGCGACGGCGAGCTTGTCACGCGGGGCGTCGAACCAGACCGGGACGGCCGAACCGACCGTCTCCTCCAGCGACTTGCCGGTGTCGTTCTGGTTGCTCACCCGCATGATCGCGAAGTCGTACTGGCTGGCCGCGTCGCCCGTGCCGCCGCCCTCGACCAGCCACTGCGGCGAGGTCACCACGTCCTTCGCCCACCAGGTGCCGAGCGGCGCCAGCTCCGCGAGCGGGGCCTTCTTGCCGCCGCTGGAGGCGCCGGAGTTGTTGTAGGCCGGGACGAACACCAGGTCCTTGAAGTACTTGCCGCCCTTGCCCGGGTGGACGCAGTGGCCCGCCGTCCACACCAGGTTGCTCTTGCCCGGGTGCGCCGGGTCCGTGATCACGGTGGCCGAGCAGTTGCCGCGACCGCCGTCGGCGGAGAAGAAGATCTTCCCGGAGGGCTGCTTGGTGTACGGGCGCGGCACCGGCACGGCCTTGACCACCGCGGGCTCGGGGTCGGTGACCCCGGCGTCGTCGGCCGGCTTGGCGGTGGGCGGGGCCGGGTCGGCCGGCTTGGAGTCGCCCATCTTGTCCGGGTTCCAGAAGTCCTTCACGATCGGGTTGTTGAAGACGTTCTTGGACGCCCACTTGTCCCAGTCGTCGAACGTCCACTTCGTCAGGTCGTCCCAGCTCTTCGGCAGGCCCTCCAGCAGGCCCGTCGGGAGACCCGTCGGGAGCGTGATGCCGCCCCCCGTGGCGGTGGCGCCGCCGGTGGCGGGCGGCGGCGCGGCGGTGCCCCCGCCGCCGGAGGGCCCGTCCGGGCCGCAGGCGGTGACGGCGAGCAGGGTTCCCGCGGCGAGGGCCGCGGCCACGGCTGACCGGTGGATCGCTGGCATGGAGTGCTTCCCCCTGGTAGATCGGCGTGCGGGCGGCGGGCCGCCGCCTTGGAGTCTCCCACTGGGTATCAGGACGGCACCGGCCGACCCCCGGGTTCCGGGCGCGGCAGGCGGTCACCGATCTGTGACGCGGACCGGCCGGGCGCGTGACGCCGTCCCGCCCGGCGCGTCGGCAGGACGGGTCCTCGCTCCCCCTGAGTGGTGAACAACCATCGTTCTTCACTCGGACGAGTGAGCCGTCCTTGTGATCACCCGTCAGGGATAGCTAACCCTTACCTGACGCGACGGTGCGAGCGCCCGCCGGTTCCTCTCCACCCCACGCGCGTCGGCATCCCATGCGCCCCAAGGAGCAGCATTGAGCACCGCCCTCACCGGAGCACCGCCCGACGCCCCGACCGCCCCCGTCCCGGCCACCCACGTCCAGGCCGCCCCCGTCCAGGCCGCCGCCGGCCCGGCCGCCGCAGCGCCGGTCCAGACCCCGGCGGCCTCCGCCCGGACCGACCGGCTGCTCCACCCGGACCCGGCCGTCGCCGCCGAACAGGCCGCCATGGAGGCCCTGCTGCGCTGCTGGGCCCGCGAGACCGGCGCCGCCCCCGGCCCGGACGGGCACCTGCGGATCGCCGTCCTCGGCGGCGCCGCCCGGCTCTCCGCCCCGGTCCGCCACTGGTCGCCGGCCGGCTGGCACCGCTTCGGCCAGGCCGCCCTCGCCGCCGGTCCGGGCGCCGCCGACGCCCCGGTGGACGCCGTCACCGCCGCCGCCCTGCTCGCCGCCGCGGCCGCCGACCGGCCCGACCCCGGACGGATCGCCGACCTCGCGGCCCGGGTCGCCGACTCGGCCGTCCGCACCGCCGACATCCTCGCCCACCACCGGACCGCCCCCGCCGCGCTCGCCGGCGGGCCCGAGGGGTCGCGGTTCCTCGCCTCCGAACAGTCCCTGCTGCTCGGCCACCCGCTGCACCCCACCCCGAAGAGCCGCGACGGCCTCGGGCCCGCCCAGAGCGCCGCCTACTCGCCCGAACTGCACGGCTCCTTCCGGCTGCACTGGTACGCCGTCGACCGGGAACTCCTCGCCGCGGGCTCCGCCCTCACCGAGAGCGCCGACCGGATCACCGCCCAGCTCCTCGGCGACCCCGCCCTGCTGCCGCCCGGCACCGCCGCCCTGCCGCTGCACCCCTGGCAGGCCCGCGAGCTCGCGCACCGCCCGGCCGTCGCCGCCCTGCTCGCCGAAGGCCGGCTGCACGACCTCGGCCCGGTCGGCGGAGCCTGGTACCCCACCTCCTCGGTGCGCACCGTCTACCGGCCCGGCACCCCCTGGATGCTGAAGCTCTCGCTCGGCCTGCGGATCACCAACTCCCGCCGGGAGAACCTCCGCAAGGAGCTCCACCGCGGCCTGGAGGTGCACCGGCTGCTGGAGAGCGGCCTCGGCGCCGAGTGGCGGGCCGCCCACCCCGGCTTCGACGTGGTCCGCGACCCGGCCTGGATCGGCGTCGACCACCCCGGCCTCGGCGACCCGGGCGGCCTGGACACCGTGCTGCGGGCCCAGCCCTTCGCCCCCGCCGACCGCGTCCACTGCGTGGCAGGCCTCGTCGCCGAGCAGCTGCACGCCGCCGCCGACCCCGGCGGCACCGTGCCGTCCCGGCTCGGCGACACCCTGCGGGCACTCGCCGCCCGGAGCGGGCGCCCGCTGCGCACCGTCGCAGCCGAATGGTTCCTGCGCTACCTGGACGCCGTCGTGCTGCCCGTCCTCTGGCTGGACGGCCGGGCCGGCATCGCCCTGGAGGCGCACCAGCAGAACAGCCTCGTCCTGCTCGACGCCGAGGGCTGGCCGTGCGGCGGCCGCTACCGCGACAACCAGGGCTACTACTACCGGCAGAGCGCCGCCGAGCGGCTCACCGCCCGGCTGCCCGGCCTCGGCGCGCAGAGCGACACCTTCCTCGACGACCGGGTGATCGACCACCACTTCGCCTACTACCTGGGCATCAACCACGTCCTCGGGCTGATCGGCGCCCTCGGCTCCCAGCAGCTCGCCGACGAGGGCGTGCTGCTGGCCGCACTGCGCCGGTTCCTCTCCGGACCGGCCGCCACCGCCACCGGCTCCGCGCTGCCCGCCCTGCTGCTGGACGCCCCCGTCCTGCCCTGCAAGGCGAACCTGCTCACCCGGATCAACGGCATGGACGAGCTGGTCGGCCCGGTCGCGACCCAGTCCGTCTACGTCGAGATCCCCAACCCGCTGGCCGGCGCGTGACCGCGCCCGACCAGCCGCCCGGCAGCGGCAGCACGCCCACCGCCGCCGGCGCGTTCCGGCTCCGCCCGGTCCGGCTCCCCGCCGACCTCGCGCTGCTCACCCGCTGGATGAACGACCCCGAGGTCGACGCCTTCTGGGAGCTCGCCGGGCCGCCCGCCGCCACCGAACGGCACGTCCGCGCCCAGCTCGACGGCGACGGACGCAGCCTGCCCTGCCTCGGCCTGCTCGACGAGACCCCGATGAGCTACTGGGAGGTCTACCGCGCCGACCTCGACCCGATCGCCGCGCACTACCCCGCCCGGCCCCACGACACCGGCCTCCACCTGCTGCTCGGGCCCGCCGAGAGCCGCGGCCGGGGGCTGGGCGCCGTCCTGCTGGCCGCCGTGGCCGCCCGCGTGCTGCGGGAGCGCCCGCGCTGCGAGCGAGTGGTCGCCGAACCCGACGTCCGCAACCGGCGCTCCGTCCGGGCCTTCGAACGGGCCGGGTTCCGGCTCGCCGCCGAACTCGACCTGCCGGGCAAGCGCGCCGCCCTGATGGTCCGCGACCGGCTCCCGGAACCGGTCGCCGACCGCCGGGTCCCGGAGCCGGCCACCGACCGCCGGGTCCCGGAGCCCGGCCCGGCCCGGGGCCCTCGCCCCACCACCTCCGGCGGCCCGGACGGCGCCGCGTCCCGCACCCCGTCCGCTCCCGCACCCCGCCACGTCCCGCACCCCGCCTAGGACACCCCCCGACTCATGGACACCCCCGCACCCCGCCCCGGACCGTACGACCTGCTCGGCGTCGGCATCGGCCCGTTCAACCTCTCCCTCGCCGCACTCGCCGAGCCCGTGCCCGGCCTGCGCACCCTCTTCTGCGACCAGCGCCCCGAGTTCCGCTGGCACCCCGGCATGCTGGTCGACGGCGCCCGGATGCAGGTGCCGTTCCTCGCCGACCTCGTCTCGCTGGCCGACCCGACCAACCCCTGGTCCTTCCTCAACCACCTGCGCGAACAGGACCGGCTCTTCCCGTTCTACTTCACCGAGCGGTTCCAGCTGACCCGCCGCGAGTACGACCACTACTGCCGCTGGGCCGCCGAGCGCCTCGCCAACTGCCGCTTCGGCACCGAGGTCACCGCCCTGCACTGGGCCGGCGACCGGTACCGCGCCGAACTGCGGGACACCGCCACCGGAGGGCTCAGCACCGTCGAGGCCCGCCACCTGGTGCTCGGCGTCGGCACCCGGCCGGTCCGTCCCGAGGCCTTCGCCGCCCTCGACGGCCACCCCGCCGCCCTCCACTCGGCCGACTACCTCCACCGGCGCGAGGACCTGTCCGGAGCCCGGGACGTCACCGTGGTCGGCAGCGGCCAGTCCGGTGCCGAGGTCTTCCTCGACCTGCTGCGCCGCCACGACGGCGACGGCGTCCGGCTGCGCTGGCTCACCCGCACCCGGGCGCTCGCGCCGATGGAGTACTCCAAGCTCGGCCTGGAGCACTTCACCCCCGACTACACCCGGTACTTCCACGGCCTGCCCGAGGGCGTCCGGGACACGCTGGTCGAGGCCCAGTGGCAGCTGCACAAGGCGGCCTCCGCCGAGACCCTCGCCGAGATCCACGACACCCTGTACGAGCGGACCGTCGGCCGGCCGATCGGCGCCACCCCGGTCGAGATCACCCCCGGCACCGCCGTCACCGACGCCCGGACCGGCCCGTGCGGAGGGTTCGAACTCCGCTGCCGGCACACCGACTCGGGCGTCGAGCACGTGCTGCGCACCGACGCCGTGGTGCTCGCCACCGGCTACCGGGCCGCCCGCCCGGCCGCCCTGGAGCCGCTGGCCCACCTGGTCGACTGGGACGGGGCCGGGCGCTACCGGGTCGACCTCGACCACCGGGTGGCGATGCTCCCCGAGGTCACCGGCGGCCTGTACGTCCAGAACGCCGAGCTGCACACCCACGGTGTCGGCACCCCCGACCTCGGGCTCGGCGCCCACCGGGCCGCGGTGATCCTCAACGCCGTGGCCGGCCGGACCGTCCACCGGCTGCCCGCCCGCACCGCCTGGACCGGCTTCGCCCCGCCGCCGGTCGGCCCGTCGGCCGGCCCGGCCGACGGGCAGCCCTCCGCCCGGCCCGGTGATCCACCCCGCGACCGTTCCCCCGACCGTTCCCCCGACCGGGCCCCTGCCACCGACCGCACGTCCGCCGCCGACCGCACCCCCGCCGTCCCCCGACCCCAGGAGCCCACCCGTGCCGCAACCGCCGGCCGCTGAACCGCCGCTGTACCTGCCCCCGCAGCTCACCGCCGGGCACTGGCAGCGGGCCGGCCGCGCGCTGCTGGCCAAGATGCTCGGCGAGTTCGCCTACGAGGAGCTCATCGTCCCCGTGGAGACCGGCACCCCCGTGGACGCCGGCGCCCCCACGGGGACCGCCGCTCCCGCCGGTGCCGGTGCCGGTGCCGGGTCGGCGGCCGGGGCCGACTACCTGCTCAAGCTGCCCGACGCCGAGTACCGCTTCACCGCCCGCCGCGGCGCCTACGGCAGCTGGTTCGTCGACCCGGCCACCCTCCACTGCACCCGCCCCGAGGGCCTGGACCCGCTGCGGCTGCTGACCTACGCCCGGCACACCCTCGGCCTGCGCGGCGACACCACCGGCCACCTGGTCCGCGAACTCACGGCCACCCTCATCGCCGACGCCCACCTCCTCGCCACCGGGCTCACCGCCGCCGAACTCGCCGACCTCGGCCACACCGAGCTGGAGGGCCGGCAGGGCGGCCACCCGTGGATCGTCCCCAACAAGGGCCGGATCGGCTTCTCCGCCTCCGACGCCGCCCGCTGGGCCCCGGAGGCCCGCACCCCGCGGCCGCTGCCCTGGATCGCCGTCCACCGCCGCCTCGCCGAGTACCGCGGCGTCCCCGGCCTGGCCGACCCCGAGCAGCTCTACCGGCGCGAGCTGGACGACCCCGCCGCGCTGCGCGCCCCGCTCGGCCCGGACGCCGGCGACTACCTGCTGCTGCCGGTCCACCCCTGGCAGTGGGACGAGACCGTCGTCCCGCTCTTCGCCCCGTGGATCGCCTCCGGCGAGATCGTCCCGCTGGCCGGCGACGGCGACCTGCGGCTGCCCCAGCAGTCCATCCGCTCCTTCTTCAACCACACCCGGCCCGAGCGCTGCACGGTCAAACTGCCGCTCGCCATCCTGAACACCCTGGTCTGGCGCGGCCTGCCGACCGAGCGCACCCTGGCCGCGCCCGCCGTCACCGCCTGGATCCACGGTCTGCGCGACGCGGACCCGTTCCTGCGCGACGAGTGCCGGGTGGTGCTGCTCGGCGAGATCGCCTCCGTCACCGTCGACCACCCGCTCTACCGCGAGCTCCCGGAGGCGCCGTACCAGTACAAGGAGCTGCTCGGCGCGATCTGGCGCGAACCGCTCGGCCCGGCCCTGGACCCGGGCGAGCGCGGCCGCACCCTGGCCGCCCTGCTGCAGACCGGGACCGACGGCCGGGCGCTCGCCGCCGAACTGGTCGCCCGCTCCGGACTCACCCCCGCCGAGTGGACCGGCCGGCTGTTCGCCGCCATGCTGCCGCCCCTGCTGCACTTCCTCTACCGGTACGGGCTGGTGTTCTCCCCGCACGGCGAGAACGCCGTCGTCCTCTTCGACGAGCACGACGTGCCGGTCCGGCTGGCGGTCAAGGACTTCGTCGACGACGTCAACCTCAGTGACCAGGACCTGCCCGAACTGCGCGCCCTGCCCGCCGAGGTGGACGCCGTGCTGCTCCGCGAGGACCCGGCGGGACTCTGCCAGTTCCTGCACTCCGGGCTCTTCGTCGGCGTCTACCGCTACCTGGCCCCGCTGCTGGAGGCGCAGACCGGCCTGCCCGAGGAGGCGTTCTGGACGCTGCTGCGCACCGAGGTCCTCCGGTACCAGGAACGCTTCCCCGCACTGGCCGGGAGGTTCGCGCTGTTCGACCTGTTCCGGCCGCGGATCGACCGGCTCTGCCTCAACCGCAACCGACTGCTGATGGACGGCTACGCCGACCGCCCGCAGCGTCCGCACGCCGCCCGGCACGGCACCGTCCCCAACGCGCTCGTGCCCGGCGGAGCGGCGCCGCTGCCCGGGCAGCGGGACCGGATTGTCACCCCCGCCCCGTAGGCTGGGACGGTCATGACGAACGACTCCGAATCCCCGCTCCCCGCCGAGGACGCCGCAGACGCCGCGGACTCCGCGGAGGCCCCGGACACGCCCGTCGAGGCGGTCCCCAGGGCCCGCATCCCCGAGCTGCTGCACGCCGCGGTGGCCTCCGTCGGCGGCGTCGAGCGCCCCGGCCAGCTCCGGATGGCCGAGGCCGTCGCCGACGCCGTCGACCACGGCGAGCACCTGCTCGTCCAGGCCGGCACCGGCACCGGCAAGTCCCTCGCCTACCTGGTGCCGGCGCTCGCCCACGGGGACCGGGTGGTGGTCGCCACCGCCACCCTGGCCCTCCAACGCCAGCTGGTCGAACGGGACTTGCCGCGCACCGTGGAAGCACTGCACCCGGTGCTGCGGCGCCGGCCGCTGTTCGCGATGCTCAAGGGCCGCTCCAACTACCTCTGCCTGCACCGGGCCAACGAGGGCACCCCGAGCGAGGAGGGCGAGGGCCTCTTCGACCCGGTGGAGGCGATGGGCGGCCCCACCGGCAAGCTCGGCAAGGAGGTGCTCCGGCTGCGCGACTGGGCCGACGAGACCGAGACCGGCGACCGGGACGACATGAGCCCCGGCGTGTCCGACAAGGCCTGGGCCCAGCTCTCGGTGACCTCCAAGGAGTGCCTGGGCGCGACCAGGTGCGCCTACGGCCAGGAGTGCTTCGCCGAGAAGGCGCGGGAGCGCGCCAAGCTCGCGGACGTGGTGGTCACCAACCACGCGATGCTCGCCATCGACGCCATCGAGGGCGCGCCGGTGCTGCCCGAGCACGGGCTGCTGATCGTCGACGAGGCCCACGAGCTGGTCAACCGGGTCACCGGGGCGGCCACCGCCGAGCTGACCGTCGGCGCGGTGAACCGGACGGTCAAGCGGGCCGCCCGACTGGCCAACGAGAAGGCCGTCGACGCGCTCCAGGCCGCCGCCGAGAACTACCACGGCCTGATGGAGACCGCCCAGCCCGGCCGGGTCGAGGAGCTGCCCGAGTACCTCGCGTACGCGGTCACCGCGATCCGGGACGCCGCCCGGCAGGTGATCACCTCGCTCGGCGAGACCAGGGACAAGGGGCTCACCGACGAGGACGCCGTCCGCAAGCAGGCGATGGCCTCCGCCGAGACGCTGCACGAGACCGCCGACCGGCTGCTCCAGGACTCCGAGTACGACGTCGTCTGGATCGACCGCGGCGACCGCTTCGGCCTGGGCACCGCCTCGCTGCGGGTCGCCCCGCTGAGCGTCTCCGGCCTGCTGCGCGAGGGGCTGTACAAGGAGCGGTCGGTGGTGCTGACCTCCGCCACGCTCAAGCTCGGCGGGGACTTCAATGGCGTGGCCGCCTCGGTCGGCCTGTCGTCCGAGGCACGGCTGCCGGACGCGCGCACACCGGGCGACAACCCGGAGGCCGCCGGCGAGGGCTTCGGGGACGAGCCGGTGCCGCAGTGGCGGGGCATCGACGTCGGCTCGCCGTTCAAGTACCCCAAGCAGGGCATCCTGTACGTCGCCCGGCACCTGGCCGACCCGGGGCGCGACCCCGAACGGCCGGACATGCTGGACGAGCTGACCGAACTGATCGGCGCGGCCGGCGGGCGGACGCTGGGCCTGTTCTCCTCGATGCGCGGCGCCCAGACGGCCGCCGAGGCGATGCGGGAGCGGCTCGACAACCGGGTCCTGCTCCAGGGGGAGGACACCCTGGGCGAGCTGATCCGCGAGTTCGCCTCGGACGCGACCACCTGCCTGTTCGGCACGCTCTCGCTCTGGCAGGGCGTGGACGTGCCCGGCTCGGCCTGTCAGCTGGTGGTGATGGACCGGATCCCGTTCCCGCGCCCGGACGACCCGCTGATGAGCGCCCGCCAGAAGGACGTCGAACAGCGCGGCGGGAACGGCTTCATGGCCGTCGCGGCCACCCACGCGGCGCTGCTGATGGCGCAGGGCGCCGGCCGGCTGGTGCGGGCGGCGGACGACCGCGGGGTGGTGGCGGTGCTCGACCCGCGGGTGGAGACCAAGCGGTACGGGGGCTTCTTCCGCTCCTCGATGCCGGAGTTCTGGTACACCACCGACCGCAACCAGGTGCGCCGGTCGCTGGCGGCCATCGACGCCTCGGCGGAGCCGGTCCGGCCGGTGGCCAAGCGGGGCTGAGGGCCGCTCCCGGCACGGCGGGTGCCGGAGGGCGCCGATGGTGCCGATGAGGTGCGGTGGGTGCCCGGGAACGACGGAGGGGCTCCGCGCTGTCGCGTGGAGCCCCTTCCCGTACGCCCTCGTGCGGTGCCCTCCTGCCGGGGCGGGGTGGTGTGCCGTGGTGCGGTCAGAGCCGGCGGAGGACCGCCACGACCTTGCCCAGGATGGTCGCGTTGTCGCCGTTGATCGGCTCGTACGCCGGGTTGTGCGGCATCAGCCAGATCCGGCCGTCCTCGCGCTTGAGGCGCTTGACGGTGGCCTCGCCGTCGATCATCGCGGCCACGATGTCGCCGTTCTCGGCGACCGGCTGGCGGCGGACGGTGACCCAGTCGCCGTCGCAGATCGCGGCCTCGATCATCGAGTCGCCGCGCACGGTGAGCGCGAACAGCTCGCCCTCGCCGACCAGCTGGCGCGGCAGCGGGAAGACGTCCTCGACCGTCTGCTCGGCGAGGATCGGCCCGCCGGCCGCGATCCGGCCGACCAGCGGGACGTACGAGGTGGACGGGCGGCCGGCCGTCTCGGCGGTGTTCGGCCGGGCCACCTCGACGCCGCGGACCTCGTAGGCGCGCGGGCGGTGCGGGTCGCGGCGGAGGAAGCCCTTGCGCTCCAGGGCCATCAGCTGGTGGGCGACGGACGAGGTGCTGGACAGGCCGACGGCCTGGCCGATCTCCCGCATGGACGGCGGGTAGCCCCGGCGCTGGACGGAGTCCCGGATCACCTCGATCACCCGGCGCTGGCGTTCGGTGAGCCCGGCCTCGTCGGTGCGGATCCCGGGCGGTCGGCCGGGCATCGAACGGGTCGGCGCCGGGTGGGCGTCGTCCAGCACGGGGGAGTGTTCGATGGGCTGGTCCGGAACGCGGCCCACGCCGGAATGGCCGGGGCCGGAGAGGCGGTGTTCTTCGCTACTGCGGTCCATGCTGATGTCCACACTCTGCTGATTCGTGGTGCGCTGCCCCACCTTGAGCTGGGAGTGTTCCTGCACCGGGATGGTGTTGGTTTCGACGGTGTTCATGGCGGCCCCTCTCGACGGCTGTCCTCTCCTTTTTCCAGCCCAACGCACCTCGTATCGAAAGGTTGCGCCAAACACACGTTCGAGTGAATTATTCGGGAGTTGGCTGACTCGATCAAGGCTTTGTTGTACATCGATTAAATGTTCGAGTCGAAGTCGACTCCGGCAGTTTAGTCCGGGCCGACACGCCAGCGCCTTCGGATCCGCCTCAGACCTACATGTAGTGGCTACAGTCCTCTCCGTGACCCAGTACTTGTGGTTGCGGCGTCAAGATCGGGTTGCCTCGGGTGCCCCGGGATCGCATAGACTCGACCTAGTCCGCACGTCCTGCCAAGGAGGGATCCTCAGGTGCACTGCCCCTTCTGCCGGCACTCCGACAGCCGCGTCGTCGACAGCCGGACCACCGAGGACGGCAGCTGCATCCGCCGCCGACGGCAGTGCCCGGACTGCGGCCGCCGTTTCACCACGGTGGAGACGGCCGCCCTGATGGTCATCAAGCGCAGCGGCGTCACCGAGCCGTTCTCCCGGGAGAAGGTCATCTCCGGAGTCCGCAAGGCCTGCCAGGGCCGCCCGGTCACCGAGGACGCCCTCGCCCAGCTCGGCCAGCGGGTCGAGGAGTGCGTGCGGGCCACCGGCAACGCCGAACTCACGACCCATGACGTCGGGCTGGCCATACTCGGCCCGCTCAAGGAGCTCGACGTCGTCGCCTACCTGCGCTTCGCCAGCGTCTACCAGGCGTACGACGGGCTCGAAGACTTCGAGGCCGCCATCGCGGAACTCCGCGCCGAGCGACCCGTCCCCGAGGCGGACGGCACCTGCGTGCCCGTCCCCGCCGCCGCGCCCTAGCGGCCCGGCCCCACCACCGGCCCCTTCCGGGACCGGCAGCAACCCCACGGCCCTTCCGGGGCCGACGTGTGCCCGAAAACGGCGCACAGACCATGACAAAACGTGCACGGGCGGTCGGGGGGTCCCGTCTGCCCGCACACCGGAAGAGCGAACCAGGCCGTGCCCGGATTTTTCGGTGCACTTCGGGCGTTTGCCCAACCAGGAGGAGGAGCGAGAAGTGACAGACACCACGAGCGGTTCCGCACGCGGGTCGAAGTCCGACAGGACCGGGGCCAAGGGTGCCGGCAAGGCGCCCAAGGGCGGCCTGCGGATCGAGCGCATCCACACCACTCCTGGCGTGCACCCCTATGACGAGGTCCGCTGGGAGCGGCGCGACGTCGTCATGACCAACTGGCGGGACGGCTCGGTCAACTTCGAGCAGCGCGGCGTCGAGTTCCCCGACTCCTGGTCGGTCAACGCCGTGAACATCGTCACGTCCAAGTACTTCCGCGGCGCCGTCGGCACCCCGCAGCGCGAGTGGAGCCTCAAGCAGATCATCGACCGCGTGGTGCTCACCTATCGCGCCGCGGGCGAGAAGAACGGCTACTTCGCCACCCCGGACGACGCCGAGGTCTTCGAGCACGAGCTGACCCACGCCCTCCTCCACCAGGTCTTCAGCTTCAACTCGCCGGTCTGGTTCAACGTCGGCACCAAGCAGCCCCAGCAGGTCTCCGCCTGCTTCATCCTGTCCGTCGACGACTCCATGGACTCGATCCTCGACTGGTACAAGGAAGAGGGGATGATCTTCAAGGGCGGCTCCGGCGCCGGCCTCAACCTCTCCCGGATCCGCTCCTCCAAGGAGCTCCTCTCCTCCGGCGGCAACGCCTCCGGCCCGGTCTCCTTCATGCGCGGCGCCGACGCCTCCGCCGGCACCATCAAGTCCGGCGGCGCCACCCGCCGCGCGGCCAAGATGGTCGTCCTCGACGTCGACCACCCGGACGTCGAGGCCTTCATCGAGACCAAGGTGAAGGAGGAGGAGAAGATCCGCGCCCTGCGCGACGCGGGCTTCGACATGGACCTCGGCGGGGACGACATCACCTCCGTCCAGTACCAGAACGCCAACAACTCGGTCCGGGTCAACGACGAATTCATGACCGCCGTCGAGAACGGCACCGAATTCGGCCTGCGCGCCCGGATGACCGGCGAGGTCATCGAGACCGTCGACGCGAAGAAGCTCTTCCGCAAGATGGCCGAGGCCGCCTGGGCCTGCGCCGACCCCGGCATCCAGTACGACTCCACCATCAACCACTGGCACACCTGCCCGGAGTCGGGCCGGATCAACGCGTCCAACCCCTGCTCCGAGTACATGCACCTGGACAACTCCAGCTGCAACCTCGCCTCGCTCAACCTGATGAAGTTCCTCCGCGACGACGACTCGTTCGACGCCGAGCGCTTCGCCAAGGTCGTCGAGCTGGTCATCACCGCGATGGACATCTCCATCTGCTTCGCCGACTTCCCCACCGAGAAGATCGGCGAGACCACCCGCGCCTACCGCCAGCTCGGCATCGGCTACGCCAACCTCGGCGCCCTGCTGATGGCCACCGGCCACGCCTACGACAGCGAGGGCGGCCGCGCCCTGGCCGGCGCCATCACCTCCCTGATGACCGGCACCGCCTACCGCCGCGGCGCCGAACTCGCCGGCGTCGTCGGCCCGTACGACGGCTACGCCCGCAACGCGGCCCCGCACCAGCGGGTCATGAAGCAGCACGCCGACGCCTCGCTCGCCGCCGTCTCCCGCGACGAGCTCGACGCCCCCGTCTGGGCCGCCGCCAACGAGGCCTGGCAGGACGTCCTCCGGATCGGCGCGCAGAACGGCTTCCGCAACGCCCAGGCCTCGGTGCTCGCCCCGACCGGCACCATCGGCCTGATGATGGACTGCGACACCACCGGCGTCGAGCCCGACCTCGCGCTGGTCAAGTTCAAGAAGCTGGTCGGCGGCGGCTCGATGCAGATCGTCAACGGCACCGTCCCGCGCGCCCTCAAGCGCCTGGGCTACCAGGACGAGCAGATCGAGGCGGTCGTCGCCCACATCGCGGAGCACGGCAACGTGGTCGGTGCGCCCGGCCTGCGGACCGGGCACTACGAGGTCTTCGACTGCGCGATGGGTGAGCGCGTCATCTCGGCGATGGGCCACGTGCGGATGATGGCGGCGATCCAGCCGTGGATCTCCGGCGCCATCTCCAAGACGGTGAACATGCCGGAGTCCGCCACCGTCGAGGAGATCGAGGAGATCTACTTCGAGGCGTGGAAGATGGGCGTCAAGGCGCTCGCCATCTACCGCGACAACTGCAAGGTCGGCCAGCCGCTCTCGGCCAAGACGAAGACCGGCGACGCGGCCAAGGCCGAGTCCGCCCCGGCCGCCCCGGCGTCCGCGGTGGAGAAGGTCGTCGAGTACCGCCCGGTCCGCAAGCGCCTGCCGAAGGGCCGCCCGGGCATCACCACCTCCTTCACGGTCGGTGGCGCCGAGGGCTACATGACCGCCAACTCCTACCCGGACGACGGCCTCGGCGAGGTCTTCCTGAAGATGTCCAAGCAGGGCTCGACCCTCGCGGGCATGATGGACGCCTTCTCCATCGCCGTCTCGGTGGGCCTCCAGTACGGCGTGCCGCTGGAGACCTACGTCGCGAAGTTCACCAACATGCGCTTCGAGCCGGCCGGTCTGACCGACGACCCGGACGTGCGGATGGCGCAGTCGATCGTCGACTACATCTTCCGCCGCCTGGCGCTCGACTTCCTGCCGTTCGAGACCCGCTCGGCGCTCGGCATCCACTCCGTCGAGGAGCGCCAGCGCCACCTGGACACGGGCTCCTACGAGCCGCTGGAGGCCGAGGAGCTGGACACCGAGTCGCTGGCGCAGTCCACGCCGGTGGCCGCCCCGGTCGTCCCGGTGGCCAAGCCGGCGCCGGTCGCCGCACCGGCCCCCAAGGCGAGCCCGGCCCAGGCGCACAACTCGACCGAGCTGATCGAGATCCAGCTGGGCCTCAACGCCGACGCGCCGCTCTGCTTCTCCTGCGGCACCAAGATGCGCCGCGCCGGCAGCTGCTACCTCTGCGAGGGCTGCGGCTCGACCAGCGGCTGCAGCTGAGGCCGGTAGTCGACCGGGCGTGAGACGCCCGGCCTGAGCGGGGAGTCGGACGGTTCCGACTCCCCGCTTTCGTCATGCCGTCGCACCTGCGGCGCCCGGCGTGCCCGCCGCGCCCGCTCAGGGGGCCTTCGCGGCTTCCGACGCGACCCGGACCCGGGCGCGTTCGATCTCGTTGATGTGGGTCTCCGTCCACCTGCGGAGCGCGGTGATCGGCTCCGCGAGGCTGCGGCCGAGCTCCGTCAGGTCGTACTCGACCCGGGGCGGAACGGTGGGGTGGACGGTGCGGGTGACGAACCCGTCGGCTTCGAGGCCGCGCAGGGTCTGGGTGAGCATCTTCTGCGACACGCCCTCGATGCGCCGGCTCAGTTCGGTGTACCGCAGGGTGCCGTCGAGGAGCGCGTCCACGACCAGGACGGTCCACTTGCCGGAGATGTGGTCGAGGACCTGGCGGGTCGGGCACTTCGCGGAGTAGACGTCGGCCGGCAGGCCGGACGATTCCACAGTGGTCTTCATGCGGGGAGAGTAACGCACTAAATAGTGCCTTCTTCCCGTTGGAGAGTGACTCTCCAATAGTGAGTGGCATGACGAGTCCCACGATGTCCGTCGCAGAAGCGATCCGCACCCGCCGCACCGTCCGCCACTACCTGCCCGACCCGGTCCCCGAGGCCGTGCTCGACACGCTCCTCGGCCTCGCCGTCGAGGCCCCCACCAGCTGGAACCTCCAGGACCGGTCGATCGTCGCGGTGTCCGGGGAGGAGGGCCTCGCCGGACTGGCGTGGGCCACGGGGGGCCAGCCCCAGCCGCAGGAGGCCCCGGTCGTCCTGGTCTTCGTCGCCGAGCCGCAGGCCTGGCGGGGCGACCACAGCGACGTCCACGAGCAGGCGCTCCGCAGCGGAGCGTGGGACGAGGAGTTCGTCGCGATGTTCTCCGCCGCGGCGCAGGCCTTCCAGGAGGACCTCGACCGGCGGGGCCTGCTCCGGGAGTACGCGGTCAAGGACGCCGTGATCGCGGCGTCCTTCGTGATGCTCGCCGCCACCGAGATGGGTCTGGCGACCTCGCCCATGAACGGCTGGGACGAGGCGAAGGTGAAGAAGGTGATCGGGATCGAGGACCGCGACGACCTGGCCATCGCCCTGTTGGTGTCGGTCGGCTATCCGGCGGAGGAGCGGCGCCACCCGGGCCGGCGCTCCCGCGAGCGCACGGTCTTCCGGGAGTCGTACGGGGCCGCCGGGGGAGGCGCGCGGCAGTAGGGGCGGGCGGCGTGCCGCCGCCGCGGGCCCCGTCCCCGGGCGGGGCGGGCCACGACTGAAGGCGGGGCGGGGACATCGGGTCCCCGCCCCGCCTTTCGGGCTCTTCTGTCAACCGGGGTTGACGGCGGCCGAGTGTCAACCTAGGTTGACATCATGAGTGAGAGCGGAGAGCTGGCGGCCGCGGCGGGGAGTCGGGACCCGGCCGTGGGGCTGCGGGCGGTGCGGGCCCTGCGGGAGCTGGCCGACCGGCTGGAGGAGCTGCAGGTGGGCAACGCGCGCGGGCGCGGGTGGTCCTGGCAGGAGATCGCGGTCTGCCTGGGGGTCTCCCGGCAGGCGGTGCACAAGAAGTACGCGAAGCGCGGGACGGGTAGCGGGAAGGACGGGGACTGAGCGATGTTCGAGCGATTCACCGATGAGGCCCGGCGGGTGGTCGGCCGGGCGGGGCAGGAGTCCGCGGAGCTGCGGCACGGGTACGTCGGCACGGAGCACCTGCTGCTGGCGATCCTGGCCGAGCCGGAGGATCCGGCGGTGCGGGTGCTGGTCGAGGCCGGGCTGGACCGCGAGGAGGCCCGGCGGGCCGTCCTGCGACTCCTGGGGGAGGGCGGCGACGCACAGGCGCTGGCCTCGATCGGGGTGGATCTGGAGGCCGTCCGGGAGGCGGTGGAGTCGGTGTTCGGGGAGGGCGCGCTGGACGCGCCCCCGAAGGACGGGCCGCGCCGGCGGGGGTGGTTCCGCTCCGAGGGGCGGGCGGCGCGCAGTCCGTTCACCGCGCCGGCGCGGAAGGCCCTGGAGCTGTCGCTGCGCGAGTCGCTGCGGCTGAAGTCCGGTCACATCGCGGTCGGTCACCTGCTGCTCGGCGTCGTCCGCGAGGGCGAGGGGCTCGGCGCGCGGGTGATCACCGGTCACGGGCTCGACCCGGAGGCCGTGCGGCGGGGGGTGGAGGCGGCGCTGGGGTGAGCGCCGGGTGAGCGGGGCGTGAGGGGCGGGTGAGCGGCCTGCGGGCGGCTCGCGGTGGTGCGGTATACGGAGCGTGCGGGAACGAGACTGACCGTCAACTCGTCGGTTGAGCACATCGTCTGAATGGATATGATCGGCCGACTGCGTGTACCGAATCACCCGCCCGGAGACGTTTCACGACGTCGGCCGGGCGGTCGCGCATTCGCCCCTCCCCGCTGCCGAGGACACCGCCACCGATGACAGAACGCACCAGCCACGACGGCGGGTCACGCCGACGACCCGCCGCGCGTACCAGGGCCCTGATGGCGGCCTCCGCCCTGCTGGCGGCGGTGGCCGGGCCGGTGGGGGTGCAGCGGGCGATGGACGCCGACCAGCCGCTGACCGCCGCGGCCGTGTGCGCGGTCACCGCGCTGTGGCTGATCGCCGTCTGGCAGGCGGGGACCGCCACCGAGCGGGCCCGCCGACTGGGCGAGGAACTGGCCGGGCACGACGGCGAGGCCGTGGCGGCACTGGTGGTCGCCGGTGCGGCCGAGCAGGCCAGGGCGGCCGCCCTGCAGCTGGCCGTCATCCGGGAGACCGAACGGGACGAGGCCCTCGCCGGGCAGGAGCGTGCCGAGGCGGACGCGGCCGCCGCCCGCGCGGAACTCGCCCGGGCGCAGGCCGAGGCGGAGGCCGAGCGCACCGGGCGCGAGGCACTGGACCGGCTGGCCGACGAGGTGCTGCCCGAGGTGGCGAAGCGGCTGCGGACCGGCGCGTCCGTGGACGCCGCGCTCGCCGCGCACCGCGACCACCCCCGGTACCCGCTGCTGCGCGCCGTCGCGGAGGAGATCGGCCGCGGCGAGCGGCTGCGGGCCGCCGCCCTGGCGGTCTGCGCGACCGCCGCCGGCCGGGTCCAGGCGCTGGCCACGAGCATGCACGCGGAGCTGCGCGAGATGCAGCACCGGCACGACGAGGAGGTCCTCGGGGACCTGCTCCGGCTGGACCACTCCACGGCGCAGGCCGGCCGGATGGCGGACGGCATCGCGGTGCTCACCGGCGCCCGCTCGGGGCGCCGCTGGGCCAAGCCGATCGCCGTGGAGTCGGTGCTGCGCGGCGCGCTCGGCCGGATCGGCGCCTACCAGCGGGTCCGGCTGCACAACGCGAGCACGGCCGCGGTGGCCGGGTTCGCGGCCGAGGGCGTGATGCACGCGCTCGCCGAGCTGATGGACAACGCCACCAACTTCTCCGCCCCGCCGGCCGAGGTGCACGTCTACGTCGAGGAGGTGCCGGCCGGCCTGGCGATCACCGTCGAGGACAGCGGCCTGGGGCTCGGCGACAGCTGGCTGCGCCGGGCCGAGCGGGCCGTGTCGGCCGAGCCGCTCGACCTCACCACGCTGTCCGCGGGGACCAGGATCGGACTCGCGGTGGTCGGCGTGCTGGCCCGCAAGTACGGGCTGCAGATCTCCTTCCGGCCGTCGGCCCGCGGCGGTACCGGGGTGGTGATGCTGATCCCGCAGCAGCTGGTCACGCACGCCGAGCCGGCGCCCGCCCCGGCGCCCATCTCCACGGAGCAGATCGCCCCGGCTCTCCCGCGCCCCGCGCTCACCCCCGCACGCCCGGCGCTCGCCGCCCCGGTGTCCACCGGCCCGACGCTCACCGGCTCCGTGCCCTCGGCTCCCGCGGCGGCCCCCGCACCGGCTCCCGCGGCGACGATCCCGGAACCGCGGCCGGCCCACGCCCCGGCCCCGCTCCAGGTACCGGTCACCGACAGCGGACTGCCGCAGCGCCGCCGCGGCCAGACGCTGACCTTGGCCGCCCCCGCGGCCGAGCCCGCCGGGAGGCCCGCCCGCGCCGACACGGCGAGCGCCGCCGCCCGGTTCGGCGCGTTCCGCAGGGCCGCCCAGCAGGCCAAGGGCGCCGACGTGCCGACCACGGGCACCGACGCGCCGACCACGGACACGACCACGTCCGACGCTTCCCCCGTCACCGAGAAGGACTCCTGATGAGCAGCGCCACCGACCGCGACCTCGACTGGCTGTTGGAAAACCTGCTGACCGCCACCCCCGGCACCCGGCACGCCCTGGTGCTCTCCGCCGACGGCCTCAAGCTCTGCCACACCTCCGGGCTGAGCGCCGACCAGGCCGACCAGCTGGCCGCCATCGCCTCCGGACTGCAGAGCCTGGCGCACGGCGCCTCCATCGAGTTCGGCGACGGCAGCGGCGGCGTGCGGCAGTCGATGACCGAGTTCCACGGCGGCATCCTCTGCATCGTGGCGGCTGGCGAGGGCGCCCACCTGGCCGTCGTCACCGACGAGGACGCGGACGTCGGCGTGGTCGGCCACAACATGCACGGCCTGATCGAGCAGATCGGCGTCCACCTCAGCGCCCCCGCCCGGGACGACGCCGGGGCGGCCGGCGGGTCGGCCGGCCGGTCGGGGGACGCCGTGACGGGTGAGGGCGCCGGGGCATGAGCGAGCGCGGGGGGAGCACCGACGGGCGGCCGGTCCGGCCGGGCCGGGACGACGACCCGGACCGCCTGTACACCATCACCCGCGGCCGCAGCCGGGCCCCGGAGAACGCCTTCGACCTGGTCACCCTGATCGTCGCCGAGCGCGCGCCGGCCCCGGGCATGCAGTCGGAGCACGTGCGCATCCTGCGGATGTGCGAGGCGCCGACCGCCGTGGTGGAGGTCGCCGCCGAACTGGCCCTCCCGATCTCGGTGGTGAAGATCCTCCTCGGCGACCTCCTGGAGGCCGGGGCGGTCACCGCCCGGCACCCGCGGTTCGCGCCGAACAAGGCCCGGCTGCCCGATCTCGACACGCTGAAGCAGGTGTTGCATGGACTCCAACAGCTCTGACGGCCCGGGCGGCGCCGTGGCCCCGGCTCCGGACGCCGCTCCGGACGCGGACCGGCTCCCGGCTCCGGACGCGAGCGCGTCCCCGGCTCCGGCCGCGAGCCCGTCCCCGGCTCCGGACGCGGACAGCAGGCCGGCCCGCCGGACGCCGCTGCGCCGCACAGCCGACAACGCGTTCAAGATCGTCGTGGTCGGCGGCTTCGGCGTGGGCAAGACCACCCTGGTCGGTTCGGTCAGCGAGATCCGCCCGCTGAACACCGAGGAGACCATGACCAAGGCGGGCGAGGGGATCGACGACCCCTCGGGAGCCTGGGGCAAGCGGTCCACCACGGTCGCGTTCGACTTCGGCCGGATCACGCTGTCCGCCAGCCAGGTGCTGTACCTGTTCGGCGCCCCCGGCCAGGAGCGGTTCTGGTTCCTCTGGGACCGGCTGTTCAGCGGCGCCCTCGGCGCGGTCGTCCTGGTGGACACCCGGCGGCTGGCCGACTCCTGGTACGCCATCGACCGGCTGGAACACCACGGCACGCCGTTCATCGTCGCCCGCAACAACTTCGGCGAGCCGACCCACACCCTGGAGCAGGTCCGCGAGGCGCTCGACCTGCCGCCCGAGGTGCCGCTGGTGGACTGCGACGCCCGCGACCGGGAGTCCGGCAAGCGGGTGCTGATCGAGCTGGTCCGCCACCTGGCCGCCCGGGCCGAGGCCGAGGCGGCCGGTCCCCGCTCCGCTGCCGCCGCCACCGTCTATGAGGAGAGCACCCCGTGACCGAGCCCGCCGCCACCCCGCCGCCGGGCTGCCCCGCGCACGCCGGGGCCACCCCGCTGTACGGGCCGCGCTTCCAGACCGACCCGGCCCAGCTCTACCGCGAGCTCAGGACCGCGCACGGCCCGGTCGCGCCGGTCGAGCTGGCCGGCGGGGTCCCGGCCTGGCTGGTGATCGGCTACCGCGAGCTCCAGCTGGTGACCGGCCAGCCGCAGCTGTTCGGCCGGGACTCGACCCGCTGGACCGGCTGGGCGACCGTCCCGGAGGACTGGCCGCTCAAGCCGATGATGGCCCCGGTGCCGTCGATCCTGTACGCCGAGGGCGAGGAGCACGTCCGCCGCTCGCGGGCGGTCACCGACGCACTGGCCGCCGTCGACCCGTACGAGCTGCGCAAGCACTGCGAGGAGCTCGCCGACCGGCTGATCGACGGGTTCGCCGGCCGCGGCGAGGCCGACCTGGTCGCCGAGTACGCGCACCGGCTGCCGCTGCTGGTGCTCTGCCGGGTGCTCGGGCTGAGCGAGGAGCAGGCACCGGTCCTGATCGAGGGCCTGCTCACCATGCTGGACGGCGGTCCGGACGCGCCGGCCGGCGCGCAGCGGCTGCTCGCCACCATGCTGGAACTGGTCGAGGAGAAGGCCGTGCACCCGGGCGACGACGTCGCCTCGCGGATGCTGGCGCACCCGGCGGGCCTGGAGCACGAGGAGGTCATGCGGGACCTGCGGGTGCTGCTGATCGCGGGCCACCAGCCGACCTCGTACTGGATCTCCAACGCGCTGCGGCTGATGCTGACCGACGAGCGGTTCGCCGCCTCGCTCTCCGGCGGCCGGCGCAGCATCAGCCAGGCGCTGAACGAGGCGCTCTGGGAGGACACCCCGACGCAGATCTTCGCCGGCCGCTGGGCGACCCGGGACACCCGGCTCGGCGGGCAGCGGATCGCCGCCGGGGACATGGTGCTGCTCGGTTTCGCGGGGGCGAACGCGGACCCGTCGGTCCGGCAGGCGGACGGTCGGCCGGCCGAGGGCAACCGCGCGTACCTCAGCTACTCGTACGGGGAGCACGGCTGCCCGTTCCCGGCGCAGGAGGCGGCCGAGGTGATCGCGACGACGGCGGTGGAGGTGCTCCTGGACCGGCTGCCCGACCTGCGGCTGGCGGTGGCCGAGCACGCGTTGGTGTGGCGGCCGTCGGCGTGGGTGCGCGGGCTGGTGGCGCTGCCGGTGTCGTACGCGCCGGGGTACGCGGGCTGAGGCCCGCCGTTGTCGAGCAGGACCAGAACCGAAGGAGAGTTGTCACCGATGACCGCCCCCGCCCCGATCGTTCCCGCCCCGATCGTCCTCGACCCGCTGGCGCGCGACAACGCCGCCGAGGGTGCGCTGCTGCGGGCCGCCGGACCGGCGGTGCCGGTCGTGCTGCCCGGCGGTGTGGCCGCCTGGGCGGTGACCAGGCACGCGGCCGCCCGTGATCTGCTGACCGATGCCCGGCTGGTCAAGGACGCCGCGCACTGGGCGGCGTTCCAGCGCGGCGAGGTCCCGAAGACCTGGCCGCTGATCGGGCTGGCCGTGCCCGGGCCGAGCATGGTGACCACCGACGGCGCCGCGCACCGGCGGCTGCGCGCGCTGGTGGCGCAGGCGTTCACGCCGCGCCGGGTGGAGCTGATGCGTCCGCAGGTCGAGGCGATCACGAGTGGCCTGCTGGACACGCTGGCGGCGGGGGAGCCGGTGGTGGACCTCAAGTCGGCGTTCGCGTTCCCGCTGCCGATGACGGTGATCTGCTCGCTGCTCGGGGTGCCGGAGTCCGACCACGGCCTCCTGCGTGACCTGTACGAGCGGTTCTTCGGTGCCCGGCCGAACCCGGAGGGCATCCAGGCGACCATCGCCGGACTCAACGCCTTCGTCAACGACCTGGTGGCGCAGCGCCGTTCCGCTCCCGGTGACGACCTGGCCAGTGTGCTGCTGCTCGCGGACGCCGAGGGCGGGGCGCTGACCGACGCGGAGGCGGCGGCCACCCTGCGGGTGATCATCGCGGCGGGTCACGAGACCACGGTCAACCTGATCGGCAACGCGGTGCGGGCGCTGCTGGCCCATCCGGACCAGCTGGCGCTGGTGCGGGCGGGCGAGGTGGGCTGGGACGCGGTGGTCGAGGAGTCGCTCCGCTGGACGCCGCCGACCAGCAACTTCCTGTTCCGCTTCGCGGCCGAGGACGTCCCGGTGGGGGACACCGTGATCCCCAAGGGCGAGCCGGTGCTGATCTCGTACAACGCGATCGGCCGGGACCCGCTGCAGCACGGGGTGACGGCGGAGCTGTTCGACGTCACCCGGGATCCGATCCGGCACCTGTCCTTCGGGCACGGCCCGCACGTGTGCCCGGGGTCGCCGCTGGCCCGGCTGGAGGCGGGGATCGCGCTGCCGGCGCTGTTCGAGCGGTTCCCGGGGCTGGCACTGGAGGTGCCGGACGGGGAGCTGCTGCCCAGCGGGTCGCTGGTGGTGAACGCGCTCAAGGAGATCCCGGTCCGGCTCTTCTGACGGATCGTCATGCCATTGCGGCCCCGTCCGGTCCGGGCGGGGCCGTCGGCGTCCCCGGGCGGTCCGGCGCGGCCGGCGGGGTGGGCGCGGCCGGCGTCCGGTGGGCGGGCGGGGTGCCGCACCGGCGCCGGGATGTGTGCGGCCGGTGCGGCCGGGTCACAACTGGGGCACGTGGTGGTGAAGGCCGCGCGCGCACCTTGGCGGCACGTGGCGGCTGGGTTAACGTCGTCAGATCGGCCGGCCGCCGCGTCCATGTCGAACGTCGATCTCCGGTACAGCGCAATGTCGTTCTGTCGTTTTGCCGAGCGTTTCCACGCCCTGGCGAGGAGGACCGCATTGACCCCCACCCCGACCGTGCCGTCCACGCGTACCCGCCGCCGTCTGCTCGCCCTGCCGGCCCTGCTGGCCGCGGTGGCGCTGACCGCGGCCTGTTCCAACAGTTCGGGCAGTTCGGACGGCGACTCCGGAGGCGGGAACCAGACCCTGTCCGGTGACTGCGCCAAGTACCAGCCGTACGCCGGGCATTCGGGCAAGACGGTGACGGTCTTCGCCTCGATCCTCAGCCCCGAGTCCGACAACCTGGAGAAGTCCTGGGCCGAGTTCGGATCCTGTACGGGGATCCGGATCAGCTACGAGGGCAGCAACGACTTCGAGTCCCAGCTCCCCGTGCGGGTGAGCGGCGGCAACGCCCCGGACTTCGCGATCATCCCGCAGCCGGGCCTGCTGGCGCAGATGGTCAAGAGCGGCAAGGTGGCCAAGCCGCCGCAGCGGACCGTGGACAACCAGGCGAAGTGGAGCCCGGTCTGGAAGACCTACGGCTCGGTCAACGGGACCTTCTACGCCGCGCCGATGAGCGCCAACATGAAGTCCCTGGTCTGGTACTCGCCGAAGGCCTTCAAGCAGGCCGGCTACGAGGTCCCGAAGACCTGGGCCGACCTGATGGCGCTCAGCGACCGGATCGCCAAGGCCGGTGGCGGCAAGCCGTGGTGCGGCGGCATCGGCTCCGGGACGGCCACCGGCTGGCCCGCGACCGACTGGCTGGAGGAGGTGGTGCTCGGCTCGTACGGCGGCGAGGTGTACGACCAGTGGGTCAAGCACCAGGTGAAGTTCTCCGACCCGAAGATCACCGCGGCCATGAAGACCGTCGCCGACTGGATGCAGAACCCGGCCTGGGTCAACGGCGGCTACGGTGACGTGAAGTCGATCGCGACCACCACCTTCCAGGACGCCGGGGCGCCGATCCTGACCGGCAAGTGCTTCATGCTCCAGCAGGCCTCGTTCTACAAGGCGCAGTGGCCGAAGGAGACGAAGATCGGCGAGGACGGCGACATCTTCGCCTTCCAGCTGCCGGCCGTGGACCCGTCGGTGCCCAGCCCGGTCGAGGGCGGCGGGGAGTTCCTCACCGCGTTCGCGAGCCGGCCCGAGGTGCAGGCGGTGCAGAACTACCTCTCCAGCGCCGAGTGGGCGAGCAGCCGGGTACGGACGGCCACCGGCTGGGTCTCCGCCAACCAGGGGGTGGACAAGAGCCTGTACACCGACCCGATCGACCGGCTGTCCGCCGCCGCGCTGACCGACCCGGCGGCGACGTTCCGCTTCGACGGTTCGGACCTGATGCCGGCCGCGGTCGGCGCCGGGCAGGAGTGGAAGTCGCTCACCGCCTGGTTCGCCGAGGGCCAGTCGATCCAGAAGACCGCCGCCGACATCGACGCCGCCTGGCCGCAGTAGCGGCCGGGGCGGTGCCGGAGGACCACCTGTCGAGGGCGGTGCGGGGCCACCCACCCGCACCGCCCGCCCCCTCCGGGGGTTCGGCGGCCTCCGGGCCCGGCCTGCCGCCCGGCTGACCGCCCGGGTCGGCCTCCGCCCGTCGGCTCCGGTGCCCGTGGGTGCGCCGCGCCCTTCCCCGCTCTCCCTCCCCGTCCGCCGTTCCTCGTCCCCGGCACGCAGTCCGCAGTCCGCAGCCCGCAGTCCGCAGTCCGCACGGGAAAGGACGTCCCGCCATGTCCCTCTCCGCCCCCGCACTCGCCGCCGGCGCCTGGGGCGACGCGGTGGTCAAGTTCGGCAACGGATTCGGCGCGATCGCCGGCTTCCTCGGCATCCTGCTGCTGGTCTTCCTGGTCGCCGGCCGTGCCTCCGGGCGGATCGCCCGCCCGCTGGCCGTGGCCGTCTTCCTCGGCCCGGCGGTGGTGCTGCTGCTGGTCGGGCTGGTCGCGCCGCTGGTCCGCACCGTCTGGCTGAGCCTCTACAGCGACGACAGCAGCCGCTTCGTCGGCGGTGAGAACTTCGGCTGGGCGCTGACCACCGAGTCGGTGCGCGAGGTGCTGGTCAACACCCTGCTGTGGCTGGTGATCGCACCGCTGGCGGCGACCGGGCTCGGCCTGGTGCTGGCGCTGCTGGTGGACCGGATGCGCGGCCAGGCGGTGTACAAGTCGCTGATCTTCATGCCGATGGCGATCTCGCTGGTCGGCGCGTCGATCATCTTCAAGTTCGTCTACGAGTCCCGGGACGCCTCGCAGCAGCAGATCGGCCTGCTGAGCCAGGTCGCCATCGCGCTGGGCTGGGAGCATCCGCCGAACTGGATGCTCGCCCAGCCGCTCAACACCTTCCTGCTGATGGCGGTGATGGTGTGGGTGCAGACGGGCTTCGCGATGGTGGTGCTGTCGGCGGCGATCAAGGCGATCCCGGACGAGGTCACCGAGGCGGCCCGGCTGGACGGCGCGGGCGGGGTGCGGCTGTTCTGGTACGTCACGGTGCCGATGATCCGCACCACGGTGGTGGTGGTGCTCACCACCGTCATGATCACCACGTTGAAGGCCTTCGACATCGTCCGCACCATGACCGGCGGGAACTTCGGCACCCAGGTGCTGGCCAACGAGATGTACTCGCAGTCCTTCGTGCAGTTCAACACCGGGCGGGGCAGCGCGCTCGCGGTGATCCTCTTCCTCGCGGTGCTGCCCCTGGTGGCCTACAACGTCGTCCAGCTGCGGAAGGAGCGTGGGGTGCGATGAGCGTACGGCGTGACGGCGGTCCCGTCCGGAAGTCCTTCTCCACCCCGCTCGCCTCGGCGTTCGTGATCGTGGTGACGGTGCTCTGGACCGTTCCCACCCTGGGGCTGCTGGCGACCTCGCTCCGGCCCAAGAAGGACGTCACCACCGACGGCTGGTGGAACGTCCTCCTCCACCCGGACCTCGGCCTGGACAACTACCACACGGTGCTGTTCGAGGGCGGCTCCGGCGTCTCGACCGGTCTGATGCCGTTCCTGGTGAACTCGCTGGCGATCAGCGTCCCCGCCACCCTCTTCCCGCTGGCGCTGGCGGCGATGGCCGCGTACGCGCTGGCGTGGGTGCGGTTCCGGGGCAGTGACACGGTGTTCTTCGTGGTGTTCGCGCTCCAGGTGGTGCCGCTCCAGATGGCGCTGATCCCGCTGCTCCAACTGTTCTCCGGGGGAGCCCACCTGGGCTCGGTGACGCTGGTCCCGGCGCTGGAGCTCAAGGGCACCTACGCGCCGGTCTGGCTGGCGCACACGATGTTCGCGCTGCCGCTGGCGATCTTCCTGCTGCACAACTTCATCGCCCAGCTGCCGCGCGACCTGATGGAGGCGGCGGTGGTGGACGGCGCCTCGCACTTCAAGATCTTCCGTTCGATCGTGCTGCCGCTCTGCACGCCGGCGCTGGCCTCGTTCGCGATCTTCCAGTTCCTCTGGGTCTGGAACGACCTGCTGGTCGCGCTGACCTTCGCCGGGGGCACGCCCGAGGTCGCGCCGATGACGGTGCGGCTGGCGCAGCTCTCCGGGTCGTTCGGCGGGCGCTGGGAGCTGCTCACCGCCGGGGCGTTCCTGTCGATCGTGATCCCGCTGGCGGTCTTCTTCGCCCTCCAGCGGTACTTCGTCCGCGGCCTGCTGGCCGGATCGGTCAAGGGGTAGGCGCGTCGCGCGGGTCGGGCCGGGGGGGCGCCGGGCGGCTCCGGCCCGACCCGGCGGTGGGCCGCGGTGGGCCAGGGCGGGCCGCGGTGGGCCAGGGCGGGCCAGGACGGCAGGGCGCGGGAGGGCGTCGCGAATCACGCCGGACGTGTCGGTTTCGTGGACACGTCCGGCACGGAACCGGTACGCCGTTGACGGCGGTCGGCCGAGGTGACACAGGGGGCGGGGTCATGGCAGACGCGGGCACACGAGCGGGCCGGCGGTGGCGGCGGAGGGCCGGGGGCCTGCTGGCGGCCCTGGCCACGGCGGCGGCGCTGGTCTCCGGGCCGGGTACCGCCCCGGCGGCGGCCGCTCCCGGGGCGGCCGCGACGGCCACTCTCGGCAGCACCGACATCGGCACGGCCGTCGACTCCGCCGACTCCGGCCACCTCAACGCCTCGCGCTACGTGACCGGTTCGGCGGGCGGCACGGTCACCTCCCTGTCGGTGTACGTCGACGCGGTGGACGCGGCGCCCGCCAACCGCTACCAGGTGGCGGTCTACCGGGACAGCGGCGGCAGCCCGGGCGGCCTGCTGGCGAGCAGCGCCACCGCGACCCTCACCGCCCACAGCTGGAACACCGTCCCGCTGACGGCGCCCCTGGCGGCCGGCACCGCGTACTGGCTGGCCTACAACACCAACGGGACCACCCAGGCGGCCAACAACCTGCGGTACAGCCCCGGCGGCACCAGCGCGTACGCCGACGGCGGTCAGCCGTTCGGCAGTTGGCCGTCCACCGTCGGCCCGGTCACCCGCAGCGGGCTGAGCTTCTCGATCTACGCGACCTACACCGCCGAGGAGGCCCCGACGCCCCCGGTCCCGGGTGCCGGCCCGGGTGCGGAGGGTCCGATCCTGCTGGTCACCAGCCAGGCCAACCCGTACACCCGGTACCTGGCCGAGATCCTCAAGGCGGAGGGCCTCAACGCCTACCGCCAGGTGGACCTCTCCGCCGTCACCCCCCAGGTGCTCGCCGCCGCCGACGTGGTGCTGCTCGGCGAGACACCGCTGACCGCCGCCCAGGCGGCGCTGTTCACCACCTGGACCAACGGCGGCGGGCGGCTGGTCGCGATGCGCCCGGACCGGCGGCTCGCACCGCTGTTCGGCCTCACCCCGGCCACCGGCACCCGCTCCGACGCCTATCTGAAGGTCGACACCGGATTCTCGCCGGGCGCCGGGATCACCGGCGACACGATGGGCTACCACGGTGCGGCGGACCTCTACGCGCTGAACGGCGCCACCGCCGTCGCCACCCTGTACAGCGACGCCACCACCGCCACCGCCAACCCGGCGGTCACCCTGCGCACCGCCGGCGGCGGCCGGGCCGCCGCGTTCAGCTTCGACCTGGCCAGGTCGGTCGTGCAGACCCGCCAGGGCAACGCCGCCTGGGCCGGACAGCAGCGCGACGGCGTCGACGGCTACGAGGCCGGTGAGATGTTCTTCGGCACCGGCGGGCAGCCGGACTGGAACGACCTCGGCAAGGCGCTGATCCCGATCGCCGACGAGCAGCAGCGGCTGCTCGCCAACCTGCTCACCCGGCTGGCGTCGACGGCCAAGCCGCTGCCCCGGTTCTGGTACTTCCCCCGGGACGTCAAGGCCGTCGTGGTGATGACCGGCGACGACCACGGCGTCGGCGGCACGGCCGGCCGCTGGGACGGCTACCTCGCGCAGAGCCCGCCGGGCTGTTCGGTCGCCGCCTGGGAGTGCATCCGGGGCTCCTCGTACGTCTACACCGACGCCCCGCTCACCCCGGCCCAGGCCAAGGCCTACAGCGACCAGGGCTTCGAGGTCGGCGTGCACGTCACCACCGACTGCCGCCCCTGGGGCACGACCGCCGCCCTGCAGGGCCTCTACCGGGACCAGTTGGCCCAGTGGCGCGCCAAGTACCCGGCCCTGCCGACGCCTTCGAGCAGTCGCACGCACTGCGTCGAGTGGGACGACTGGGCCACCCAGGCGAAGACCAAGCTGGCCAACGGGATCCGGCTGGACACCGACTACTACTTCTACCCGTCCGCGTTCACCCGGGACCGGCCGGGCTACTTCAACGGCACCGCACAGATCATGCGGTTCGCCGACACCGACGGCAGCGTGATCGACGAGTACCAGGCCACCACCCAGCTCACCGACGAGTCCGGGCAGTCCTACCCGGGCACCGTCACCACCCTGCTCGACGCCGCGTACGGGGCCGAGGGCTACTACGCGGCGCTGACCGCCAACACCCACACCGACTTCGCCGCCTCCGCCGCCTCGGACGCGATCATCACCGCGGCGAAGGCGCGCGGCGTCCCGGTGGTCTCCGGCCGGCAGATGCTCACCTGGCTGGACGGCCGCAACGGCTCGGCCTTCTCCCGGCTGGCCTGGAACGGGGGCGCGCTCACCTTCGACATCACCGGCGGGGCCACCGGGCTGCGCGCGATGCTGCCGGTCGACGCGGCCGCCGGCACGCTGACCGGGATCACGTCGGGCGGCCGTCCGCTGCCGTACCGGACCGAGACGGTCAAGGGCGTCGCGTACGCGTTCTTCGACGGCGCGGCCGGCTCGTACACCGCGACCTACGGCCACGACACCACCGCGCCGACGGTCACCGGCACCACCCCGGCCGGCGGTGCGAACGGCGTGGCGCCCGGTACGGCGGTCCGGTTCTCCTTCGGGGAGCCGCTGGACCCGGCGAGCGTGACCGCCTCCGCGGTGGCGCTGCGCACCACCGCGGGCGGCACGGCCGTCGCGGGCACGGTGGCCTACGACCCGGCGGCCAACGGCGTGGTCCTCACCCCGGGCGCCCCGCTCGCGCCGACCACCGGGTACACCGCGACGGTCCAGGGCGTCCGGGACACCTCGGGCAACGCGCTGGCCGCCCCGTACGCGTTCGCGTTCACCACCGGGGGAGCGGAGCCGAGGACGATCGGCAGGACCACGGTGGGCCCGCTGATCGACGACACCGACTCCAACCACCTGAACGGCAGCAGGGTGACGACCGGCGCCGCCCCGGTGTCGCTGACCGCGCTGAGCGTGCACGTCGGCCCGGTCGGCGCGGCGCCCAACGACCGCTACCAGCTGGCCGTCTACACGGACGCGGGCGGATCGCCGGGGACGCTGGTCGCGGCGACCGGGAGCGGCACGCTCACCGCCGACGCCTGGAACTCGCTGGCCGTCGACCTCACGCTGAGCGCCGGCACGTCCTACTGGTTCGTCTACAACAGCAACGGCACCAGTGCCGCGGTGAACAACATGAACTACTCGACCGGGGGCGGCGGGCAGGGCGCGTACAGCAACACGGTGGTGCCGTTCGGGACGTGGCCGGCGAGCTTCGGACCGGCGGTGAGGGACGCGTTCCAGTACTCGCTGTACGGGACGTACTGAGGTCGCGGGGGCGCCCGGCGGGGCCTCACCGGGGTGGGTTCCCGGGTCCCGGGGGCGGGCTTCCGGGCGGGCTCCCGGGTCTTCCTCCGCCGGTGGTCCGCGGGGAGCGCGCCGGGCCGACCGGCGCTCGTGCGCGGCGCCGAGAGGCCGTACCCGGCTCTGTCACAGGCGTGCGACAGAGCCGGGTCCGGCGTTTTTGAACCTGTTCAGAATGGTCTACAGTCGGCTCTGGCCGCGGTGCCCGGTGCCTCACCGGTGTGGTTCCGCGTGCCCGCCGGCGCCGCACGCCCGTGCTGTCGCGCGCCGGTCGGCGGACCGCCCCGAGGGCGGCTTCCGCGCGCCCGCCCTACCACCGAGGGGGAACCCATGTCCGGACACACCACGCCCGCCCCGGACGGAGCACCGGCCGGGGCGGGTCCAGGATCCGGCCCCGGCACCGGCCCCCGGTCCGCTCCCGGGTCCGGGCCCGGTCCTGTGCCGGGCCCCGTTCCGGCCGGTGCGGCGCCCTATGGTGCGGTGCCCTACGGTGCGGTGCCGGCCGGAGCCGGCTTCCACCGGGCGCCCGGGACCCCGGCCCCGCAGCCGTTCCAGTGGCTGCGGCTCAGCGACCCCGAGCGGAAGGCGCCGCCCACCGGCCCGGCGCTGCTGGCGGCCCTGCTGACCGGCCTGCTGACGACCTGGATGTTCGGCGACGGACTCGGCGTCAACCTGCTGTTCTGTGCCGTGCTCGCCGCCGTCGGCGCCGGGCTCGCCGCGCGTTCGGCCGGCCGGGGGCCGCGCGGGTGGACCGTCCTGTGGAGCGCCCTCGCGGTCGCCCTGCTCGCCGTGCCCGCCCTGTACGAGGCCGGCTGGCCGGTCCTGCTGGCGACGTTCTGCGCGCTGGGCCTCGCCTCCCTCGCGCTGCACGGCGGCCGCCGCTGGACCGGTGTCCTGCTCGCGCTGCCCGGCCTGCTCTGGAACCTCGTGCCGGGCCTGCGCTGGGCCCTCGACGGTCTGCGGGGCCGCGGAGCGGCGGGCCGGGACAGGGTGGTCCCGGTGCTCAAGGCGGCGCTGGTGGCCGCCGTGCTGGTGGCCGTCTTCGGAGCGCTCTTCGCCAGTGCCGACGCGGCGATGGCCGGTGTCTTCGAGAGCCTGACGCCCGACGTCGACCTCGGTGAACTCCCCTTCCGGGTCGTGCTCTTCGTCATCGGCCTGGCGACCGCGCTCGGCTTCGCCCGGATCGCCGCCGGCCCCCGGCGCTGGGACCGCACGGTGGTCCGCCCGGCCCGTGCGCGGGGCCGGCTGGAGTGGGCACTGCCGCTGGTCGCGCTCGACCTGATGTTCGGCGCCTTCGCGGTGGTCCAGGCCGTGGTGGTGCTCGGCGGCCGGGACTCGATCACCGAGACGACCGGGATGAGCCGCTCCGAGTACGCCCGACAGGGCTTCTGGCAGCTGCTGGTGGTCACCGTGCTGACCCTGTTCGTGGTCGCCCTCGCCCGGCGCTGGGCGCCGCGCGGCACCGAGGCCGACCACCGGCTGGTGCGGCTGCTGCTCGGCGCGCTCTGCCTGCTCACCCTGACCGTCGTCGCCTCGGCGCTCGGCCGGATGTGGTTCTACGTGGACGCCTCGGGGCTGACCTCGCTCCGGCTCTGGGTGCTGGTGGTCGAGGTCTGGCTCGGCGTCGTCTTCCTGCTCCTCATCGCGTCCGGCCTGACCCGCTCGACGGCCTGGCTGCCGCGCGCCGCGGTGCTCAGCGCGGCGGTGGCCGCCGCCGTCTACGGCCTGATGGGGCCGGACGCGATCGTCGCCGAGCAGAACGTCGCCCGCTTCGAGCAGACCGGCCGGATCGACCTGCGCAACGTCCGGAGCCTGTCACCGGACGCCGTCCCGGCCCTGGACCGGCTGCCGGGCGACTACCGGACCTGCGCGCTGGACGCCTTCGCGTCGTACGGGGCGGCGGAGGGCTCGCCCTGGTACGCGACCAGCCTGGCGGAGTCCCGGGCCCGGCGGATCCTCGTCGAGCGCCCTCCGGCGGAGACCTCCTCCGAGCGGGACGGTGCGTGCGCACGGCTGGGGCTGTACGGCGACGGCTACGTCGGCGGGCGCTGAGCCCCGGGCTGCGCGGCGCCGCGTGGCGCCGGGGGCGGGGCGGGGGCGGGGGCGGCAGGGCGAAGGGGGCCGGGGGAGTCGGGGGAAGCGTGAGGGCCGGCCGGGAGCGTACTGCTCCCGGCCGGCCCTCACGTCCGGCGGCCGTTCGGTGCATGGTGCCCGAAGTGCGCCGTGCACGGTGCCAGGTGTTCAGCGAGCCGTGCCCAGTGGGTGGTGCCCGGTGGGTGGTGCTCAGTGGGTGGTGCTCAGTGCATCGCGACGCCGGCGGCCTCGGACGGCAGGTCGGATGCCTTGGCCTTGACGACGAAGACCGCGACCAGCAGCGCGAGGAACGCCAGCGCGGCGCCCGCGATGAAGCCGTGCGAGATGCCCTGCGCGAGCACCTCGTTGGCCGCCCCGGTGCCCTGCGGGAACTCCTGCTTCTCCAGCAGCCAGGCCTTCTGGTCCGGCGTGGCCGTGGCCATGAAGCCGGGCAGCTGGACCTTGGCCTCGGCGGTCGCGTAGTGCGCGAACACCGTGGTCAGGATCGACAGGCCGAGCGAACCGCCGATCTGCTGCATCGAGTTGAGCAGACCGGAGGCGGCGCCGGTGTCATCCCCGGAGACACCCGCGACGGCGAGCAGCATCACCGGGACGAACACCAGGCCCATGCCGAAGCCGAAGATCACCGTGGGGCCGAGCACGCCGTCCAGGTAGCCGCTGTCCGCGTCCATGAAGGTCAGCCAGCTGAGCCCGATGGTGACCAGCAGCGAACCGCCGGCCATGAACGGCTTCGGACCGTACTTGACCTGCAGGCTGGAGGCGAGCTGGGCGGCCACGATGATGGACGCGCTGATCGGCAGGAAGGCGAAGCCGGACTTCAGCGGGCTGTAGTCGAGCGGACCCTGCACGAAGAGCGTGATGTAGAAGAAGATGCCGAACATGGCCGCGGCCAGGCAGAGCATCATCACCAGTCCGCCGGTGCGGTTCCGGTCGGCGAACAGCTTCAGCGGGGTGATCGGCTGAGCGGTCCGGGTCTCGATGACCAGGAACGCGGCTATCAGCACCACGCCGGCCGCGAAGGAGCCGAGCGTCAGCGGGTCGGTCCAGCCGTCCGAGGCGGCGCGGATGAAGCCGTAGACCAGGCCGACGAGGCCGAGCGTCGAGGTGAGCGCGCCGGGGAGGTCGAAACGGCCCTCGTGGCGCTCGGACTCGGCGATGTGGCGCGGCGCGGCGACGGCGATCAGGACGGCGATCGGCACGTTGACGAAGAAGACCCAGCGCCAGTCCAGGTACTCGGTGAGCACGCCGCCGGCCAGCAGGCCGATCGCGGCGCCGGACCCGGCCACCGCGGAGAAGACCCCGAATGCCTTGTTGCGTTCGGGGCCTTCGTCGAAGTTGGTGGCGATCAGTGCGAACGCCGTCGGTGAACAGATCGCGCCGCCGATGCCCTGGAGTGCGCGGGCGGCGAGCAGCATGCCGCCGTCCTGCGCGAACCCGCCGAGCAGCGAGGCGAACCCGAACAGGAGCGTGCCGGCTATGAAGACCCGGCGCCGGCCGAGGATGTCGCCCGCGCGACCGCCGAGCAGCAGCAGGCCGCCGAAGGTCAGCGTGTAGGCGTTGATCACCCACGACAGGTTGGTGGTGGAGAAGTTCAGCGCGTCCCTGATCTGCGGCAGGGCGATGTTCACGATGGTGGCGTCGAGCACCACCATCAGCTGCGTGGCCGCGATGACGGTCAGGGTGAGGTTCTTGTTGCGCCCCTGTCGGCCCTGCGCTGGAGAGTTCTTGCTGAGTGTGTCGGAGATAGCCAAGTTGATGCCCCCTGCTGGCTATTGCTTCGTATACTTCGGACCCGGGGTCCGGCACGGTCCGACGGCGTCCCGCGGACTATGAAGGAACGGAATCGTTCACTACTGTGGACGATATCGTGGTCGAGATTATGAACGCAAGCGTTCCTTAGGGCTGGTGACGATGGATCAGTTGGTGCGGCGCCAGGCGACGGACCGGTCGGTGGGCCGGGTGGTCGACCGGCCGGCCGAGCGGGTGGTCGAGACCGCCTCGGGGCCCTGTCCCGTGCGGGTCGCGGCAGAGGTCCTGCGCCGACCGGTGCGACGGCGGGGGAAGGAACTGGAGGTCGCGATCTTCGAAGCGACGCTCGACCAGCTCACCTCCGGCGGATTCGCACGGCTGACGATGGAGGGGGTCGCCGGTGCCGCCCGGACCGGGAAGGCCGCGCTGTACCGGCGGTGGGCGTCCAAGGTCGAACTGGTCATCGACGCCCTGGACTCCACTCTGCCACGCCCCTCCGACACGCCGGACCTCGGGTCCGCCCGCGACGAACTGCTCCACCTCATCGAGAGTTTCGCCGCCGTCGTCCACTCGCGCTCCGGCGGGGCGATGCACGCGCTGATGGCCGAGCTCGACCAGGAACAGGCCGAACTGTTCAAGGACTTCATGGCCCAGCGGGTGATCGAACCGACCAAGCGGGTCATCCTGGACATCCTCCGGCGGGGCGCCGAGCGCGGCGACGTGCGGCCCGGTGCCGTCACCCCGATGGTCGCCGACCTGGCGCCGGCGATGCTGCTGTACCGGGTCAAGATCTGCGGCGGGCAGGTGGGGCCGGAGTTCGCGACCGAGCTGGTGGACGAGGTCCTGGTCCCGCTGATGCGGAGCTGAGGGCGGGGCGCCGGGAGGGCCCGTCGGGGTGGTGGTGGGCGGGTGGCGCGGGGCGGGTGGTCGGTCGGGTCGGCCGGGCCGGTCGTCGGGCCGTCGTTCCGGGCCTCCCGGCGGGTGGAATACGCTGGAGTCCGCCCAGCTGAACGGACTCCACCATGCCCATCGTCCCGCCGACGCACTCCGTCGAGCGCTCGCTCCGGCGGGCCGGCGCCAAGGTCGTGGTCGGCCTCGACGAGGTCGGGCGCGGCGCCTGGGCCGGGCCGGTGACCGTCGGTGCGGCCGTCACCGGACTGCGCAAGCCGCCGGAGGGCCTGACCGACTCCAAGCTGCTCACCGAACTCCGCCGCGAGGCGCTCGCCCCCGTCCTCGCCGACTGGGTCACCGCGTACGCGCTCGGTCACGCCTCGGCGCTGGAGTGTGACGAGTTGGGGATGACGGCCGCACTGCGGCTGGCCGCCGTGCGGGCGCTGGAGGCGCTGCCGGTGGAGCCGGACGCGGTGATCCTGGACGGCAAGCACGACTACCTCGGCGGTCCGTGGCGGGTCCGCACGGTGATCAAGGGCGACCAGTCGTGCATCTGCGTGTCGGCCGCCTCGGTGCTCGCCAAGGTGCACCGTGACGGCCTGATGGCGGAACTGGGCGAGGCGCACCCCGCGTACGGCTTCGCCGACAACGCGGGCTACCCGTCGCCGGTCCACCGGGCCGCGCTGGAGGAGCTCGGGCCGACCGAGCACCACCGCCTCTCCTGGGCGTACCTGGACGGACTGCCCGAGTGGCGCCACCTGAAGCGTGACCGGCCGCTCACCGGAGCGGGCGGACCGGGTTCGGCAGAGCCGGTCGGCGAACAGCTGTCACTCGGGTTCTGACGGGCCGTCGGCACCGGTGGGTGTGCGTTCCGGGAGGTCCGCAGTGCCCAAATGGTGGGGCGCCCGTGCGCGTCCGACCGGCATTTGATAGATATCCGGGTATGCCTGTCTTCCCCGAGGAGCCGGAAATCAGCGAGAGCCTCCCGGGCCCCGGCGTTCCCAGCCCCCGCGAGTCGGACGCACAAGCCCTCCGCGCGCCTGCCACCACCGGCGCGACCACCGCCGTACCGTCGGCCGCGGTCCCCGCGCCGGCCAGGGTGCCGGGCCCGCGCCCCGCGGCGCCGCGGCCGGTGCCGCCGCGTCCGGCGCCCGCGCGTGCGGACCGTCCGGGGCCGCCGCCGCGCCCGAACCAGATCCCCAAGCCCACCCCGCCGCGCCCGCCGTCGCGGCCCGCACCGGTCGAGGTCCGGCACGTCCCGGCGAACGGAGCGGAGGCCCTCGACCGGGCCGACGAGACCGTCGACCGGCTGCTGGACTCCGGCCGCGACCCCGGCGACATCCTGGTGCTGACGGTCGGCGCCGCCCACCCGTGGCAGCAGCACGAACTCACCTTCGGCGAGGAGCGCTACTGGGCGCAGCTCGCCGAGGGCGGTGACGTGTTCTACGCCGACGCCGGTCTGACCCGCCCGGTCCGCCGCGCGGTGGTCGTGCTGGTCGTCAACGGCGGTTCGGCCGGCCACGCCGCCGCCGCGCACACCAAGGCGCTCCAGCACGCGGACACGCTGCTGGTGGTCTGCGGTGGCGCCGCTCCCGCTCCGGCCTCCCTCGCGGCCGCCGGAGCACCGACCGCCGGACGACTGCCCGCCTGAGACCCCCTGGACCGACGGGGCCCGGTACCGCTGGTGCCGGGCCCCGCTGTTTTCCGGTTCCGCTGCTTTCCGGCCCCGCTGTGTCCGGGCGCGCTGTGTCCGGGCGTGCTGTTTCCGCCGGGACGCGTCAGCGGCGGGGCAGGACGGGGCGGGGCGGAGCCGGACCGGCGGCCGGTCGTCGGTGGCCGACGGGAGCCGAACGTTGCGAACGCCCGGGCCCCCGGGGTCCCGGCACCGTCCCGTCGGAGCGGGGGCCGGGAGCGGGGGCGCCGGTCGCGTCAGCGGGTGCCGGTGCGGCGTGCCGGCTCGATGGCCGTGACCCGGGCGGGTGCCCACGGGAGCTCGGACGGGCGCGGCCGCTGGGGCCGCTCCCCGCGCTGGGGCCGCTCGGGTGCCGCCTGCCGCAGCGGCCGCTGGCCGCGCGGGCCGTCCAGGGCCGAGCGCGGCGGCAGCTCCGTCACGGTGTGGACCGGTCCTTCCGCCCACGAACCCGCGTGCGGATTGCGTCCGCTCCGTCCGTCGCCGAGGATCTGCCAGCCCGCCGGTGTCAGGGCGATGTACGAGCCGCACCGCAGCCCGTGCAGGGGGGCCGCGTCCTGGAGCGCCCACATCCAGGCGCCGTCCTGCTCCGTCCAGCCCGCCGCGCCCTCCCGGCAGCGCAGCAGCACGGCCGTCCGGGTCGGGGCGGGGAGGCGCAGGTCGTGCGGGATGACCTGGCGCAGGTGCGTGAGGATCGCGTTGCGGTGCAGCCAGCCGTCCTCGTGGTGGGGCCGCGGCGCGAACGAGGCCGAGGCGACCAGCCGGTGCTGAGCGTCCAGGACGGCGACCACGACGGTGCCGGGCTGGGGCAGGTGGCGCTGGTGCAGCTCCAGCACGAACTCCCGCGGATCGCGGAGCAGCGGGATCCCCGAGGCCGTCCAGGTCTCCAGGTCGAGCACCCGTCTGAGCGCCGAACTCCGGGCGAGGGGATACTGACCTCGGTCGATGCCGTTGATCACGATCCTCCTTCCCGACCCACGGGCGCGCGGGTACCTGCGTACGCCGAAGACCTGGTCGAAAGGACCGGGTTCCGGGTACGGTCCAATTCTCAGGGTAGACGGGGTGGAGCGGCAACGATGAAATGATGAACGCCGCCCGAAAGCCAACGTTCTGCCGGATATATTCCACGTTCGTGCGCGCGCTACCCGACTGCCGCCGGACTGTGATCCGGGCGGGTCGGACGGCGACGCGAAGTGGCCCAGGGTGACTTCACCTCCTCTTTTCGCCGAGGGCGGCCCCGGCGTCGGCCGCCGGGTGCGCCGCCGTTCCGGTGATCTCCCTCATTACTCCATTCGAGTGATAGGGATCATATTGTCCCCGGGCTGCCCCCGGGGCGCCACGGGGGCGGTCAGCCCTGCACCGCCAGCACCAGCGGCAGCACCGCACTCGCCCCGGCGCGGCGCAGCAGCCGGGCGGCCACGGTGACCGTCCACCCGGAGTCGACCAGGTCGTCCACCAGCAGGACCGGCCCGCCCGCGGCCGCCACCGCGGCCTCCAGCTCCGGGGGCAGGACGAGCGCACCGGCCAGCGCGTTCAGCCGCTGGGCGCTGTTGCTGCGCGACCCCTGCGGCGGCTGCCCGGTCGCGTAGGCGATCTGCCCGAGCAGGGGCAGCCGCCCGATCTCGGCGATCCGGGCCCCCAGGCTGCCGACCAGCCGGGGCCGGCGGGAGGAGGCCATGGTCACGACGCCGACCGGGCGGTCGAGCCGGGCGCCGTCGGCCGTCGCGGCGCCGGCCCAGCCGCCCGGACCGCGCGCCCAGTCGGCCAGCACCGTCACCAGGGCGTCCACCGCCTCACCGGGGACCGGCGCGTCGGGGGCCTGGTCGGCGAGCAGCGTCCGCAGGCGGTTGCCCCAGCCGATGTCGGAGAGCCGGCCGAGCGCCCGGCCGGTCTCGGCCTGCTCGCCGGCCGGGATGCGGCCCTTGAGCGGCACGCCCAGCGCGTCCATCCCGGTGGGCCAGAGCCGGCGGGGCTCGAAGCCGACCCCGGGGCGGCCGAGCGCGGCCCGGGCCGCCTCCAGGGCCTCGGCCGACACCTCCGGCCCGTGCAGCGGACCCGCGCAGTTGTCGCACCGGCCGCAGGGTGCGGCCCGGTCGTCGTCCAGCTGCCGGCGCAGGAACTCCATCCGGCAGTCGGTGGACGCCGCGTACTCGCGCATCGCCCGCTGTTCGGCCTCGCGGGAGGCGGCCACCTTGGCGTAGCGGGCGGTGTCGTACTCCCAGCTCTGCCCGGTGGCCGTCCAGCCGCCCTTCACCCGCCGGACGGCGCCGTCGACGTCGAGGACCTTGAGCATCGTCTCCAGCCGGGCGCGGCGGAGGTCCACCCGGGGCTCCAGCGCGGCGGTGGAGAGCGGCCGACCGGCCTCGGCGAGCGCGTCGATGGTCCGGCGCACCTGCTCCTCGGGCGGGAAGGCCAGCGAGGCGAAGTACCGCCAGATCGCCTCGTCCTCCCGCCCGGGCAGCAGCAGCACCTCGGCCCGGTCCACACCGCGCCCGGCCCGGCCGACCTGCTGGTAGTAGGCGATCGGGGAGCTGGGCGAGCCGAGGTGGACCACGAAGCCGAGGTCCGGCTTGTCGAAGCCCATCCCCAGTGCCGAGGTGGCGACCAGCGCCTTGACCCGGTTGGCCAGCAGGTCGGCCTCGGCGGTGCGGCGCTCGGCGTCCTCGGTGCGGCCGGAGTAGGAGGCCACCGCGAAGCCCCGCTCGCGCAGGAAGGCCGTCACCTCGTCCGCGGCGGCGACCGTCAGGGTGTAGACGATGCCGGAGCCGGGCAGCCGGTCGAGGTGGTCGGCCAGCCAGGCCAGCCGGTGCGCGGGGTCGGGCAGGGCGAGCACGCCGAGGGTGAGGCTCTCGCGGTCGAGCGGTCCGCGCAGCACGAGGGCGTGCGCGTCGCCGGCGCCGGTGCCGAGCTGTTCGGCGACGTCGGCGGTGACCCGGGCGTTGGCCGTGGCGGTGGTGGCCAGCACCGGGACGCCCGGCGAGAGGTCGGCGAGCATCGTGCGCAGCCGGCGGTAGTCGGGGCGGAAGTCGTGGCCCCAGTCGGAGATGCAGTGGGCCTCGTCGACCACCAGCAGGCCGGTGGACGCGGCGAGCTTGGGGAGCACCTGGTCGCGGAAGTCCGGGTTGTTCAGCCGCTCCGGGCTGACCAGCAGGACGTCCACGGAGCCGGCCGCGACCTCGGCCTGGATCGCGTCCCACTCGTCGGTGTTGGCGGAGTTGATGGTGCGGGCGCGGATGCCGGCCCGGGCGGCGGACTCCACCTGGTTGCGCATCAGGGCGAGCAGCGGCGAGACGATGACCGTCGGTCCGGCGCCGCGGGCCCGCAGCAGGGAGGTGGCGATGAAGTAGACGGCGGACTTCCCCCAGCCGGTGCGCTGGACCACGAGGGCCCGGCGGTGGTCGACGACCAGCGCCTCGATGGCCGTCCACTGGTCGTCGCGGAGCACGGCGCCGGGGCCGGCCAGCTCGCGCAGGACGGCCTCGGCCCGGGTCCGGACCTCGGCACGGTCGGCGGCGGTGGCGGTGCTGTGGGTCTTCGGCTGCTGCATGGCGTCCATGTAACCCCGAGGTGCCGACAACGGGCGAACGGCGACCGGTGACGGCCGGGTGGAACGGGGTCGTATTTCATCGGATGTTCCGCTGGACGGAGGTCGAATGTCCCCCGGGGGAGTGGTGCGCGTTGACCCGAACGGGGGAGGAGTTATGCACAGGCGGGGTTTATCCACAGGGCAGAAAGAAAAATCCGGGGCACCCGGTGAATTGCGCCAGTCTTCCGCCCATGAACGACGAACGCATCGCGCTCCCCTTCGGCGACGGCCCCGGCGGCCGTCCGATCACCATGCGGGGCCCGGCCGACATGGCCGAGCTGCTGCCCTACCTCCTCGGGTTCTTCCCGGACGACAGCATCGTCGCGGTCGGCCTCCAGGCGCCGGACCTCCGCCAGGGCGGGGTGATCCGGCTGGACATCCCCGCGTCGGCCGCGGAGTGGCCGGCCGCCGCCGAGGAGACGGCCGCCCTCCTGGTGGGGCTCTCCGAGCGGCAGGGGGAGCGGCCGGTCCAGGTCCTCCTCTACCTCTGCCAGGATCCCGGCCGGGACCACGGCCCGCCGGTGGACGAGCGGCTGCGGCCGCTCGCCGAGCGGTTGCGGCTGGCCTTCGAGGGCCGCGGGGTTCCGGTGAAGGAGTCGCTCTGCGTCTCGGGAGGCCGCTGGTGGTCCTTCCTCTGCCGGAGCGACGGGTGCCGTTGCGATCCGGCGGGCAACCCGGTCGGCAGCGGCCCCGGGCCGGGCCCGGTCGCGGTGGCCGCCACCGTCGCGGGCCTCGCCCCGCGCGGGAGCCGCAAGGAGATCGTCGCCGCGCTGGCGCCGGTCGGCCCGCCCCTGGCGGCCCTCCAGCGGCGGGCGATCGCCCGGGCCGAGGGCCGGGCGGCGGGGCGGCGACCGGTGCTCGACCGGCAGGAGACCGCCCGGCTGCTCGACCGGGCGGTGGGCGAGTTCACGGCGGGCGCCACCGAGCTCGACGAGGACCGCACGGCCCGGCTGCTGTTGGCGCTCCAGGACCGGGTGGTCCGGGACCGCGCCGCCGAGTACGCGAGGCCGGCCGAGCTCGCGCCCGCGCAGCGGCTCTGGCGGTTCCTCGCCACCCGCTGCGTGCCGCCCCACACGGGCTACGCCGCGCCGCCGCTCACCCTGCTGGCCTGGGTCTCCTGGGTCGCGGGGGACACCGCCACGGCGCGGGTGGTGCTCGCCCACACGCTCCGGCTCGCCCCGTCCTACCTGCTGGCCCAGCTCCTGTACGAGTCGCTCAACGGCGGGTTCACACCCGAGTCGTTGCTGGTGAGCGTGGAGGCGGAGCGCCGCCGCCGCACCGAGCGGGAGCAGGGGCTGGGGGCGGACCGGGCACCCGTGCCCGAGCCGGTCGACGACGGGCGGGCCGCACCCGGACGGAGCGGTGCGGGGTGTCCCGACGCCGCGCCCGCCGGTCCCGGGCCGGCGGGCGGTGAAGAGGGTGAGACCGGCCCCGGCGACGGGGGAGCGGGCGATCCGGCCCGGCCCGACGCGAGCGGAGGACCCGACCGGACGGGCGGCGCCGGCGCGGCGAAGGCCCGTCGTCGGCGCAGGCGTGCCCGCCGGGCCGGGCGGGAGGGGACGCCACCGCCCGGTGGGGTGTCGGGCCCGGTGGCCGGTGCCTCCGACGGTCCCGGGCACTCGGCCGGAGCACGGCCCGAGTCGGCGGCGGCCCCGGGGCAGCCGGGTCAGCCGGGTCAGCCCGGTTCGTCGGGGCCGGAGGATCCGTCCGGCCGAGGCGGGGGCGGGGGCGGGGGCGGCCGGTCCGGAGCGGAGCCGGTGCCGCGCACCCGGAGGCTGCCGGGGCGCAGTCCGGCGGAGCGGCCGTGCTCCGCCCGCGGTGCGCGGGTCGGCCGCCCCGCACCCTGGGCGGCACCGGCCGCCCAGGCCTCCGCCCGACGGGGCCGCTGCCGGGGCGTGCGGGGTGCGCCGGCCGGGGCCCGGAGCGCCCGGTGACCCCGGAGGCCCGCCCGGTCCGGCTCCGTTCCGGTCCGGCCGCCCGAGGGGCGGGGCCGGACCGGGCGGGGCCGGGGCCCCGGAGATCCGCGAACGGCGGGCGGCTACGCCTCGCCGCGGGCCATCGCGATCAGGCGGTCGAGCACCTTGCCGCCGCTGACCCGGAGGCCGTCGTGCTCCCACTCGTCGGTGACCCAGGTCCGCAGCCCCCGGACGGACCGGGCGGTCTCCAAGGAGTCGGCCGTGTCGACGTACATGTCGTCGTGGTAGACGGCCGCCACGACCGGCACCTCGTTGGCGGCGAGCCGCGCCGGGTCGTACAGGTCGGGCCAGTCGGTGCGGGCCGCGAGCAGATCCGCGGTCTCCTTCAGCGGGCGCAGCGCCGGGTCGGTGTCGAACATCCAGGGGTAGATCATCTCCCCGGTGAACAGCACCGGGGCGCCGGACTCCAGGGCGGCCGCGGCGTCGAACTCCGGGAACTCCGCGCGGACCCGCCCCGCGGACCACGCGGTGCCCGCCGGGTCCACCGAGCGCTGGCCGTAGATCGACTCGTGCAGGACGGCGTAGAGCGGGCCCTGCGCGAAGGAGAGCTGCGCCTCGGCGCCGGCCAGGAAGGTGTCGGAGAGCTCGGGCCCGGCCGTGCCCTCCACCCAGGCCTCCTCCAGCAGGTAGTGCAGGGTGCCGGAGCCGCTGCCGCCGCCGAGCAGCAGACCGAGCGCCTGGAACGCGCGGACGGTGAGCAGCCCCCCGCCGGGCAGGGCGGCGGGGGAGTCGGCGAGGTGGGCGGCGATCCGCCGCACCGCCGCGACGTCCTGCGGGAACCGCTCGTAGTGGCCCTCGTTCTTGCGGACGACCCTGGGGTAGGCGGCCCGGTAGACGTCGTCGGCGGAACTCCGCAGACCGGCGAGGCCACCCGTGATGAAGGCCTGGTCCAGTCCCTCGGGTGCGATCGAGAGGTAGGTGAGGGTGCAGAAGCCGCCGAAGCTCTGGCCGAGCACGCTCCAGCGGCGGTCCTCGCCGAGCAGCCGGCGCCGGATCAGCTCGGCGTCCCGCACGATCGAGTCCGCGCGGAAGTGCGCCAGGTAGTCGGCCTGCTCCTTGGCACCGCCCCGCCGGGCGAGCGTCTGCCGGGTCGCCGGCGTGGACCGCCCGGTCCCGCGCTGGTCGAGGAGGAGGACCCGGTAGTCGTCGAGGGCGCGCTCCAGCCAGCCGTCCCGGCCGAGCGGGCGGCCGGCCTTGCCGCCCGGTCCGCCCTGGAGGAAGAGCAGCCAGGGCAGGTCGGCGTCCTTCGCACGGCCCGGGGCGACCACCTCGCGGGCGTAGACCTCGATCTGCTCGACCTGCGGTGCGCTGTGGTCGAGGGGCAGTTCGAAGACGTGGTCGGTGATGACGATCCCGGGCAGCCGGCTGGGGGTGGACATACAACTCCTCGGTCTCTGCTGGTCACAGCGATCGCGCCGGACCCGACCGGGGTTGCCGGTGGCGGGGGCGCGATCACCGCACCGTATCCTGGCCGCGGCCGGGCACCGGTCGGGCGGCCCGTCGTCCGGGACCGCCCACCCCGCGGACCGGCCCCGGCGGTCCGCGCGGCCGACGAACGGCGCCACCGGACGGAGCGGCGGCGAAGCCCCGGCGGGGCCACCGGAACCGGCGGTACGGAGGCCCGGTACCCCGGGCGGGTGCCGCGGCCGACGGGGCGGGCGTGACCTGTGGCCGGTCTCCGGCGTTCACCCCGGGGGCGCTGTGCCGGGAGTCACACCGCCTCCGGACCCGCCGCCGGACCAGGAGCACCGCCCGACAGGACGGCCGGAACGGCGACGCCGCCGGGTACCGGGGTACGGAACCGGACCGGGCCCCGGTCCGCGGTTCCGGGCAGCGGGGCGCACGGGGCGCGGGGCACCGACCCGGCAGGGCCCGGGAACGGCGCGGGGCCGGTACCCCGGTACCGCGCACCGCATGGCACGGCCCGGCACCGGGTACGGCCAGGCACGGAGCACCGGCCGGCGGGGAGGTCCGCCGGCCCGACACGACCAGCACGCGATCGAACATGCTCGCGGCCCACAGGCCCTGACCGGCCACCGGACCGCCGAGGGGAGGAGAGTCCGGTGACCGCGATGAGGCCACCACAGGCCGCCATGCCGGCCGAGAGTGTGGTCGGCGCGCCCAGACCGGTCGGCCGACCGGACCAGGCGCAGCCCGGCGCACCCGGCGGCCAGGCCCGGTCCGTGCCGCCGCGCCCGCAGCCGGCCGCCGCGCACCACGCGGTGCTCTGCGTCAACGCTCCGGCGATGGCCGCGTCCGGTCCGGACGGCCAGCTGCGCGGGCACGGCCTGCACGGCTTCTACCGTTCGGGCGTCCGGGTGGTGGCCCGGATGGAGCTGCGAATCGGCGGGATCGAGCCGCTCCCGCTCCAGGGCACCCTGACCACCGCGGCCCAGGCCCGCTTCCTCGGCGCCGTCCGCATCCCCGGCGACCCCGACCCCGATCCGGCCCTCACCGTCGAGCGCCTGCGCCACGCCGACGGCGTCGAGACCGTCACGGTGCGCAACACCGGCAGCCGCGCGGCCCGGCTCCCGCTGGAGATCGCGCTCGGTACCGACCTCGGCCCGGTCGGCGAGATCGCCGCCGGGCACCGGACGGCGGACCTGCCCGGCCAGGTGCAGTCCTCCGGCCTGCGCTGGGCGGGCCCCGCCCACAGCGCCACGGTCAGCGCCCAGCCCTCGCCGCACGCCGTGCTGGCCGGCGCCGGCGTGCTGCGCTGGGACCTGGAGGTCCAGCCCGGGGCCCGCTGGTCGGTCGAGCTGCGGGTCGGGTTGGAGAGCACCGCGCCCGGCCCCCGGCCGCCCGGCGGCCGGGGCACCGGGGTCCCGCTGCCCTGGGCCGAGCCCGAGGTGCGCTGCGACGACCCCCGGGCCGCCCTGGTGGTGGCGCGCTCCCTGGACACCCTCGGCGGACTGCTCTTCGCCGACCCCGACCGGCCGACCGACCTCTACGCGGCCTCCGGCGCGCCCTGGCGGTTCGGGCTCGCCCCGGCCGACGCGCTCTGGGCGGCCCGGATGGCCCTCCCGCTCGGCACCCGGCTCGCCGCCGGCACCCTCCGGGCCCTGGCCCGCCGCCAGCAGCCGGCGTCCGCCCCCGGCCAGGGCGGTCGCCGCACCGAGGGGCTGCTGCCCGGAGCCCTGCGGCACGGCGGCCCCGAGCTGCCGCCGACCTGCACCGCCACCGAGGCGACGCTGCTGTTCGTCACCGTGCTGGCCGAGGCGTGGCGCTGGGGCCTGCCCCGGCAGGAGGTCGCCGAGCTGCTCCCGGCCGCCGAGCGCGCCCTGTCGGCACTGCGCGACGGCCTGGTCGACGGCTTCGTCACCGACCTGAGCCGCCCGGTCGAGGAGCGGTCCGCCCACCCGGTGCCCGCCCGGGCGGAGGTCCAGGCCCAGGCACACCGCGCCGCCCTGCACGGCGCCGACCTGCTGGCGGCCTTCGGCCGGCCCGGCGCCGAGGAGTGGCGGAGCTGGGCGGCCGGACTGCGCGCACGGTTCCGTGACCGGTTCTGGGTGGACGACCTCTCCGGCGGCCGCCCGGCCGCCGGCCTGGCCCCGGGCGGCCAGCCGCTGCCCGCCCTCGCCTCCGGCCTGGTCCACCTCCTCGACCCCGGGCTCTCCGCCGAGGGCGGTCGGCACGAGAGCCTGCTCGACCGCGAGCAGACCAGGCTGCTCGCCCAGCGTCTGGCCGCGCCGGAGCTCGACAGCGGCTGGGGTCTGCGCACCCTCAGCGCCAAGTCGCCGAGGTTCAACCCGCTCGGCCACCGCAGTGGCGCGGTGCGCGTCCACGAGACCGCCCTCGCCGTCGCCGGTCTCGCCGAGGCCGGTCACGAGAACGAGGCCGGGGCACTGTTGGAGGGCCTGCTCGGAGCGGCCGCCCACTTCGAGGGCCGGCTGCCCGAGATGTACGCGGGGGAGCAGCGGACGCCGGGCTTCCCCCCGGTGCCGCACCCGGGTGCCTGCCGGCCGGCCGCGGTCTCGGCCGCCGGGGCCGTGCACGCGGTGTTCGCGCTGGCCGGCGTCCGGCCCGACGTCCCGGGCGGGCGGGTGCTGGTCCGCCCGGCCAGCACCGCGCCGCTCGGAGAGCTGGAGCTGACCGGACTGCGGGTGGCGGGCGAGCCGTTCTCGGTGCGGGTCAGCCGGATCGGCGTCGCGATGGTCGAGGAGGCGTCCGCCGAGCTGCAGCTGGTCGCCCGCTGACGCGGCGTCCCCGCGCGGGGCGGGCCCGGCCGTCCGTCGGCCCGCCCCGCGCGGACGGTCCGTACGCGGGCCTGTGCTTATCGTCAGAGAGACGACTATGATCGTCGCCATGTCGCGTTATGACCCGTCGGCCTTCCCCCCGTTCGCTGTCACGGTCGACCTGGTGGTGCTGACGGTGCGCGAGCACGCACTCTGCGCCCTGCTGGTCCGACGGGGTGAGCCGCCCTACCAGGGCTACTGGGCCCTCCCCGGGGGTTTCGTCCGGCCCGGCGAGGGCCTCGCCGAGGCGGCTTCCCGGGAGCTGGCCGAGGAGACGGGCCTGCGCGCCTACTCCGCTCCGGGCCACGACGCGGTCGGCCCCGGTACCGCGGGCGCCCACCTGGAACAGCTCGCGACCTACGGCCACCCCCAGCGCGACCCCCGGATGCGGGTGGTCAGCGTGGCCTACCTGGTCCTCGCGCCGGACCTGCCGACCCCGCGCGCCGGCGGCGACGCCAGCAGCGCCCGCTGGGCCCCGGTCACCGAACTGCTCGGCCCGGACCCGGTCGACGGGGTCCCGCTCGCCTTCGACCACGGACTGATCCTGGCCGACGGGGTGGAGCGCGCCCGCTCCAAGATCGAGTACTCCTCGCTGGCGACGGCCTTCTGTGCGACCGAGTTCACCGTCGGCGAGCTGCGCCGGGTCTACGAGGCGGTCTGGGGCGTGGTGCTCGACCCGCGGAACTTCCACCGCAAGGTGACCGGCACGCCGGGTTTCCTGCTGCCCTCGGGCGGCACCACGACACGTCAGGGCGGACGCCCGGCACAGCTGTTCACCTCCGGCGGGGCCAACGTGCTCAACCCGCCGATGCTGCGCCCGGAGGCCTGAGCCGCCGACGCCCCGCCCGGCACTCCCACGGGCACTACCTCCGCCCCCTCTTCCGCTCCTCCGCTCCTCCTCCGCTCCTCCTCCGACGCCGCCGCCCGGGTGTCGCCCGGGCCCGCCGGGTGCTACCGGTGCGTCACCGCGCTCCCACCCCGCGCCTCCGGGCCCCGCCTCGCCCGGCCGGGGGACACCGGTCTCCGTCGCGGGATCGGATCGTCCCCTGATCGGGTGAGGTGTGCGGGCACCGGGCCCGTGCCACTCCCGCAATGCCCGGAATCTCCGGTACGGCCCCCTAATGTGCTGGCGCGGAGCCGTGCGGGCGCGACCCCGCGCCGCGACGCAGACCGGGTCGGCCGAGGCATGGGAGCAGCCAGCGATGATCCAGATCACCGGACTGACCAAGGTCTACCGCAGGGGCGGTCCGCCGGCGGTGCTGGATCTGACCTTCGACGCCCGCCCCGGCATGGTGACGGCGCTGCTCGGCCCGGAGGACGCGGGCAAGTCGACCGCCCTGCGGCTGATGCTCGAACTCGAACGCGGACGGGGCGTCACGCTCTTCGAGGGCCGCACCTACCGCCGGCTGCGCCGGCCCGAGCGCGAGGTCGGTGTGGTGCTGCCCGGAGCGGGCGGTGCGGACGCGGCGGCGGACACCGCCGGGCACCCCGGGCGGAAGGCGCGCGGCCACCTCAGGATGCTGGCGGCCGCCGTCGGGGTCCCGGCGAGCCGGGCCGACGAACTGCTCGAACAGACCCGGCTGGCGGCCGTCGCCGACCAGCGCCTGCGGACGTTCTCGCCCGGGATGCACCGTCGGCTGGCCCTCGCGGCGGCACTGCTCGGCGACCCCGGGATCCTGCTGCTGGACGCGCCGACCGAGGGGCTCTCGCCGCGCAACGCGGAGTGGTTCCAGTCCTTCCTGCGGTCCTTCGGTGTCGCGGGCGGCACCGTACTGGTCACCACCCGCACGCCGCAGGACGCCTCGCAGCTCGCCGACCGGGTGGTCACCCTGGACCAGGGCCGACTGGTGGCGGACCAGCCGGTGACGGAGTTCCGGCGCACCCGGCTCAGCCCGGAGGTCGCCGTCCGCGGGCCGCAGATGGCCCGGCTCGCCGATCTGCTGGTCGGCCGGGGCGCACAGGTCCGCCGGGACGGCGGGGCGGGTCTCGCGGTGGCCGGGATCGGCCGCACCGAGATCGGTGAACTCGCCTACCGCAACGGCATCCTGCTGCACGAACTGGCCGACCGGGTGGTCGAGCAGCCGGCACCCCGGGCCGCCCTGCCGGACGGCTCCGGCCGCTCCGGCCACCTCACGGTCCGGAGCGGGGCGGGCCGGGCCCGCCCGGCGACGCAGCAGGCCGACCGGTCCGACGGGAGTCCGCGGGCGGGTGTCGAGCGGGAGGTCGGAGCCGCCGACCACACGGTCGCGATGCCGCAGGTGTCGGCGGCCCCGGCCCCGGCCCCGACTTCGGCCCCGACTTCGGCTCCGGCTCCGGTCCCGGTGCCGCAGCCATCCGCCGCCGAGCGGGAGCAGGTGCCCCCGCCCACCGTCGCCCTACCGGTCACGCCCGGGCCGACGGTGGCCCCGGTCGCGGTCTCGGCGGCGACCGCGCTGTCCGCGATCACGGCCCGGGCCGCCCGGCGCGCGGCGCGGCGCCCCGGAACCACACCGCCGCCGACCCCGACGCCCGCGCCCGCACCGGCCCCCGTCCCGGCACCGGCCGCCGCCGCGCCGGTCGACGAGGAGGCGGACACCTCCCCGACGGTGGCCGTGGACCGGCTCTTCCGGGACGGCCTGGACAGCCTGACCCGGTCCGGCGTGACCCCGGTGTCCGAAACGCACGACCGGGCCGGGCCCGCGGACGCGCTGCCGGCCGAGGACACCATCCGCCTCGGCCGCCTCACCCAGGCCGCGGGCCACCCGGCCACCGGGCCCGCCGACCGGTCCCGGCGCACCGGTGCCGCCCGGCAGGCCCCGGCCCCGGCCCCTGCCGCGACCGCGCAGTCCGGACCGGCCGGGGTGCGCGAGCGTGCCACCGCCGCCCCGGCCCGCCCGCTCCCGGCGGCCCCCGCCCCTGCGCCCGCCCCCGCTCCGGCCCCGGCTCCGGCCCCCGTGTGGAACACCGGTGGGCCGGCCACCGCGGAGGTGCCCGACCGCGGGTCCGCCGTCCTTCCCGTCACCCCCGCCACCATCGACCTTCGGAGCGAGTGAACCGTGCGAGTTCTGGCCTATGAGCTGCGCCGGCTGCGCGGCCTGCGTTCCACCTGGCTGCTGCTCGCCGCGGTGGTGCTCTGCGACGCGGCGGTGGCCGCCGTGCTGGCAGGACAGGCGCCCGACGGGGGCCTGGACGGGGCGGCGGGGGTCCGGCTGCTGACGGCGACGGTGCCGCTGGTTCCGCTGCCGTTGGCGGCACTGGCGGCGGGGGTGCTGGGGGCCCTGTCGTACGGGCACGAGGTGCGGCACCCGGGGCTGGCGGCCTCGCGGGTGTCGTACCCGCGCCGGGTGCGGCTGCTGGCGGCCAAGCTGCTGGTGACCGGTGCGGTGGCGGGGGTGCTGGGCCTGGTCACGCTGCTGGTGGACGCCGTGGCCGTGCACTTCGCGCTGCCGGCGGGGGTGACGGTCACGGCCTGGTCCGACCCGGCCGCGCTCTCCGGTCGGGTGGCGGAGGCGCTGGCCTCGGCCGGGCTGGGCGGGCTCGGCGAGCTGCCGACCGTGCTGGCCCCGCTGGCGCTGGCGGCCGGGCAGGGTGTGCCGGCCGCGTTGCTGGCCTTCGTCCTCCTGACGGTCGTGGCGGGCTGGACCGGGGTGCTGACGGCCTCGCTCACCCGCAGCGCCGCCGCGGGGGTGCTGCTGCTCTGCGCGCTGCCGCCGCTGCTGGAGTCCGGCGTGGCGCTGCTGCTGCGGCAGACCGGGACGGCCTGGCCGACCCGGGCGGCGGAGCTGCTGCCGTTCCAGTCCGGGGTCGAGTGGGCGTACGGATGGGTGTACGGCGGGGACCGCCGGGTTGCGGAGGGCGGATCGGCGCTGACGGATCCGGCGCTGCTGGCCGCGGTGACGGCGCCGGCCTTCGTGCTGCTGCTGACCGTCCTGGTGGTCCAGGCCCGGCGCCGGGCGTTCTGAGCCGCCGGGTGTTCCGAGCCGCCGGGCGTTTCGAGCCGGCGGGCGTTCGGGGCCGACGGGGGTTCCGAGCCGCCGGGGACTCCGGGGCGCCGGGCGCTCCGAGTCGCCGCCGGGCCGGGCGGTTCGCCAAGATCGACCAGCAGTGACCGCAATGAGCGTTTCTTCCTGATAAGAAGTCAATTATCCAGTCACGGTCGATCACCCTTTCGTGTGCTTTTCACGAGAATTCTCAAGCTGTGCCCCCCGATCGCCGACAAAGGACCTGTGAGTACCCTTGCGCACCCCACCATGACCCCTGCCCGTTCCGCCGACGGGGCCATCCCCGGCCCCGCCGACCTGGACCGCTTCTCGTACGCCGACCGGCCGACCCCGCCGGCGCCCCGTTGGGAGGGCGCCGAGTCGGACCTCGCCCGGGTCGGCCGCAAGACCACCAGCAGCCGCGGCCGCGGCCTGCACGGCCAGCTGGTCCAGCAGCTCGGCCAGATGATCGTCTCCGGTGACCTCGGCGCCGACCGGCCGCTCGTCCCCGAGGAGATCGGCCAGCGGTTCGAGGTCTCCCGCACCGTCGTCCGCGAGTCGCTGCGCGTGCTGGAGGCCAAGGGCCTGGTCAGTGCCAGGCCGAACGTCGGCACCCGGGTCCGCCCGGTCAGCGACTGGAACCTGCTCGACCCGGACATCATCGAGTGGCGCGCCTTCGGCCCGCAGCGGGACGAGCAGCGCCGGGAGCTGTTCGAGCTCCGCTGGGCGATCGAGCCGCTGGCCTCCCGGATCGCCTCCGGCCACGGCCGGGAGGACGTCCAGCAGCGACTCGCCGAGCTGGTCGAGATCATGGGCCACGCCGCCGCCCAGGCCGACCTCTCCACCTTCAGCCGGGCCGACGCCGAGCTGCACGGGCTGGTCCTGCAGCTGGCGGGCAACCGGATGCTGGAGCACCTCTCCGGGATCGTCGCCTGCGCGCTCCAGGTGTCCGGCGGTCCGGTCACCGCCTGCGAGCGGCCGGTCGAGGCCTCGGTCGGTCTGCACGCCCGGCTGGTGGAGGCGCTCGGGGCCGGCGACGGCACCGCCGCCGAGGCCGCGATGCGGGCGCTGCTCACCGTCCACCCCGAGGTCGAGCCGTCGGTTCCGGCGCCCCGGGAGCACTGAGCGGTCCGTCCGGGACCGCGTGTTCCCCCCGTTCCCCGCGACCACCGGCCCTCCGGCTGCCGCCACGGCGCAGCCGGAGGGCCTCTGCGTGCCCGGCCCGCCGGGGGCGCGTCCGGCGCCGGGCGTCGCCCCGGTGGCCGAACTGTCGTGTCCATGGTGATGAGCTTCGGCGCGAGTGGGGGATGATGGAGGGAGGCCCCGGGCCGTGGACACGAACGGTGTGACCCGCGACACGAAGGCCATGCGTAACACTTGACGAGTAGCAGCGATGTCTCCTGAGCGGGAGCAGCTCCGGAATAACCCAACATGTCAGAATGCTGTGTTGGTCCGCGGCGCTGCTGCCGTCCTGCAAACCCAGTCCTCAAGCCCGAGTCGGTCGGAATCGACACCGCGTGCCCGACGCGCGATCTCCTTCCCCGCCCGCTCGGGCGGCCGGTACGGGTTCGAGTCCACTCATCGTCCGAGAGGTTGTTCGTGTCGGCCAGCACATCCCGTTCGCTTCCCCCCGAGATCGCCGAGTCCGCGGCTCTGCTGGCTCTCATCGAGCGGGGCAAGGCCCAGGGGCAGATCGCCGGTGACGACGTGCGCCAGGCGTTCGAGGCGGACCAGATCCCGGTCACCAAGTGGAAGAACGTCATGCGCAGCCTCAACCAGGTTCTGATTGAGGAGGGGGTGGATCTCATGGTCAGCGCGGCCGAACCGGCCGGCGCCAAGCGCAAGAGCGTTGCCGCCAAGAGCCCCGCCAAGCGCACCGCCACCAAGGCGGTCACCACCCGGACCCCGTCGGCCCCGACCAAGCCGCCCGTGCGCATCGCGCCCGGTGCGCCCGTCTCCGCCCCGGCGGTCGCGGCCGCCGCCGCGTCGGTCGGCACGGTGTCCGCCGAGATCACCGTCGAGGAGACGACCACCGTCGTCACCGAGGTGCGGACGGTCGCCAAGAAGGCCGTCGCCAAGAAGGCGGTCGCCAAGAAGGCCGCCGCCCCGGCCAAGAAGACCGCCGCCAAGAAGACCACCACCGCCAAGACCGCCAAGGGCGGCGAGGAGGAGCTGCTCGGCGAGGAGGAGCTGCTGGAGGACGCAGCCCTGCCGGCCGACAAGGCCGCTCCCGAGGGCGACGCCCCGGAGGAGGAGTCGGAGGGCTTCGTCCTCTCCGACGACGACGAGGACGACGCGCCGGCCCAGCAGGTCGCCGTGGCGGGTGCCACCGCCGACCCGGTCAAGGACTACCTGAAGCAGATCGGCAAGGTCCCGCTGCTCAACGCCGAGCAGGAGGTCGAGCTCGCCAAGCGCATCGAGGCCGGCCTGTTCGCCGAGGACAAGCTCTCGGCCGCCGACAAGCTGGCCCCCAAGCTCAAGCGCGAGCTGGAGATCATCGCCGAGGACGGCCGCCGGGCCAAGAACCACCTACTGGAGGCCAACCTCCGCCTGGTGGTCTCGCTGGCCAAGCGCTACACCGGCCGCGGCATGCTCTTCCTGGACCTGATCCAGGAGGGCAACCTGGGCCTGATCCGTGCGGTCGAGAAGTTCGACTACACCAAGGGCTACAAGTTCTCGACCTACGCGACCTGGTGGATCCGTCAGGCGATCACCCGGGCGATGGCCGACCAGGCCCGCACCATCCGCATCCCGGTGCACATGGTCGAGGTCATCAACAAGCTGGCCCGCGTCCAGCGCCAGATGCTCCAGGACCTGGGCCGCGAGCCCACCCCGGAGGAGCTGGCCAAGGAACTCGACATGACCCCCGAGAAGGTCATCGAGGTCCAGAAGTACGGCCGCGAGCCCATTTCGCTGCACACCCCGCTGGGTGAGGACGGCGACAGCGAGTTCGGTGACCTGATCGAGGACTCCGAGGCGGTCGTCCCGGCCGACGCGGTCTCCTTCACCCTGCTCCAGGAGCAGCTGCACTCGGTGCTGGACACCCTGTCCGAGCGCGAGGCGGGCGTGGTCTCGATGCGCTTCGGCCTGACGGACGGTCAGCCGAAGACGCTCGACGAGATCGGCAAGGTGTACGGGGTCACCCGTGAGCGCATCCGCCAGATCGAGTCGAAGACCATGTCCAAGCTGCGCCACCCGTCGCGCTCCCAGGTGCTGCGCGACTACCTGGACTGATCGCCGGACGGTCGAAGGTCCCGTCGGAAGGCCCGGAGCGGACGCTCCGGGCCTTCCGGCCGTTCGGGGGCGGACGGCGTCACCGTCCGGGTGGCCGTTGTCGCTCGTCCGGGTGGCGGTGCGGCCGCAGCGGGTCGCGCACCGTAGTCGGTCACCTACGCTGTGCCGGTTGCCTGCTGCCGAGCCACCTGGAGACACGGTGTCGCCCAACCCGGACCGCCCGGACCGCGCCGACCTGCCGACCGCCGCCCCGACCCGCCGCCGCCGGGCCGCGGCACTGCTGGCCCTGCTGGCAGCCCTGCCGGCGCCACTGCTGGCCCTCGGGGCGGCGGCGCCGGCCGCCCGGGCGGAGGGGAGGATCGTCGGCGGGGTGGCGGCGAGCACCGCCGGACAGCCGTGGGTGGTGGCGCTGGCCAGCCGCCAGCAGTTCGGGGCCGGCCGCTCGGGGCAGTTCTGCGGCGGGGCGCTGGTCACCCCGACCAAGGTGGTGACGGCGGCGCACTGCTTCTACGACGAGTCCAGGGGCCAGCGGGTGGACCGCCCGGGCCTGAAGGTCGTCGTCGGCCGGGACGACCTGCGCGGCTCGCTCGGCCGCGAGGTGCCGGTGCAGGCGGTCTGGGTGCACCCCGACTACTCCTTCGCCACCAACATGAACGACGTGGCGGTGGTCACCCTCGCCGAGTCGCAGGGGGCCCGGCCGGTGATCGAACTGGTCGGCCAGAACGAGACCGAGCCGTACCTCGCGGGTACCAGGGCGCAGGTCTACGGCTGGGGGGACAGCACCGGCCACGGTGACTACTCGCCCACGCTCCGTGGCGTGGACGTCCCGATCATCCCGGACCAGACCTGCGCAGAGGCCTACCCGGGCGGCTCGGACGGCCGTTTCGACGCCCGCGGCATGGTCTGCGCGGGCGAGGAGCAGGGCGGCAAGGACGCCTGCCAGGGGGACAGCGGCGGCCCGCTGGTGGTCGCCGGGAGGCTCGCCGGACTGGTCTCCTGGGGGACGGGCTGCGCCGAGGCGGCCCACCCCGGCGTCTACACCCGGGTCGGCGCGGTCGCGGACGCGGTGCGCGGCGTCCTGTAACCGGTCGGCGGCGCGGGGGCGGAGAGCACCCGGACGGGAAAACGTCGGAGCCGGGCGGCCGGCCCCCGGAGGGGTCGGCCGCCCGGCTCACCGTTCGCGCGCCGTGCGCGAACGGTCACAGCTCGACGTCGGTTGCTGCTGCGTGGCGCCCGGGATCAGCGCTCGTCTTCGTCGGCCGTGGCGGCGGTGCCGCTCAACCGGCCGCTCTCGTCCTGTATCTCCACGGCGATCTTCTTGAGCTCGGGCTCGAACTTCCGGCCGTGATGGGCGCAGAAGAGCAGCTCTCCACCGCTTGCGAGTACGACGCGCAGGTAAGCCTGGGCGCCGCAGCGGTCGCAGCGGTCAGCCGCGGTGAGCGGGCTCGCAGGTGTCAGAACAGTAGTCACGTCGCCTCTTCTCTAGCTCGACGAGCTGTCGTACCAGGGTCAACATCCAACCAGGCCGAAAACGTTCCCGCTCGTGGCTTTTCTTCTCTGAGGATTCTGCTGTGTTGATGAGGACGTGCCCCGGGGGCCGGTGGTTCATGCGTACCGAATCCCAGGATCCGTCTCCCGCTCGAACGCCCGATCGGAACCGGGTGCCGGAGTCCGCGTAGCATAATCCTCTGCTGGGTTGGAGCATAAGCCCCGTCCCGGGCCCCGGTAGCCTGCATAACGGCAGTTCCGGAGCCTGCGCCCGGTCCCACGATCCGCCAGGACCGGTGGTACCGGGAGGAGATGGAGCCCCGGCGGCCCGAATCCGGCGCGGCCCTTGTTCGCGCAGCGCGTACAAGCTGCGCGGGACCGGTCCGCCGTGCTGTGCACCCAGCGGAGGGGCGTGCACACGTAGGGGAAACGGCTGTCGGTGCGGTGTGCTGCACTGGCGGACGGTCCGGACCCGTCCGGATGTGACCGATGAGACAGATACATCACCGAGGAGAGTGCCGCGTGAGTGCCGAAACGACCGTGCCGTCCGCTCTGCTGGCCGGCGACGACGGTTCCAACTACACCGCTCGGCACCTGCTCGTCCTGGAGGGCCTGGAGGCGGTCCGCAAGCGCCCGGGCATGTACATCGGCTCGACCGACAGCCGGGGCCTGATGCACTGCCTCTGGGAGATCATCGACAACTCCGTCGACGAGGCGCTCGGCGGCCACTGCGACCGGATCGAGGTCGTGCTGCACGACGACTCCTCGGTCGAGGTCCGTGACAACGGGCGAGGCATCCCGGTGGACGTCGAGCCCAAGACCGGGCTGTCCGGCGTCGAGGTCGTGATGACCAAGCTGCACGCCGGCGGCAAGTTCGGCGGCGGCTCCTACGCGGCCTCCGGCGGTCTGCACGGCGTCGGCGCCTCCGTGGTCAACGCGCTCTCGGCCCGCCTGGACGTCGAGGTCGACCGCAGCGGCCACACCCACGCGATCAGCTTCCGCCGCGGCACCCCCGGGATCTTCACCGAGACCAGCCCGGACGCCCCGTTCGAGCCGGCCAACGGGCTGACCCGGGTCCGCAAGGTGCCCAAGACCCGCACCGGCACCCGGATCCGCTACTGGGCGGACCGGCAGATCTTCCTCAAGGACGCCAAGCTCGCCCTGGAGAGCCTGCACAGCCGGGCCCGGCAGACCGCCTTCCTCGTCCCCGGACTGACCATCGTGGTCCGTGACGAGCGGTTGACCGAGAGCGACGCGGTCGAGGAGTCGACCTTCCACTACGACGGCGGCATCGCCGAGTTCTGCGAGTTCCTGGCGCCCGACAAGCCGATCAGCGACGTGCTGCGGCTGACCGGCGAGGGCACCTTCAAGGAGACCGTCCCCGTCCTCGACGACCTCGGGCACATGACGCCCACCGAGGTCACCCGCCACCTCGGGGTGGACATCGCGCTGCGCTGGGGCACCGGCTACGACACCACCCTGCGCTCCTTCGTCAACATCATCGCCACCCCCAAGGGCGGCACCCACGTCACCGGCTTCGAGCGCTCGATGGCCAAGACGGTCAACGAGGTGCTGCGCGCCAGCAAGCTGCTGCGCGTCGCCGAGGACGACGTCACCAAGGACGACGCGACCGAGGGCCTCACCGCCGTGGTCACCGTGCGGCTCGCCGAGCCGCAGTTCGAGGGCCAGACCAAGGAGGTGCTCGGCACCTCGGCGGCCAACCGGATCGTCGCTGCCGTCGTCGCGAAGGAGCTCAAGGCCTTCCTCACCTCGGCCAAGCGGGACGAGAAGGTCCAGGCCAGGGCCGTGCTGGAGAAGGTGGTCGCCGCCGCCCGGACCCGCGTCGCGGCCCGCCAGCACAAGGAGGCGCAGCGCCGGAAGACCGCGCTGGAGACCAGCTCGCTGCCGGCCAAGCTGGCCGACTGCCGCAGCGACGACGTCGACCGCAGTGAACTCTTCATCGTCGAGGGCGACTCCGCGCTCGGCACCGCCAAGCTGGCCCGCAACTCGGAGTTCCAGGCGCTGCTGCCGATCCGCGGCAAGATCCTCAACGTGCAGAAGGCGTCCGTGAGCGACATGCTCAAGAACACCGAGTGCGCGGCGATCATCCAGGTGATAGGGGCCGGCTCGGGCCGCACCTTCGACATCGACCAGGCGCGCTACGGCAGGGTCATCTTCATGGCCGACGCCGACGTCGACGGCTCGCACATCCGCTGCCTGCTGCTGACGCTCTTCCAGCGGTACATGCGGCCGATGGTCGAGCAGGGGCGGGTGTTCGCGGCGGTGCCGCCGCTGCACCGGATCGAGCTCACCAACCCCAAGCGCGGGCAGGAGAAGTACCACTACACCTACTCCGACGCCGAGCTGCGCTCCACCCTGCTGGAGTTCCAGCGCAAGAACCTGCGCTGGAAGGACCCGGTCCAGCGCTACAAGGGCCTCGGCGAGATGGACGCCGACCAGCTGGCCGAGACCACCATGGACCCGCGCCACCGCACGCTGCGCCGGATCAACCTCGGCGACCTGGAGCAGGCCGAGAAGATCTTCGACCTGCTGATGGGCAACGACGTGGCGCCGCGCAAGGAGTTCATCGTGGACTCGGCGGCCACCCTGGACCGCTCGCGCATCGACGCCTGAGCACCGGCTCCGCCGCGGACCGCAGGGCCCTCCACCCGTGGGTGGAGGGCCCTCGTGTCGCCGGGTCCACCCGCGTTCCACCCCGGCTCCGAGCAGCCGGTGCGGCCGGATCCGTAGCGTCGGAGGGGTCAGTCCGCCCCTCCCGCCGTTACGGAGAACCCGATGCCCGCCCTCGTCGACGTCGTTGTGATCATCGCGGTGGCGGTCCTGGTGGTCCGGCGCCAGATGCGCGCCCGGCGCCTGGACACCGAGCGCCGCTTCTGGGTGCTCCCGCTGGTCCTCGGCGGCCTCGCGCTGCGCGACCCCGCGCTGGTCGACCACGCGCACCCGGTGGCCTCCGTCGCGCTCCTGGCCGGCGGACTGCTGGCGGTGCTCGCGACGGGCTGCGTCTGGGGCTGGACCGTCCGGATCTGGCGTGCGGAGGACGGCGGCCTGTGGGCCCGGGGCACCCGGGCCACGGTGGCGGCCTGGTCGGGCACGGTCGTCGTCCGGCTCGGCCTGTTCGGGGTCGGCGCCGCGCTCCACGTGCACCAGTCCCGCAGCTCGCTGCTGCTCGGGCTCGCGGTCCTGCTGCTGGTCAGGTCGCTCGTGGTGAACTGGAGGGCGCGGGTGTCGGAGGGGGCCGGTCGCACCGTCGTCGCAGGCTGACACCGGGCTCGTCCGGCCGGTGGCTCCGGCCCGCGTCCCCGGGCCCGCGTCCCCGTCCGGCGGTCGGCTCACCTGTCACTCCGCTCGCCCGTCCGTCCGATCAGGACCCCGTCGACCTCCCGGAGGAGAACCGTGCCCGAGTGGAGCTGGAGCCGCTGGCCGGCCCGGGAGGGGCTGGAGCGGGAGGCCGAGAGCCAGGCCCGGCGGACCCTCACGGCGCTCGGCCGGGCCGTGCTGCTGGTCACCGTGGTCTGGGGCACCTTCTCCCGCGGGGTGTACACCGGCTGGGAGGTCGTGGCGGCCGCGGCCGGGCTGCTCGCGGCCGTCGGACTCTGCGCGGCCTACCTGCGGGCGGCCCGGGAACAGCGGCTGACGCGTTCGCTCGTCCTGGCCGCCGCACTGATCGGCTCCGCCTGGCTGGCCGACGGGCTCCAGGCGTACCTGATGGCCGACTTCGTCTGGGCCGGGCTCGCCGTCACCGCCGCGGTCCGGCTGCCGGCCGTTCCGGCGGCGGTGGTCGCGACGACCGCGCTGGCCTCCTACACGGCGGCGAGCTGGGAGAGCTGGCTGAGCATCACCGTCACGGTCGGCGGGCTCGGCGTCCTCGGCTACCTGCTGCGGCTGGACGCGGAGGCGCGCGGCACCGCGCGGCGGCTGCTCGCCCAGGAACGCGCGGCGCGGGCCGCCGAGGCGGAGAGCACGGCGCTCGCCGAACGGGCCAGGATCGCCCGGGAGATCCACGACGTGCTGGCCCACAGCCTCTCCGCCCAGCTGGTCCATCTGGAGGCGGCCCGGCTGATGCTGGACTCCGGCACCGACCGGGAGCGGATCCGGGAACGGGTGGTGGCCGCCCGGCGGATGGCGCAGGACGGCTTGGCCGAGACCCGGCAGGCGCTGTCCGCGCTGCGCGGCGAGCTGCCCCCGGTCGGCGAGTTCCTGGTGGAGCTGACCGGGCGCGAGCGCGCCGTGCTCACCGTCACCGGGACCCCGCGTCCGCTGCCCGCCGAGGCGGGGCTCGCGGTGCGGCGCACGGCCCAGGAGACGCTGACCAACGTGCGCAAGCACGCCCCCGGCGCACACTGCACCGTCGAACTGCGCTACCTGCCCGACGAGGTCGAACTGGAGGTGCGCAACGGGCGTCCGGTGCGTGCCGGGGCGTCCGCGGAGCTGGCGGGCAGCGGGGGCGGGTACGGTCTGCTCGGGATGCGCGAACGCGCGGAACTGCTCGGCGGCACCCTGCTGGCGGGCCGTCACGAGGGAGGATGGCGCGTGCTGCTGCGGGTGCCGGCATGACCGCGGGTACGGGGCGGGGCGAGCGGCCGGGTGCGGAGACGGGGCCGGGTTCCGGGCCGCCGGCGCGGGTGCTGGTGGCGGACGACCAGACGGTGGTGCGCGAGGGCATCGTGATGCTGCTGGGACTGCTGCCCGGCATCGAGGTGGTCGGCTCGGCGGCGGACGGCGAGGAGGCCGTCGCGATGGTCGGGCTGCACCACCCGGACGTGGTGCTGATGGACCTGCGGATGCCGCGCTGCGACGGGGTCGAGGCGACCCGGCGGATCCGGTCCGCCCACCCGGGGACCGAGGTGGTGGTGCTGACCACCTACGCCGACGACGACTCGCTGTTCCCGGCGCTGAGGGCCGGGGCACGCGGCTACCTGACCAAGGACGCCGGTGCGGAGGAGATCGCCCGGGCGATCGCGGACGTCCGGTCGGGTGCGGCCGGGCTCGCCCCGCAGGTGCAGCTGCGGCTGCTGGAGCGGCTGGCGGGGGAGGGCGCGGCGGCGCGTTCGGAGGCGTGGGGATCCCCGGCGCGCCCGGCGCACCCCGTGCGGTCGGTTCCCGCCGACCCGGCGTCCCCGGTGTCCCCGGCGGGGGCGGTGGGACTGCCGGACGGGCTGACCGCGCGGGAGGCCGAGGTGTTGGCGCTGATCGCGGAGGGGCTCTCCAACACCGAGATCGCCCGGCGGCTGTTCGTCAGCCCGGCCACCGTGAAGACGCACATCAACAACCTGTTCGCCAAGACCGGCGTGCGGGACCGGGCGCAAGCGGTCACGTACGCCTTCCGGAACGGAATCACCGGGTCGCCGTAGTAGTCAGATGAGCGTCTGTCGGATGATCGCTCACCTTATCGAGTGAACGTATCTGCGTTGGAGGTTGGGCGGGTTCGGGCGCCCCCATCATGGTTCGGGACACAACCCCCCGGGTCCAGGAGCAGCGGTGCCACAACAGCAGACGAGCAGTCCAGAGCGGGGACGGCAATCCGAGCAGGGGCAGCGGTTCGACTGGTGGGCCGAGCCCGCGGCGGTCCCCGGACAGCCGGACCGGCCGGCGGCCGGGGAGGTGGCGGACCGGCAGGCGATCGGCCGGACGGACGCGGGCCCGGCGCCCGTCCGGACGCAGACCCCGCCCCCGCGGACCGGCGCACCGCGGACCGGGAGACCGCCGGCCGGGAGACCGGAGGCCGACCGGGTGGAGACGGACGGCCGGGAGGCCGACGCTCCGGAGACGGACGGCAGCACCGAGGTCTACCGCTCGGTCCAGCACAGCGAGGCCTTCCAGCAGATCCGCCGCAGCTACCGCACCTTCGTCTTCCCGGTCAGCGGCGTCTTCCTCGCCTGGTACCTGACGTACGTGGCCGCCCAGGCGGTCGCCCCCGGTCTGATGCGCACCCCGGTCGCCGGCCCGGTCAACATCGCCTGGGTGCTAGGGCTGCTGCAGTTCGCCTCCACCTTCCTGCTGACCTGGCTCTACGCCCGCAACGCCCGCACCAAGCGCGACCGGGCCGCCCTGTCGCTCCGCTGGGACACCCAGGACCAGCTGCGATGAGGGCCGCGACCCCGCCCCCCGTCGCCCCCGCCGGCGACCACCACGACCTGGCCGTCGTGCTGTTCGCCGTCATCGTCCTGGTCACCCTGGCGATCACCGTCTGGGCCGGCCGCCGCCGGGGCAGCGCCGCCGAGGACTTCTACGCCGGCGGGCGCGACTTCACGCCGCTGCAGAACGGCTTCGCGCTCTCCGGGGACTACCTCTCCGCCGCCTCGTTCCTCGGCGTCGCGGGGCTGATCGCGCTCTACGGGTACGACGGCGTGCTCTACAGCATCGGCTTCCTGGTCGCCTGGCTGGTGGTGCTGATGCTGGTCGCCGAGCTGGTCCGGAACGCCGGGCGGTACACCCTCGCCGACGTCCTGGCGCTGCGGCTGCGCCGGCGCAAGGTCCGGGCGGCGGCCGGCGGCGCCAGCGTGGTCGTCACGCTCTTCTACCTGGTCGCCCAGATGGTCGGCGCGGGCAGCCTGGTCGCGCTGCTGCTGGGCACGAACAGCGCCCAGGCCCGGACCTGGACCATCGTGGCGGTCGGCGGTCTGATGATCGTCTACGTCACGGTGGGCGGGATGCGGGCCACCACCTGGATCCAGATCGTCAAGGCGTTCCTGCTGATCGCCGGGTCGGTGCTGCTGACCGTGCTGCTGATGGTCCGGTTCCACGGCGACGTCGCCGAGCTGATGCGGCAGGCCGCCCAGCACAGCGGCGCCGGGCAGCGGTACCTGGAACCGGGGCTCAAGTACGGGCACAGCTTCACCAGCCGGCTGGACTTCTTCAGCCTCGGCCTGGCCCTGGTGCTGGGCACCGCCGGCCTCCCGCACATCCTGTCCCGCTTCTACACCGTGCCGACGGCCCGGGCCGCCCGGCGCTCCACGATGTGGGCGATCGGGCTGGTCGGCGGGTTCTACCTGATGGCCATCGCACTCGGACTGGGCGCCACCGCGCTGATCGGCTCGGCCGAGGTGCGGCACGCCAACTCGGCGGGCAACACGGCCGTCCCGCTGCTGGCCCTGGTGCTCGGCGGCGGCAACGGCTCCACCGGCGGGGTGCTGCTGTTCGCGCTGATCTCGGCGATCGCCTTCGCCACCATCCTCGCCGTGGTCGCCGGGCTCACCCTGGCCTCCTCGGCGGCGTTCGCGCACGACATCTGGGCGGGCGCCTGGCGGGGGCGGCCGCGCCGCACGCGCCGCCCCCGCGGCCGCCGGGCCGCCGTGCCGGCCTCCCGGCGGGCCCGGGGCGCGCTGACGGGCAGGCTCCGGGCCGCGGAGTCCGAGGCGGAGTCCGCCGGCGCGGTCGCGGAGCGGAAGGAGGTCGGTGTCGCCCGGGTCGCCGCGGTCGGGATCGGTGCGGTCGCGATCGTGCTCAGCCTCTTCGCCCAGCAGCTGAACGTGGCCTTCCTGGTCGGCCTGGCCTTCGCCGTCGCGGCCTCGGCCAACCTGCCGGTGCTGCTCTACAGCCTGTTCTGGCGGCGGTTCACCGCCCGTGGCGCGGTCTGGTCGGTGTACGGCGGGCTGATCCCCGCGGTGGTGCTGGTGGCCTTCTCGCCGGTGGTCTCGGGGACCAAGGTGGCCCTCTTCCCCGGGGTCGACTTCCACTGGTTCCCGCTGGAGAACCCGGGCATCGTCTCCATCCCGCTGGGCTTCCTGGCCGGGTGGATCGGCACCCTCACCTCGCCGGAACCGGCCGACCCGGACCGGTACGCGGAGCTGGAGGTCCGGTCGCTGACCGGTGCGGGGGCGGCGTAGCGGCGGCTCCGACGGCAGGAGCGCAGGACCCCGGTGGGCCCCGACGGGCCGCCGGGGTCCTGCGCTCCTGCCGCCGGTACGGGCGTGCCGGGCCGGGGCGGCCGCCGCGCTACCGCTGCCGGACCGCGCCGACGTCCATCCGGGACGGCGTGCCCGCCGCCTTGCCGCAGCTCTCGGGCCGGGCCGGCTCGCTCAGGCCCTCGACCACCTCGACCTCCCAGGACCGGCCGTCCTCGTGCCGGACCCCCACCAGCCAGCGGCCCGGGCCGTCCGGCCGCTGCGCCACGGTCAGCGCGTCCACCCGGGTCTCACCGGTCGCCACCCGCACCGCGTGGTCGGCGGCCTGGCCCGGACGCTCCCAGCCCGAGCAGCCGCGCGACCACTCCGGCACCATGTGGCCGACGGCCGCCGCCGACAGCACCTCCTTGGCCGACTCCGGGGTCAGCCGTCCGTAGGCGTAGCCGTAGGGCAGCACCAGCATGGTCGGCGAGAAGCGGTGCCCGCCGAGGTGCGTCACCTCCCACACCTCGCTGTGCCCCGCCACCGCGAGCTCCGCCGCCAGCGGGCGGCCGAGCAGCGCGCAGCAGCGGTCCCGGCGGCCGTTGGTGCACACCAGGGCGATCGGCCCGCCGATGTGCGGAGCCCCGAAACCGCCGTGGTCGCCCGCGCCCAGCGCGGCGAAGTCCAGGGCCAGCAGCTCCGCGGGATCGGTCACGGCCGAACGGCGCACCCACCCGCGACCCGGCACGGTGTGCGCGACCAGCACCTCGTGCCGCGCCGTCGGCAGGCAGTCGGCGTGCCGCCCCGGCCGCCGGATCAGGGCCACCCGTACGCCGGTCCCGTCGGTCGCCGCCTCCAGGGCCCGCCCCACCGCCGCGTCCAGATGGCTCTCCGCGAGTGCCTTCGCGCCCCACGGGCCGGTCTGCTCCACCAGCAGCCAGGTGGTGGCGGTCGCCGCCGTGGCGGCCAACGGCTCCGACAGTTCACGCGACACGGTCGCACAGGTGCTCACTCCGGTAAGGCTACCCTCGCCTCCCTCCCGGGGCGGCTCGGATCCCCGTTCCGGCGCCGGGTGTCGGGGCAGGGCGGGTGAGGGGGCGCGAGCGGGGCGGGCCCGGTGGGCACGGCGGCCGTGCGGAGGCGGACCGGGAAGCGCGGAGGGGCGCCGGACCGAGGTCCGACGCCCCTCCGCGGGGTGGAACGGGGCGCGTCAGGCGGGGCCGGCGACCGTGTCGATCGGGGTCGTGACGGGGGTGCCGGAGCCGTCGCGCCGCGGGTCGCGCTCGGGCAGGTCGACCGGGGCGCCCTTGGCGGTGGCGGCGCGGGCGGGGGCGGGCCCGACCCAGGCGAAGGCGAGGGCGTCCTCGCCGCGCAGGAAGCGCTGGCAGCGGACGCCGCCGGTGGCCCGGCCCTTGCGCGGGTACTGCTCGAAGGGGGTGACCTTCCAGCTGGACTGGGCCTCGCCGGTGAGGGTGCCGGAGGCGCCGGCCACCGAGACCACCACCGCGTCGACGGCCGGGTCGACGGCGGTGAAGGAGAGCACCCGGGCGCCGTCGGAGAGCTTGATGCCGGCCATGCCGCCGGCCGGGCGGCCCTGCGGGCGGACCTGTCCGGCGGGGTAGCGGAGCAGCTGGGCGTCGGAGGCGACGAAGACCAGGTCCTCCTCGCCGGTGCGCAGTTCGACCGCGCCGACCACCTCGTCGCCGTCCTTGAGCGCGATCACCTCGAACTCGTCCTTGTTGGCGGGCCATTCGGGGACGACCCGCTTGACGACGCCCTGCGCGGTGCCGAGCGCCAGGCCGGGAGAGGACTCGTCCAGGGTGGTGAGGGCGATGGCGCGCTCGCCCGTCTCCAGCCGGAGGAACTCGGTGACGGCGGCGCCGCCCGCCAGGGTGGGCGAGGGGGTGGGCGGGAGCGCGGGCAGGTCGATGACCGGCAGGCGCAGGACCCGGCCGGCCGTGGTGACCACGCCGACGTCGGCGCGCGCGGTGCTGGGCACCGCGGAGACGATGACGTCGTGCTTGGCGCGCTTCTCGGAGAGTTCGAAGGGCTCTCCGTCGGCGGTGCGGGCGAGGAGGCCGGTGGAGGAGAGCAGCACCCGGCACGGGTCGTCGGCGACCTCCAGCGGCACGGCCAGCGAGGCGGCCGGCGCGGCGCCGGCCTCCAGCAGGACGGTCCGCCGCTCGGTGCCGAACTGCTTGGCGACGGCGCCGAGTTCGTTGGAGACGACGCTGCGCAGCCGGCTGTCGGACTCGAGGATCTCGGTCAGCTCGGCGATCTCGGAGTTGAGCTTGGCCTGCTCCTGCTCCAGCTCGACCCGGTCGAAGCGGGTGAGCCGGCGCAGCGGCGTGTCGAGGATGTAGGAGGTCTGCGTCTCGGAGAGCGAGAAGCGCTCGATCAGGCGGTCCTTGGCCTGGGCGGCGTTGTCGCTGGACCGGATGATGGCGATGACCTCGTCGATGTCGACCAGGGCGACGAGCAGGCCCTCGACCAGGTGCAGCCGCTCCTGGCGCTTGCGTCGGCGGAAGTCGCTGCGTCGGCGGACCACCTCGAAGCGGTGGTCGACGTAGACCTCCAGCAGCTCCTTGAGGCCGAGGGTGAGCGGCTGACCGTCCACCAGCGCCACGTTGTTGATGCCGAAGGTCTCCTCCATCGGCGTCAGCTTGTAGAGCTGCTCCAGGAGGGCCTCGGGCACGAAGCCGTTCTTCACCTCGATGACGAGGCGGAGCCCGTGCTCGCGGTCGGTGAGGTCCTTGACGTCCGCGATGCCCTGCAGCTTCTTGGCGTTGACCAGGTCCTTGATCTTCGAGATGACCTTCTCCGGGCCGACGTTGTACGGCAGCTCGGTGACCACGATGCCCTTGCGGCGGGCGGTGACGGCCTCGATCGTGCTGGTGGCGCGGATCTTGAAGGTGCCGCGGCCGGACTCGTAGGCGTCCCGGATGCCGGAGAGGCCGACGATCCGGCCGCCGGTGGGCAGGTCCGGGCCGGGGACGAACCGCATCAGGGTGTCGAGGTCGGCGCTGGGGTGCTTGATCAGGTGCCGGGCTGCGGCGACCACCTCGGAGAGGTTGTGCGGCGGCATGTTGGTGGCCATGCCGACGGCGATCCCGGTGGCGCCGTTGACCAGCAGGTTGGGGAAGGCGGCCGGCAGGGCCAGCGGCTCCTGCTCGCTGCCGTCGTAGTTGGGCCCGAAGTCGACGGTCTCCTCGTGGATCGACTCGACCATCGCCATGGAGGCGGCGGTGAGCCGCGACTCGGTGTACCGCATGGCGGCCGGCGGGTCGTCGTTGCCGAGCGAACCGAAGTTGCCGTGGCCGTCGATCAGCGGCAGCCGCATCGAGAACGGCTGCGCCATGCGGACGACGGAGTCGTAGATGGAGGCGTCACCGTGCGGGTGCAGCCGGCCCATCACCTCGCCCACCAGGCGGGCGCACTTGACGTGGCCGCGCTCCGGGCGGAGGCCCATCTCGTTGGCCTGGTAGAGGATTCGGCGGTGCACCGGCTTGAGGCCGTCCCGGGCGTCCGGGAGTGCTCGCGAGTAGATCACCGAGTAGGCGTACTCAAGGAACGAGCCCTGCATCTCGTCCACGACGTCGACATCGAGGATGCGCTCCTCGAAGTCTCCGGGCGGCGGGGTCTGCGAACTGCGGCGGGCCATCGCGGCGGGGCTCCCTTACGTCTCGCTTGCGTCTCGTCTGCGCTGTGGTGTCGCCGGCTGTCGTCGGGGGGTGTCAACAGGGCGCAGCGCCCCCATTGTGGACCCTCGGGCGGACAGTCCCGGCCAGCGCCCCTCTTCCGCCCCTGGCGAACGCCCCTTCCGCGCGGACACATCCACGTCATTCGCGCGTTGCACCACAATGGGGGACGCCACACGAACCCCGACATCGACGACGGGAAGGACCCGAGCGCATGGCCAACCCGGCCCCCGCCTCCCAGCGAGGCATCGCCATCACCGAGCACCGCCTGGCCAACGGCCTGCGCGTCGTCCTCTCCGAGGACCACCTGACCCCGGTGGCCGCGGTCTGCCTCTGGTACGACGTCGGCTCCCGGCACGAGGTGAAGGGCCGCACCGGACTGGCCCACCTGTTCGAGCACCTGATGTTCCAGGGGTCCGCCAACGTCTCCAACAACGGCCACTTCGAACTGGTCCAGGGCGCGGGCGGCTCGCTGAACGGCACCACCAGCTTCGAGCGCACCAACTACTTCGAGACCATGCCGGCCCACCAGCTGGAGCTCGCGCTCTGGCTGGAGGCGGACCGGATGGGCTCGCTGCTCGCCGCCCTCGACGAGACGTCGATGGAGAACCAGCGCGACGTGGTGAAGAACGAGCGCCGCCAGCGCTACGACAACGTGCCCTACGGCACCGCCTTCGAGAAGCTCACCGCGCTCTCCTTCCCGGACGGCCACCCGTACCACCACACCCCGATCGGGTCGATGGCGGACCTCGACGCGGCCACCCTGGAGGACGCCCGGACGTTCTTCCGCACGTACTACGCGCCGAACAACGCGGTGCTGTCGGTGGTCGGCGACATCGACCCGGAGCAGGCGATCGCCTGGGTCGAGAAGTACTTCGGGTCGATCCCCGCGCACGACGGCAAGCAGCCGCCGCGCGACGGCTCCCTGCCGGACACCGTCGGCCGGGAGGTGCGCGAGCTGATCCGCGAGGACGTGCCGTCCCGCGCGCTGATGGCCGCCTACCGGCTGCCGCACGACGGCACCCGCGAGGCGGACGCCGCCGACCTGGCGCTGACCGTCCTCGGCAGCGGCGAGTCCAGCCGGCTGTACAACCGGCTGGTCCGGCGGGACCGCACCGCCGTCGCGGCCGGGTTCGGCCTGCTCCGGCTGGCCGGCGCGCCCAGCCTGGGCTGGCTGGACGTCAAGACCTCGGGTGACGCGACCGTCGAGCAGATCGACGCGGCCGTCGACGAGGAGCTCGCCCGGTTCGCCGCCGAGGGGCCGACCCCGGCGGAGCTGGAGCGGGCCCAGGCGCAGATCGAGCGCGAGTGGCTGGACCGGCTCACCACGGTCGCCGGCCGGGCCGACGAACTCTGCCGCTTCGCCGTGCTGTTCGGCGACCCGAAGCTGCTGAACGACGCCCTGCCGAAGGTCCTCGACGTCACCGCCGAGGAGGTGCGGGCGGTCGCGCAGGCGCGGCTGCACCCGCAGAACCGGGCGGTCCTGGTGTACGAGCCGACCACCGCCGACGACACCGGGGCCGCCGCCGGGGCGGACACCGAGGACGCCGTCGCCGCCGACCAGACCGCCGCCACCGCCGAGACCGACGAGGAGGGTGCCGCCGTATGAGCACCGACTACGTCCCCGCCATGACCTTCCACCCCCAGCCCGAGCCCGGTACGCCGAGCCCGTGGGCGTTCCCCGCGCCCGAGCGCGCGGCGCTCGGCAACGGCATCACCGTGCTGCACTGCCACCGCCCCGGCCAGCAGCTGGTCGCCGTCGACGTGCTGCTCGACGCGCCGCTCGCGGCCGAGCCGGACGGGCTGGACGGCGTCTCGGCGATCCTGGCCCGCGCGCTGAGCGAGGGCACCGACACGCTCACCGCCGAGGAGTTCGCCGCCGAGCTGGAGCGGGCCGGCGCCACCCTGGACGCGCACGCCGACCACCCGTGCATCCGGGTCTCGCTGGAGGTCCCGGCCTCCCGGCTGGCCCGCGGCCTGGACCTGCTGGCCGCCGCCCTGGGCAGCCCGGCGCTGCCGGAGGGCGAGATCGAGCGGCTGGTCGCCAACCGGCTGGACGAGATCGTCCACGAGCAGGCCAACCCGGCCCGCCGGGCCGCGAAGGCGCTCTACGCCGAGCTGTTCGACGCGGCGGACCGGCTCTCCCGGCCGCGCAGCGGCACCGCGGAGACGGTCAAGCCGATCGACCGGGCCGCCGTCCGGGCGTTCTACGAGGCGCACGTCCGCCCGGCCACCACGACGGTCGTCGTGGTCGGCGACCTCACCGGCACCGACCTGCCGGCGCTGCTGGAGTCCACCCTGGGCGGCTGGAAGGGCACCCCGGCCGAGTCCGCCCCGCACGCGCCGGTGACCGCCGACGACACCGGCCGGGTGATCATCGTGGACCGTCCCGGCTCGGTCCAGACCCAGCTGCTGATCGGCCGGATCGGACCGGACCGGCACGACCCGCGCTGGGCCGCCCAGATCCTCGGCACCTACTGCCTGGGCGGCACCCTCACCTCCCGCCTGGACCGGGTGCTGCGCGAGGAGAAGGGCTACACCTACGGCGTCCGGGCGTTCGCCCAGCCGCTGCGTTCGGCGGCCGACGGCACCGGCCGCGCGATGCTGGCGATCAGCGGCTCGGTGGACACCGCCTCCACCGCCCCGGCGCTCGCCGACACCTGGACCATCCTGCGCACGCTGGCCGCCGAGGGGCTCACCGACGCGGAGCGCGAGGAGGCGGTGCAGTTCCTGGTCGGCGTGGCCCCGCTGAAGTACGAGACGGCGGGTTCGGTGGCCGGCACCCTGGCCGACCAGGTGGAGCAGCACCTGGCGGACGACTTCCAGGCCGAGGTCTACCGGCAGCTGGCCGAGCTGTCGACGGCCGAGGCCACCGCGGCCGTGGTCGAGGCCTTCCCGCCGGACCGGCTGGTGACCGTCCTGGTCGGGGACGCCGCCGCGTTCGCGGACCAGGTGCGGGAGCTCGGCATCGGCGAGGTCACCGTCGTCACCGCCTGAGCGGGACCGCGGGCCGGGGCCCGGTGGAGCGCACGTGCGCTCCACCGGGCCCTTCGCGTTATTCCCTTGCGGACGCCGTGCGGTGCGTGGGTAGATGGCTCCCGGCACCCGGTACACACACGGAGAGGAGGCGGTCACCATGCGGGTCGAGCACACCGGTCGGCGCTCCCCGAGACTGTCCTCCCGATGCCCCTCGGCCGCCTGAGCGCGGTCGCTCCCGACATCCCCGGGCCGCACCGGGACTCTTCGCGCGGCAACCCCCCCTAGGCTTGAACCAACCGACCTCAGGAGGTCGTCGAACCATGTCGTACACCGAAGTACCCGGCGTCCGGGTCCCGATCCGGATGTGGACCGACCCGGCCACCGTCGAGGGCCAGGCGATGCAGCAGCTGCGCAACATCAGCTCGCTGCCGTGGCTGCACGGGCTCGCCGTGATGCCCGACGTGCACCTGGGCAAGGGCGCGACGGTCGGTTCGGTGATCGCGATGCGCGGCGCCGTCTGCCCGGCGGCGGTCGGCGTGGACATCGGCTGCGGGATGAGCGCGGTGAAGACCTCGCTCACCGCGGCGGACCTGCCGGACGACCTGTCCCGGCTGCGTTCGCGGATCGAGCAGGCCATCCCGGTCGGCCGCGGTCTGCACACCGACCCGGTCGACCCGGGCCGGCTGCACGGCGTCCCGACCGCCGGCTGGGACGACTTCTGGCAGCGGTTCGAGGCGGTGGCGCCGGAGGTGAAGTGGCGTCGCGACCGGGCCGCCCAGCAACTGGCGACGCTCGGCGGGGGAAACCACTTCATCGAGGTCTGCGTCGACGACACCGGCGCGGTCTGGCTGATGCTGCACTCCGGTTCGCGCAACATCGGCAAGGAGCTGGCGGAGCACCACATGGGCGTCGCGCAGTCCCTGCCGCACAACCAGGGGCTGATCGACCGTGACCTCGCGGTCTTCATCGCGGACACCCCGCAGATGGCGGCCTACCGGCAGGACCTCTTCTGGGCGCAGGACTACGCCAAGCGCAACCGGGCGCTGATGATGGCCCTGTTCCAGGACGTGGTCCGGCGCGAGTTCGCGAAGGCCCGGGTCACCTACGACGAGGTGATCAGCTGCCACCACAACTACGTGTCGGAGGAGCGCTACGACGGCGTCGACCTGCTGGTGACCCGGAAGGGCGCGATCAGGGCGGGGTCCGGCGACTACGGCATCATCCCGGGCTCGATGGGCACCGGCTCGTACATCGTCCGCGGGCTGGGCAACGAGGCGGCGTTCAACTCGGCCTCGCACGGGGCCGGCCGGAAGATGAGCCGGAACGCCGCGAAGAAGCGGTTCACCACGCAGGACCTGGCCGAGCAGACCGAGGGCGTGGAGTGCCGCAAGGACTCCGGCGTGGTGGACGAGATCCCGGGCGCGTACAAGTCGATCGAGAAGGTGATCGAGCAGCAGCGGGACCTGGTCGAGGTCGTGGCGCACCTGAAGCAGGTGGTCTGCGTCAAGGGCTGACCCCGCGGTCACGCGGGCGCGGCCTCCCGGGCACGCGCGCAGGACCAGACGGGCACACGGGCCCCCGACTCCGGTCGGGGGCCCGTTCGCGTTTTGGCCTACGGGGCCGGGGCCGGGTGCCGAGTGCCGGTTCGTGCTGCGGGCCGCGTGCCGGTTCGTACTGCGGGGGCGTTCGTGCCGGGGCCCGTTCGCGCTGCGGGCCCCGGGCCGCCGGGCCGGCGCCGCTCAGACGTGGTCGCGCTTGGGGTTGAGCCGCCGGTACCCGGGGTGCACCCCGGCCGTGAGGTGCTGCGCCTCGGCGACCCGGCGCAGCAGGTCGGCGAGGACGACGCGCTCCTCGGGGGCGAGGCCGGTGCAGATGGCCTCCTCGTGCGCGAGGGCCGCCTCGGCCAGTCCGCGCATCACCTCCTCGCCCTTCGGCGCGAGGTAGAGGTCCTGGAAGCGGCGGTCCTTGGGGTTGCGCCGGCGCTCGACCAGCCCGCGTTCCTCGATGGCGTCAATGAAGGCGACGAACCGACTGGGTGACATCCCCAGCCGCCGCGCGAGTTCCTGCTGGTGCAGGCCGGGGGAGAGCGCGACGGACCTGAGCAGGCCGGCCTGGGCGGGGGTGAGGTCGAGCTCGGCCACCCGCTGGGCGAAGGCCTGAGCCGCGTGTTCACCCAACTGTGAGAGAAGAAAAGCTACTTGTGCTCCCTGCTGGCCGCGGTGGAGCGACGGGGCGCGGTCGGGAGTTTCGGTCATGGAAACACGATAGCAGTGGACAATGATGTCCCTAGGTGAACTATTCTAAAGTCGGAACTACCGGCGGCGATCCTGCCCGGCGCCGGCCATCGACCCGTTCTCGACTGGAGCGCCCATCATGACCACGACATCCGCGGCACCGGCCGCTGCCGCCCGGCGCCAGCAGTCAGGCCCCCCCTTGCTGCTGCCCGCCGTGGCGTTCGCGGCGCTGATGGTGGTGTCCATCGTGCTGTCCCGGCAGACCCCGCTGCCCACCGACTCGGCGGCCGACACCCTCGCCTACTACCGTGACCACGAGACCGCCGCCCGGGTAGCCGGGACGCTGCAGTTCGGCGCCTCGCTCCCGCTCGCCGTCTGGGCCGCGATCGCCTACCAGCGACTGCGCAAGCTCGGCGTGACCGCCCCGGGCCCCGGTATCGCCCTGGTCGCCGGTGTGCTCTCGGCGGTCTCGATGGCGACCTGCGGCCTCACCGTCTGGGCCGCCTCGCGGGCCGGCGGCCTCGGCGACGCGCCGCTGGTCCGATCGCTGACCGACATCCTCTTCGCCTTCGGCGGCCCCGGGCACGTCGTCCCGTTCGGCGTGATGCTGGCCGGGGTCGCCGTCCCGATGCTGCTGCTGGGCTTCGGCCCGAAGGGCTTCGCCTGGACCGGCCTGGTGCTCGCCGGGATCGGCGTGCTGGGCACCCTGGCGCTGCTCTCGACCAGCCTCGGGTTCTTCCTGCCGATCGGCCGCTTCGGTGGTCTGATCTGGCTGATCGCGGCCAGTGTGATCCTGCCCAGGCAGCGTCCGCGCCGCACCGCGGCCTACGAGGCCGACGGGGTCGAGGCTGTCTGAAAATCCACCGACAAACCGGCCGGTGGGGAACCGCCGGCCGGTCCGACTGCTCCGGTACGGCGGCGGCCCGGCACCTCGTAGGTGGTGCTCCGAGGCCCGGTCGCCCCGGCCGGGGGAGAGCGGCGGGTAGCGCGGCGCCGGGAGGCGCGGCGGACCGGTCGCGACCGAGCGGGCCGCGGGGCTCGTGAGGAAAAGGGAAGGCGGCGCGGCGGCGTCCTGGGGAGGAAGGCCGCCGCGCCGCCGGCCGCCGTTCGGCGACCGGAGGGGGGTCGCCGGGCGGCGGGCACCGGTGCGCGCGGGACGGGTGACGGGGCCCGGGGCGCCTGGGGCGCCGGCCCGCCGTCAGGCGGACGCGAGCCGGCGGTCGAGAACGGCGAGAATCAGCTCCTCGATCCGGCGGGCCACCGCCGGGGTGTCACCCTCGGGGCCGGCCAGCAGGTCGAAGGTCTCGAAGCTGGTGAGCATGAACAACAGCTCGACCAGTTCCTCCAGTTCGGCCTCGCCGACCTCGGCGTCCCGGTCGGCGAGCAGCCGGCCGAGGACCACCTGGAGGCCGCCGCGCCGCCGCTCGCCGCGGCTCTGCAGCGCGGTGTCCAGCTCCGGGTCGAGGATTCCCAGGCCGCGGAGCCGGCGCAGGGCGATCCGCCCGGAGCCGTAGAAGCCGCTGAGGACGTCGAGGATCGCGGAGAGCGCCTCCCGTCCGCTGGGCCGCATGAAGGCCGCGGGCATTCTGTCCATTCCGCCGCGCAGCGCCAGGTCGTCGAAGAGTGCCTCCAGGAGGCCGGTCTTCGAATCGAACTGGTAGTAGACGGTCATCCGCGCCACTCCGGCGGTCTTGGCGACGGCGTCCATGCTGAACGAGGCCGGGCCCTTCTCCCCGGTGAGCAGCTCGCAGGCCGCTTCCAGAATGCGGGTGCGGGTCTGCTCGGCGGCTGCCTGGCGTTGGCCGGCTCGGTACTGGCGTGGGCTCATGGGCTGTTGACGTCTCCTGAGGCGGGTGCTATCACATTCATTGTACACTCAGTCTATATAAAAATACGGGGGCAGGGAACGGCCCGGCAGCGGCCGGCTCCCGTGACCGGCCGCCCCTGCGGAGGACCAGCGCCACTCCAACATGACGTCTCTCCACTGCGGAGGCCACGATGAGGTACCGCCACGTGAGTGTGCCGAGGCTCGGCGGAGCCGAGGTCCTACGGCTGTCCAGCGACGAACTCCCGGCCCCGGCCGTGGGCCAGGTCAGGGTCCGGGTGCTCGCCGCCGGAGTCTCCTACGGTGACATTCTGCTACGCGCCGGGGTGATCCCCGGCGGGCCGAAGCGCCCCTTCACCCCCGGGTACGACCTGGTGGGCGAGGTCGACCAGGTGGGCCCCGGCACCCGGGCCCCCGCGGTCGGACAGCGGGTGGTCGCACTGGTGCGAAGCGGCGGTTACGCGGAGTACGCGATCGTGCCCGCCAACCGCCTGGTCCCGCTGCCCGAGGGGGTCGACCCGGTCGAGGCCTCCGCGCTCGCGCTCAACTACTTCATCGCGCAGCAGATGCTGCACCGCGTCGCCCGGGTCCGGCGGGGCGGGACGGTCCTGGTGCACGGCGCGTCCGGCGGCGTCGGCACCGCCTTCCTGGAACTCGCGGCGCTCGCCGAGGTCACCGTCCACGGCACCGTCTCGGGCGCCCGCGCCGACCAGGTGCGGCGGCTCGGCGGGAACCCGATCGACCGGGACACCGAGGACTTCCTCCGGGTGGTCCGCGGCCTGCCCGGCGGAGCGGTCGACGCGGTCTTCGACCCGGTCGGCGGACGGCACTTCCTCCGCTCCTACCAGGCGGTCCGGCGCGGCGGGGTGATGGTCGGCTACGGCCAGAACGCCGCGCTGCGCGGGGGCAAGCCGGACCTGCTGGTCGGCGCCCAGGGCTTCCTGGGCGGCATCGTGCTGCCCAAGCTGCTCCCGGACGGCAGGCGGACCATGTTCTACAACGCCTGGAGCCTGGAGAAGTCCCAGCCGGCGGCGTACCAGCAGGACCTCGCGACTGTCCTGGAACTGCTGCAGAAGGGGCTGGTCAGCCCGCGGGTGGGGCGCACCATGCCGCTCGACGAGGCGGCCGACGCGCACCGCGCGATGGAGAGCGCGGCGGTCGGCGGGAAGATCGTCCTGGTCCCGGCCCGGGCGTAGCGGGCCGGGACGGGGCCAGGAAACTTTCCCAGCGCGATGGGGATTCCCGCCCCATGACGGTGGGACGGCAGGTCACCAGGATTGCGGTAGCACCGCTTCCCCCGCTGCCGTCCTGCCGGAGGCCTTCCGATGCGATCCGCTCTGCGCCGTGCCCACCGCCGTCTCCTGCTGCGCCGGTGGGCGCGGCGGGCCGGCCGCTACCTGGCCGACGGGATGATCTGGCTCGGGCTGGCGATGGCCCCGCTGACCTCGCCCTCCGCACTGCCGGGTGCGCGCCGGCCCGAGCCGGCACTGCCCCCGCCCGGCGTGCCGGAGTGGCACCCGGAGCGGACCGTCGCGGCGGCCGCCCCGCTGAGCCGGGACGAGGCCGAACTCTGGGCGCAGCTGCTGGAGAGGTGACGGCGGCCCGGTCCGCCCGGGACCGCGCCGTCCGGTCCCCCGCCCGTCCCGCCCGGTCCGCCCCGCCCCGGGGTGCGTCCGGGCCGGGCCGCGGGAGGGGTCCGGGGAGGCCCTAGCTGCCGAGTCCGGCCCGCCGGGCCCGGACCGCCGCCTCGGCGCGGTCGGTGACCTGCAGCTTGCTGAAGATCCGCGAGAGGTAGTTGCGCACCGTCTTCATCGACAGCCCGAACTCGTTCGCGATGTAGGAGTTGTTGCGGCCGTCCGCCAGCATGGTCAGGACGGCCATCTCCCGGGGGGTGAGGTCGGGGAACGGCTCGCGCTCCGGGGCGGGCCGCCGGACCTGGGCCAGCAGGTGGGCGGCGGCCTCCGGGCCGAACAGCGCCCCGCCCTGGCTGACGGCGGTGATGGCCCGGCGGACGTCGTCCAGGCCGGCGCCCTTGACCAGGTAGCCGCGGGCGCCCGCCCGGACCGCCGCGACGATGGAGTCGTCGTTGTCGTCGGCGGTCAGCATCACCACCGCGACCCGGGGGTGGCGGGCGAGCAGGGTGCGGGTCGCCTCGATGCCGTCGGTGCCCGGCATGCTGATGTCCATCAGGACGACGTCAGGGGCGAGCCGCTCGACCGCGGAGAGCACGTCGGCGCCGCTGGACGCCTCGCCGACGACGGTCAGGGAGTCGATCCGGTCCAGGAGTTGGCGTAAACCAGCCCGGAACAGCTCATGGTCGTCCACGACGAGGATGCGGAGGTTTCGGGGCGCGACCGGGTCCATGGGGGCTCCTAGGAGGAGAGGGCGGGATGCGGGGAACGCAGGGGGAGATCCGGGGGTGGTACGGGTCGGTCGGGCACGGACTCCGCCGCACGGGCGGGCCGGGAGGGAAGGGCGGGGACGCGCGGGTCAGCCGTTCCGGTTCGCATCCGCGGTGAGCACCGAGTGCGGCAGCCGCACGCGGATCACCGTGCCGTGCGGGGCCCTGGTCTCGACCGAGAAATCCCCGCCGAGTTCCCTGGTGCGGACGCACATGGACGGAAGTCCGATTCCGCCGACGGCGCCACTGGAAATACCCACTCCATCGTCCTCGATCGAGAGATCGAGACCGTTCCGGCCGATGGACGCCGAGATCCGGCAGACGGTCGCCTGGGCATGCCGTGCGACATTGGCGACGGCCTCGCCGGAGATGTTCTTCAATTCGTTCTGGACGCGGGCCGGGAAATCGTCGACGACGGCCGGCAGCTCGGTGACGAAACGGAGCCGTCCGGCCCCGGCCTCCTCGAAGGCGCGGACCTGCCGGTGCAGGAACTGGCGCAGTGTGCCGGGGCTCGGCGTGGTCCGGGACTCGGAGGTGTCGAGGTCGCGGATCACCTGCCGGACGTCGGCGATGGCGGTGCTGACGTCCTCCCTGGCCTGGGCCAGGAGGGCCGGGGCCTGGTCGGCGTCGCCGGTCAGCGAGAGGCCGGCGAGCTCCATCCGCATGTGCAGGGCGGCGAGCCGGGGGGCGAGCGAGTCGTGCAGCTCACGGCGGACCCGTCGGCGTTCGTCGAGTCGGGCGGCCTCGGCCGGACAGGCGGGCTCCGGCTCGTCGGCCCCGGCCCCGGCCGGCCGGCGGCGCGGGTGGGACAGGGCCTGGTTCAGCCAGGGCAGGGTGAAGGGGCCGGGCGGGGGCGGGGGTGCGGAGTCCGCGGGCCGGCCGTCGCGCCGTTCCGGGGCCGGTGGCAGGCCGGCCGCGCCCTGGCCGGTGACCAGTCCGAGGAGGGCGCCCACCAGTCGTCCGATCCGGTCGGACGTGTTCCGTTCACCGCGCGTAGCGAGTGTCGCCACGCCGTCCATGGCCAGGCTGGTTGGTCTTCGGTCTTCCCCGCCGGAGGTTTTGGCTATCTGATCCAGCATGGTTCCTGAAATCCCCCCGTCGCTCGCGTCGAACCCACAGTGCACGGGCGTTTCCTGGCGCGGGGAAAAGGAATTCCTCGGGCATGTGCGCAAACCGGCACGGCGAACCCGCACAAACGGTCCGTCGCGCGTTCTATGCCGTGATCCCAATCCACCCGGGACAAGACCTTAGGCGGGCTGTTGCACGGGGCGCAAGGGTAGGCGGGGGGCACGGTGTATGGCGCCGTGGCGGATTCGGACACTTGGTTGCACCCATGTGAGTGAGCACTTACCCTCATGGGAGTCGGGCCAAGAGCGCGGCCGGCGACCGGGTCGCACGGCGCCTCGCCGGCCGTCCCCGGAGAGCCGAGGAGGCGACCCCATGGGCACATCCCGCACCACGAGTCTGACGGTCGATCAGATCATCGAGATCTACCGGACCATGAGCACGATCCGAGCCTTCGAGGACCGCCTGCACGGACTGGCGAAGAACCTCCCCGGCGCGGTCCACCTCTACAGCGGGCAGGAGGCCGTCGCGGCGGGCGTCTGCGCGGCCCTCGCCCCCGACGACTACCTGGCCAGCACCCACCGCGGTCACGGCCACGCGATCGCCAAGGGCTGCGACGTCGAGGCGATGATGAAGGAACTGCACGGGCGGTCCGACGGCCTCTGCGCCGGCAAGGGCGGCTCGATGCACATCGCCGACTTCGACCGCGGCATGCTCGGCGCCAACGGGCTGGCCGGCGGCGGCGTCCCGCTCGCCTGCGGCGCTGCCCTGACGGCCCGTCAGCAGGGCACCGGGCAGGTCGCGGTGGCCTTCACCGGCGACGGCGGGGCCAACCAGGGCGCGGTGCTGGAGAGCCTGGTGCTCGCCCGCATGCTCGACCTGCCCGTGGTGTTCGCCGTCGAGAACAACGGCTACGCCCAGGCCACCCCCGCCGACCGGCACTTCTCCGGCACCGACATGGCCCAGCGCGCGGCCGGCTTCGGCATCCCCGGTGCGGTGGTCGACGGCTACGACGTGATCGCCGTGCACGCCGCCACCGCGGAGGCGGTCGAGCGCGCCCGGGCCGGCGAGGGACCGACCGTCCTGGAGTTCCGGGCCGAGCGGTTCCACGGCCACATGGAGCTCTGGGACGACCAGTCCTACCGCCCGAGCGCCGACCCGGACCGGCTCCGCGCCGACTCCGACCCGCTGCTGCTGCTCCGCTCCCGGATCGCCGAGGGCACCGTGCCCGGGCCCGCCGCCTTCGAGCTCGACCGGATCGACCGGGACGCCACCGCCCTCGTGGAGGCCGCCGTCGCGGCCGCCGCGGAGCCGCTCGCGGTGGACCTGGCCGGCCTGCTCACCGACGTCTACACCCGCTGACGCGCGCGGCCTTCGACGCGCCCCTCCCCGGGCGCGCACGGCCTTGGACGAGTCCGCCCGCCGACCGGCGCCGGCCGGTCGGGACCACCTCCGGAGGAGAGAGTCACGTGCGTACCATCACCTACCAGCAGGCCATCGGGGAGGCGCTCGCGCAGCAGATGCGCTTCGACCGCTCCGTGGTCCTGATGGGCGAGGACAGCACCAACGCCTGGGGCCCGACCAAGGGCCTGCACGTCGAGTTCCCGGACCGCGTGCTCGACATGCCGATCACCGAGGCGGCCTTCGTCGGCGCCGCGGTCGGCGCCGCGGCGACCGGTCTGCGCCCGGTGGTCGACCTGCTCTTCGTCGACTTCGCGACCGTCTGTTTCGACCAGATCGCCAACCAGGCGGCCAAGTTGCGCTACATGTCCGGCGGCAAGGTCTCCGTGCCGCTGGTGCTGCGGGCGATGTGGGGTACCGGCATGCGCCGGGGCGCCCAGCACTCGCAGGCGCTGCACCCGCTCTTCGTCCACCTGCCCGGCATCAAGGTGGTCGCGCCGTCCAACGCGTACGACGCCAAGGGCCTGATGGCACAGGCCCTGGTGGACGACGACCCGGTGCTCTTCCTGGAGCACAAGATGCTCTACTTCACGCCCGGCCCCGTCCCCGAGGAGCCGTACGCGATCCCGTTCGGCTCGGCCAAGGTGGTCCGCGAGGGCGCGGACTGCACCGTGGTCGCGGTCGGCCGGATGGTCTCGGTGGCGCTCACCGCCGCCGAGCGGCTGGCCGCGGAGGGCGTCGAGGTCGAGGTGATCGACCCCCGGACGCTCTCGCCGCTGGACACCTCGACCATCTACGCCAGCGTCGAGAAGACCGGCCACCTGGTCGTGGTCGACGAGGCGCACCCGCGCTGCAGTCTGGCCACCGACATCGCCGCGCAGGTCGCGCAGGACCGTTTCGCGGCGCTGCGCGGACCGGTCAGGATGGTCACCGGACCGCACGCGCCGGTGCCCTTCAGCCCCGAGCTGGAGGACGCCTTCGCGCCCGGTCCGGACCAGGTGGTGGCCGCCGTGCTGGCCACCAGTGCCGCCAGGGCCGCCGCCTGACGCTCCGTCCGATCCGACGCTCCATCAGTTTCCGCACCGTTTCCGTGCGTTCCCGCCAGCGGGACCGCCGACCGAGGAGGAACCGAGTGACGTCCCAACCGTTCGTCAAGCAGCCCGACGAGGGCCGCGCCATCTGGCACGTGGGTGCCCTGCTGAAGTTCAAGGCGACCGGGGCCGAGACCAACGGCCAGTTCTGGCTCGCCGAGCAGCTCTCCCCGGCGGGTTACGCCTCGCCCGTCCACCTGCACACCCGCGAGGACGAGTTCTTCATCGTCCAGGAGGGCGAGATGGTGCTGCGGATCGGCGACGACGAGCACAAGGTCGGCCCGGGGGCCACCGTGTTCGCGCCGCGCGGCATCGCCCACCAGTACCGGGTGGAGACCGAGGGCACCCGGTTCCTGGTGCTCGGCACGCCGGCCGGCTTCGAGGAGTGGTTCTTCCAGACCGGCGAGCCGGCCACCAGCCTCGAACTCCCCCCGCCGCTGCAGGGCCCGCCGGACTTCGCCCGCCTGCTGGGCGCGCTGGAGCCGCTCGGCGTGCAGCTGGTCGGGCCGCCGCCCGGGCTGGGCGGCCCCGCCGGGCCGCCCCGCTGAGCGGTGCCGAGCCTCGACAGTGCCGTGCCGGCCCTGCCGTCCACCCGGGCGGCAGGGCCGGCGCCGTGCACGCAGGAGCCGGTCGCGTACCGGCCCGAAACGGTGAGCGGGCGCTCACCTACACGCTATCCTTCGGGAACCACTCCGCAGTCGCGGACCGGGGCGCACCCGGCCGCACCCGTCCCTTCGGAGCCTTCATGAGTATGCGCGAGCAGATCGTCGACGCCGCCGAGCGGGTGATCCGGGACCTCGGCCTGGCCCGGTGCACCACCAAGGAGATCGCCGAGGTGGCGGGCTGCTCGGAGGGCACCATCTACCGGCACTTCCGCAGCAAGGAGGACGTCTTCCTGGCCGTGCTGGCCGAGCGGCTCCCCGGTCTGCTGCCCGTGCTGCGGGCCCTGCCCGAGGAGATCGGCACCGAGGGGGAGGTCCGCGCGACCCTCCAGCAGGTGGCCGAGGAGGCGCTCGCCTTCTACCGGGAGTCGATGCCGATGCTGCTCTCGGTCTTCGCCGAGCCCAAGCTGCTCGACCGGCACCGGGAGTGGATGCGGGCCAACAACGCCGGTCCGCACCGGGCCTCCGAACTGCTGGCCGACTACCTGCGCCGGGCCCAGCGCGTGGACGTGGTCAGCCGGGACGCCGACCCGGTGGCCGCGGCACAGCTCCTGCTCGGCGCCTGCTACCTGGCCGCGTACGGGGGCGTGTTCGCCGCGCCCTCGGCCGACCACGAGGCGCTGCGCGAGGCGGAGGCCTTCGTCCGGCAGCTCTGGCGGACGCTGGCTCCGGCGCCCGCGTAGCACCCGGCGGGGCCTTGGCGGCCTCCCCGGAACGGTCCGTCGCCCGGCGAGCAGCGCCGGGCGGCGGACCTCGCCGCGTCCGGTGCGGTGTGTCCTGCGCCGCCTCCGGCGCCGTGGTCCGGGCCCTGTCCCGCGTCTCGCTCCCGGCCGTGGCCCGCGCCCTGCCCCGGCCCTGCCCCGGCCCTGCCCCGGCCCAGCCCCGGCGCTGCCCCGGGCCGTGCCCCGGGGCCTCTCCGGTGCCGGCCGTGCCGTGGAGCCCGCGCCGCCCCGGCGGGTGTCGGCGGGCAACGGGGGAGGGGCGGGCGGCCCGTGGCCGCCCGCCCCTCCCCGCCGTACCGTGGTCAGCCCAGGAGCCCCAGCACCGCGGCCGCGGCCGTGACCTGGTCCAGGTCCCGGGAGCACGGCATCAGCAGCAGCTCGTCACAGCCCGCCTCGGTGTACTTGCCGACGATCCCGCGCAGCTTGCCCACCGAGTCGGCGGCGCCCCGCAGGATGTGCTCGACGAACGGGCCGGCGTCCCGGTAGTAGGACCGCAGGTAGCCCTCGGTGTGCTTGGTGGCGTCCTCGCCCAGCGCGAAGTACGCCAGCGCCACCAGCCGGGGCGAGCCCTCCCGGCCCTCCTCGGCCCACAGTTCGCGCAGCGACTGCGCGCCCTGGGCGAACATCACCGGGCCGGTGCCGCCGCCGATCCAGCCGTCGCCGAGCCGGGCCGCCCGGCGCAGCGCCGCCGGCGAGTGGCCGCCGAGGATCAGCTCCGGTCCGTTCCGCCGGACCGGCGCCGGTCCGACGGACGGCTCCCGGCCGGCCTGGGCGTCGGCCCAGTGCCGGCGCAGCTCGGTCACCTGGGTGCCGGTGCGGGCGCCCCGGCCGGTCTTCTCGACCTGGCCGGCCTCGAAGTCGTCCGGGCGCGAGCCGACCGCCAGTCCGAGGGTGAGGCGCCCGCCGGAGAGCCGGTCCACGGTGGCCGCCTGCTTGGCCAGCAGCGCGGTGTTGGAACGCAGCGGCGAGATCAGGATGCTGGTCGCCAGACCGATCCGCCCGGTGACCGCGGCGGCCGCGGCCAGCGTGGTGAGCGGTTCCCAACTGGTGTGCAGCAGACGGTCGATGGTGCCGAGCGTGGAGAACCCGGCCTCCTCGGCGCGCACCGCCCAGCCGACCACGTCCTCGCCCGCGGTGCCGGCCAGTGAGGTCGGAAGTCCGATTCCGATCTTCATCTCATTCCCCTTCGAGGGGCTGGTCGTGGCGGCGGGAGAGCACGTTCTCCATCGAGGCCAGCCGGAAGAAGGCCTGCGCGCCCTCCCGGCTGGTCATGTCGCGGGGGACGGCCAGGTGGTTCTCCAGCTCCCGCTCGAACTCGCGGACGGCCGGCTGCTGGCTCATGTGCGCGGCCACCAGCGGGAGCGGGCCCTCGATCTCGATGACCCGGACCGCCAGCTCCTTGCCGACGAAGGCCTGGGTGCCGAGCAGCTTGCCGACGATGGTGCCGTCCGGGGTGCGGACGTCGAACTCGGGGCGGCCGCTCTTGCGGAACAGCTCCTTGACGGTCTCCTCGCTGCCCGCGAGCAGCGGGTAGTACAGCGCGTGCCACGTGCTCATGTCGTCTCCTGACGGTTCGGGGCCGGGCTCGGCCCGTCGGGGTGGGGAGGTGGTGCCGTCACTGGCTGGCGGTGACGCCGCCGTCCACGTACAGCACCTGGCCGGTGATGAATCCGGCCCTCGGTGAGGCGAGGAAGGTCACGGCGTCCGCGACCTCGTGCAGTTCGGCGGTGCGGCCCAGCGGGATCCGGCCGATCACCATCCGCATGAACTCCGGGTTCTGCGCGTTCTCCTGGACGAACTCGGTGCGCACGAAGCCGGGGGCGACCGCGTTCACCGAGATCCGGTGCCGGCCCCACTCCGCGGCCAGCTGCTTGACCAGGAGGTCCAGGCCCGCCTTGCTGGCGCCGTACGCGCTGAAGCCGCGCCGGGCGCCGAACTTGCCGCGCACGGACGAGAGGTGGACGATCCGGCCGCCGCCGGAGGCGATCATCGCCCGGCCGACCGCCTGGGAGAGCCAGAAGGCGCCCAGCAGGTTGGTGTCGACGATGGTGCGCCAGTCCTCCTCGGAGATGGTCTCGGCGGAGACCGTGACCAGCGCGCTGGCGCAGTTGACCAGGACGTCGATGCCGCCCCAGTCGGCGACCACGGCGTCCACCAGCCGGTCCACGTCGGCGCGGTCGGCGACGTCCACGGCGTGTGCGACGACCGTGCCGCCGCGGGTGGCCCACGGGGCCAGCCGTTCGGCGGTCTCCTCGGCCTTCTTCAGCGAGCGGCCGGCGACGGCCACCCGGGCGCCCTGGGCGGCCAGGTCCTCGGCGACGGCGGCACCGATGCTGCCGTAGCCGCCGACCACCAGGACCCGGCTGCCGGTGAACTGCCGGTCGGCGGGGACCCGTTCGGGGGCGGGCTGGGGCGGTGCGCCGCCGGGCGGGCCGAAGGCCCCCGGTGGCGGTCCGCCGGGGCGTCCGCCGGGTGGGCCCGCGAAGCCCGGGGGCGGTCCGCCGCCCGGTCGTCCGGCGGGCGGGCCCGGCGGTTCGGTCGGTGCGGCTGCCGTCATGACAGCACCTCCCTGTCGCTCGTTGGTGTGGTTCCTGCTGCGTGGTGCCGGCGTGGGTCCGACCGCGCGGCGGGCCGGTCCTCCGTGCGGGACCGGGGCCGCCGCGGGGACTCCCGGCGTGGAGCCGGGGGTGTTGCGGCGCCGGCGGGTTCGGGTGGGTCCGGGCTCGGTGCTACCCGAGTCCGCCCGGGGGTGCCGGGTTCAGCCGCGGTCCGGTGCGGCGGGCGCCAGGCCGAACAGCCCGGCGGCGTTGCCGTGCCGGATCCGGGCGACCGCGGCGGCGTCCAGGCCGAGTCCGTCGAGCCGGGCGAGCGAGGCGTCCAGCGGTGCGCTCATCGGCGGCGAGTCGGTGCCGAACATGACGTTGCCGACCCCGAAGGCGTCGACCGCGGCGGCGATGGCGCGCAGGCTCGGGGTCGCCGTGTCGACGTACACCCGGCTGAGCACCCCGGCGAGCGGCGGGACGGGGGGACCGGCCGGGGCCGCCGCACCCGGCCCGCCCGGCCCGCCCGTCCCCGCTCCGCCGGGACCGCCCGGCCCGCCGGGGCGGCCCGCGGCACCGGGACCGCCCGCCGGGGGCCCGGCGACACCGGCGGGCGGCCCGCCGGCGCCGGGCGGGGGACCGCCCGGACCCGGCCGCCCGAAGGTGACCGGCATCCGCCGGGCCAGCTCCAGCCGCTCCAGCAGCAGGGGCAGTCCGCCGCCGCAGACCGGGGCGACGATCCGCAGGTCGGGGTACTTCTCCAGCCAGCCGGCGAAGAGCACCGCCGCCGTCCCCAGCGTGACGTCGCAGGGCCGGGCGATCTGCTCGATCAGCCGCAGGTCGTCCAGCTCCCCGGCGCCGGCCGGTTCGGCCGGCGGGTGCAGCATGACCGGCGTCCGGTACTGCGCGGCCATCGCGAAGAAGGCGTCGGCCTGCGGGACGTCGAGGAACCGCCCGGCGATGCTGGAGTTGACCATCAGCCCGACGAACTCGGGCTGTTCGAGCCGCTTGGCGGTGGCCGCCAGCTCGGCGTCGGAGCCCAGCGGGTTGGTGTAGACGTACCCGCGCAGCGCGCCGGGCCGGGCCCGGACCTGTTCGCCGAGCCAGTCGTGGAACCGCTCCAGGGTGTCGAGCGGCTGGCGGTAGTTGTCCAGTCCCGGTGTGCGCACCATGGTGCCCGCACCGACGGGACTGCCGACCAGGGACGTGGTGATCCCGGCCGCCGCCTTGAGCTCCACCATGCCGTCGACATCGGCGAGGCTCGGCGGCATGGGGAACCGGCGGAAGAGTTCGGGCGACGTGATGTGGCCGTGCACATCGATCGTCATCGGCTCGGCACCTCCTGGGATGTCCGCCGGCCGATCGGCTCGACGGGGTGGTTCGCGGGCCCGGGCAATCGAGTGAGTGAGTGCCCGCTCGCACCGTAGGGTGCGTCCGGCGTGCGCGTCAACACGGCCTCCAGTGCGGCCGGTTGGTGCAACGAAGCGGCTGGGCAACCGGCCCGGAACGGCCGGGACGCGGTCCGTGGGCGCCCGGGCGACGTCCCAGCCCGGTGGAGACGGATGCCTCCTGACACTGGGACCACCCGGCGGCAAGGATGAGCCGGCGGGGCCGCCCCGGGGGCCGAGATGCCCCGGCCCCCGGGGTCCCGTGCCACCGCATCGAGCGACCCCGCCCCGGTTCGCCGAACTCTCGGCGGACGTCCCGTGATCTCAGGATCGATTCGAGGAATCGACATGCAGGACAATGCGAACGTCTGGCTGGTGACGTCCTCCAGCGTTCAGCTCGGCACTTTGTGGATCATGAAGACCTCCATCCTGCCGATGCTGAACTCCCTGCCCTACGACCGGTACGTCAACACGTGCCAGCTCATCGACATGCACGTGTTCCACCCCATCGCCTTCTGGAACGGCATCGCCACCGCCGCCGTCGGCGCCACCAAGGCCGTCCGCTCCGAGAGCAAGGTGGCCAAGGCGCTGTACGCGGCCGGCACCGTCGGCATGGCGACCGTCGCGGTCGCCTCCGAGGGCGTCAACCGCCCGATTTGGCGCCAGATCGAGCGCTGGAGCCCGGTCCAGGACAGCGACGCCGCCTGGCGCGGCAAGCGCCGCCGCTGGCACCTGGCGCACGAGACCCGGACCATGGGCGCGATCGGCGCGGCGGTCTGCTTCACCCTCGCCGCCCTGCTCTGACCCGCCCGGTCCGCCGCCGGCGCCCCTGCGGCCCGGCCCGCGACGACCGCTTCCGATGACCGCCGTGCGGTGACCGGCTCCGATGACCGGCTTTCCGCCCACCCGGACGCGTCCCACGGCCTCGGGCCGCCGGGCCGTCCTTCGAGCAAAGGAGTGTCATGACCTCGTCCACCGAGACCACGGTCGAGGCCAACAAGGCCCTCATCCGTGACCTGACCGAGCGGGCCTTCAACGACGGCGACCTGTCCACGATCGGCGACCGCTTCGCCGAGGACTACGTGGTGCACGCGCCGGGCCTGCCCCCGATGCCCCCCGGCCCGGACTCGTTCCGCCAGGCCGTGCTGCTCTGGCGCAACGCCTTCCCCGACGTCCACGTGACGGTCGAGGACGTGGCCGGCGACGGCGACCGGGTCTACGCCCGGTTCACCACCCGCGGCACCCACCAGGGGCAGCTGTTCGACATCCCGGCGACCGGCAAGCCGGTCACCGTGCACGAGATGTCCTGCCACCGGATCGTCGGCGGCCGGGTCGTCGAGTCGTGGATCGGCGACAACGTGCCCCGCATCCTGCTCGACATCGGTGCCATCCAGCCGGTCGGCCGCCCGCAGCACTGAGTCCACCAGCCCGCGCCCACCGCACCCCGAGGGGAGCCCGCATGCACCGCTCACTGATCATCGCCCGGATGGTGCCCGGATCGGAGGGCGACGTCGCCCGCATCTTCGGCGAGTCGGACGAGACCGAACTCCCGCAGATCGCCGGCGTCACCCACCGCTCGCTGTACCTGCTCGGCGACACCTACGTCCACCTGCTGGAGACCGACGACCCGGGCCAGGCGGCGGTCGAGGCCGCCCGCCGGCACCCGGAGTTCTCCCGCGTCAGCGAACGGCTCACCCCGTTCATCTCCCCGTACCTGGCCACCTGGCGCTCCCCGCAGGACGCGGTCGCCCGGTGCTTCTACAGCTGGGAGCCGGGCGCCGGCGGTCGGTGACACGACCACCGCGGGCGTCCCGAACGGGGTCCGTTCACCCCGGAGCAGCGCCGTGCCCCGGAGCGGCAGCCCCGCCCCGGAGCAGTCCCCACACCGGAGAAACGAGAGGCAGCACCATGACCGACCACCAGGCCGGCGGTACGACCACGGTCGTCACCGCGGCGGAGATCGAGAACGTCCTCATCACCAGTGCCGGCGCGGCGCCGGACGTCTTCGAGGGCTCCCGGCACGTCCCCCTGGAGGAGCTCGGCCTCGACTCGCTGGCCGTCCTGGAGCTGGAGGCGGTGATCGCCGACCGGTACGGCCTCAAGGTCCCGGACGGCGCCGTGGCCCTCAGCGTCGACGAGATCGTCGCCCAGCTCCAGGGCGCCGGGGCGGTGGGCTGACCGATGGCCGGACACACCGAGAACAGCATCGTCATCCAGGCCCCGCTCAAGCTCGTCTGGGACGTCACCAACGACGTCGCCGGCTGGCCCGAGCTGTTCACCGAGTACGCGGCCGCCGAGATCATCGAGCAGCGCGGCGAGACCGTCCGGTTCCGGCTCACCATGCACCCGGACGAGGAGGGCCGGATCTGGAGCTGGGTCAGCGACCGGACCGTCAACGCCGCCGACCGCACCGTCCACGCCCACCGCGTCGAGACCGGTCCGTTCGCCTACATGCAGATCCACTGGCGCTACGAGGAGCTGCCCGAGGGCGGCACCCGGATGACCTGGATCCAGGACTTCTCGATGAAGCCCGCCGCCCCGGTCGACGACCAGGGCATGACCGACCGCCTCAACACCAACTCGCCCGTGCAGCTGGAGATCATCCGCGGCAAGGTCGAGGCCCTCGCCGCCGACCGGGGCACCGCCCAGGCCGGCCCCGCCGAAGAAGAGGAGTGAGCGCCATGGCCGTCAGGAACTACCGAATCGTCGGCATCGACGACGTCCCCGCCAACCGGAAGCGCGGCGGCGAGACCCGCGCGGTGCTCTCCCCGGCCACCGTCGGCTCGACCTCCGGCTTCATGGGGATCGCCCGCCTCCAGCCGGGGGAGCGGATCAGCGAGCACTACCACCCGTACAGCGAGGAGTTCGTGCTCCTCGTCCGCGGCGAGCTGACCCTCGACCTGGACGACAAGCCGTTCGAACTGTTCGCCGGCCAGGGCCTGGTCATCCCGAAGGACGTCCGGCACCGGCTGCGCAACACCGGCACCGAGGAGGCCTTCGCGGTCTTCCACCTCGGCCCGCTGGCGCCGTCCCCCGAGCTGGGGCACGTCGACACCGAGGACGGCCCGGGCACCAAGGCCCACGACGGACACATAGTGCTGGGGGAGCGATGACCGCATCCCCCTCCGCAGGCGCCCGCCGCGTGGTGGTCACCGGGATCGGCGTGGTCGCGCCCGGCGGCACCAGCCGCGAGACCTTCTGGAACCTCATCACCTCCGGACGCACGGCGACCCGCCGGATCAGCGCCTTCGACCCGTCGGCGTTCCGCTCGCAGATCGCCGCCGAGGCCGACTTCGACGGCGTCGCGGCCGGCCTCACCCCGCTGGAGCTGCGCCGCGCCGACCGCTACGTGCAGTTCGCGCTGGCCGCCTCCCAGGAGGCGGTGACCGACGCCGGGCTGGAGCTCGACGAGCGGACCCGCGAGGAGACCGGCGTGGTGCTCGGCTCCGCCGTGGGCGGCACCATCGTCCTGGAGGACGAGTTCGTGGTGGCCAGCGACTCCGGCCGGAACTGGCTGGTCGACCCGGACGTCACCAGCCCGTTCCTCTACCAGGGCCTGATCCCCAGCAGCCTGGCCGCCGACGTGGCCGCCCGGCACTCGGTGCACGGCCCGGCCGTGGTGGTCTCCACCGGCTGCACCTCCGGGATCGACGCGATCGGCCACGCCTACCAGCTGCTGGTGGACGGCGAGGCCGAGGTGATGATCACCGGGGCCTCCGACTCGCCGATCTCCCCGGTCACCGTCGCCTCCTTCGACGCGATCAAGGCCACCACCCCCGACAACGACGACCCGGAGCACGCCTCCCGGCCGTTCGACCGGGACCGGCACGGCTTCGTGCTCGGCGAGGGCTGCGCGGTGCTCGTCCTGGAGGAGCTGGAGCACGCCCGCCGGCGCGGCGCCCGGATCTACTGCGAGGTGGTCGGCTACGCCAACCGCGGCAACGCCTTCCACATGACCGGCCTGCGCCCGGACGGACTGGAGATGTCCGAGGCGATCAGCGACACGCTGCGCCAGGCCCGGCTCAACCCCGAGGACGTGCACTACATCAGTGCGCACGGCTCCGGGACCAGGCAGAACGACCGGCACGAGACCGGCGCCTTCAAGCGCTCGCTCGGCCACGCCGCGTACGGGGTGCCGATCAGCTCCATCAAGTCGATGGTCGGCCACTCGCTGGGCGCGATCGGCGCGATCGAGATGGCCGCCTGCGCGCTGGCCGTCGAGCGCGGGGTCGTCCCGCCGACCGCCAACTGGCAGAACCGCGACCCGGAGTGCGACCTCGACTACACGCCCAACACCGCCCGCGAGGTGCGGGTCGGTGCGGCGCTCTCGGTCGGCAGCGGCTTCGGCGGCTTCCAGTCCGCGATGCTCTTCGCCAAGCTCGGGAGGACCCGATGAGCGAGCGGCGCGCGGTCATCACCGGTGTCGGCGTGGTCGCGCCGAGCGGCACCGGCAGCGAGGCCCACTGGAAGACGGTCTGCGGCGGCGAGAGCCGGATCGGCCCGATCACGCTGTTCGACGCCACCCCGTACGAGACCACGCTGGCCGGCGAGGTCGGCGACTTCGACGCCAACCGGTACGTCGAGCGCCGGCTCCAGGTGCAGACCGACCGCTGGACCCATCTGGCCTACGCGGCGGCCGAGTTGGCCTTCGGCGAGGCCGAGCTGGACCCGTCGGTGGTCGAGCCGTACAAGTTCTCGGTCGCGCTGGCGAGCTCGTCCGGCGGCAACCAGTTCGGCCAGCGCGAGCTCCAGCGGCTCTGGCAGCCGGACACCTCGCGGACCGTCGGCGCGTACCAGTCGATCGCCTGGTTCTACGCCGCGACCGTCGGCCAGCTGGCGATCCGGCACCAGGCCAAGGGCCCGTCCAGCGTCCTCGTCTCGGAGGGCGCCGGCGGCCTCGACTCCCTGGCGCACGCCGCCCGCCTGGTCCGCCGCGGCGCCGACGTGGTGCTCGCGGGCGGCACCGAGGCACCGCTCGGCCCGTACGCGCTCGCCTGCCAGCAGCGCGGCGGCCGGCTCTACACCGGCACCGACCCGGCGGCGGCGTACCTGCCGTTCGACGAGCGCGCGGCCGGCCACGTGCCCGGCGAGGGCGGCGCGGTCTTCGTGGTCGAGGACCTCGAACACGCACTGGCCCGCGGCGCCCGGATCCGGGCCGAGATCTCCGGCTGGGCCGCCACCCAGGACGGCGCCCCCACCACCCGGACCGGCGCCGGATCGGTCCGCCAGTACGCCCGCGCGCTGGGCACCGCGATCGAGCGGGCCGGGCTCACCCCCGGCGACGTCGACGTGGTCTTCCCGGACGCGGTCGGGGTCCCCGCGTACGACCGCTCCGAGGCGCAGGCGCTGCGCGAGGTGTTCGGCGGGGCCGGACCGGCCGCCGTCACCACCCAGAAGCCGCTGACCGGCCGGCTCTACCAGGGCGGCAGCGCCCTGGACGCCGCGACCGCGGTGCTGGCCATGGACTACGGCCTGATCCCGCCCTCGGCGGGTCCGGCCCGCCCGGCCGACGGCTGCGACCTGGCCTTCGTCCGCGAGGAGCAGGCCGTCGAGGTCGGCGCCGCGCTGATCGGCGCCCGCGGCTTCGACGGCTTCAACAGCGCCGTCCTGCTGCGCGCGTACTCCTGACCCACCCCAACGACCTCGGAAGGGAGACCGCCATGCCGGTCGACGAGGGCGCGGCGCGAGGCCGCGTGCTCTTCCTCATCACCGTCAAGGAGGAGCGCCGCGAGGACTTCCTCAAGGCGTACGAGCAGATCCGCCACCTGGTGGCGGAGGGTGTCCCCGGGCACGTGCGCGACCAGGTCTGCCAGTCGTCCACCGACCCGGAGCAGTGGCTGATCACCAGCGAGTGGCGCGCACTGGACGACTTCGTGGCCTGGGAGCAGACCGAGGAGCACCGGGACCTGGTGCGCCCGATGCGCGAGTGCTTCACCAACGCGAAGTCCATCCGGTTCCACATCCAGGCCGAGACCTCGCGGGACACCCCGCGGGCGAGCCTTTCCACTCCCACCACCACCCTGGGGTGAGGTCATGACACGGACACTGATCATCGGTGGCAGCGTCGCGGGCCTGGTGGCCGCGCTGGCGTTCGCCGACCTCGGGCACGACGTCACGGTGCTGGAGCGGGACGCCAACGAGGCCCCCGACACCGTCGCCCTGGCGCACAGCGACTGGCAGCGGCCCACCGTGCCGCAGATGCACCAGTCGCACGCCTTCGGCTCGCTCGGCACCAACCTGCTGCGCGACCGGCTGCCCGCCGTCCACCAGGCCCTGGTGGCGGCCGGCGCCCGGGAGATCGAGCTGGGCCGGGCGATGCCGCCCACCCTGGCCGACAAGACCCCGCACCCGTCCGACGCCGAGCTGCGGATGATCGGCAGCCGGCGCTCCACCTTCGAGCTGATCCTCCGTCAGGAGGCGCTGCGCAGGCCGGGGATCTCCTTCCGGCGGGGCGAGACGGTGCGGGGCCTGACCGTGGCCGACCGCGGCCCCGCCCGGGTGACCGGCGTCGTCACCAAGGACGGCCGCAGCGTCGCGGCCGACCTGGTGATCGACGCGAGCGGCCGCCGCTCGCAGGGCACCGAGTGGCTCCGGGAGCACGGCCTGGCCGAGCCGGAGCAGGTCGCGCAGAGCGCCGACATCACCTACTACACCCGCTACTACCGCGCGCTGAGCCCGCGCCCGGCCGGACCGCTCAACCGCGGCTTCGGCGCCGGCGGGCTCTGGGACCACTACACCGGCGTGATGTTCCTCGGCGACAACGACACCTTCACCATCTCCTTCGGCGTCCTGCCGGACGACACCGAGCTGAAGGCGCTGCGCATCGAGGACGCGTTCACCGCGGCCGTCCGGGCCACCCCGCTGCTCGCCCCCTGGGTGTCGCCGGAGGTCGCCGAGCCGATCTCGCCGGTGCACGCGATGGGCGGCCTGGACAACTCGCTGCGGCTGTACGGCCAGGACGCGCAGCCGGTGCCCGGCTTCCTGCCGGTCGCCGACGCGGTCTGCACCACCAACCCGGCGTACGGGCGCGGCGTCTCGCTGGCCCTCGCCCACGTGCTCGGCCTGGCCGACCTGGTGCGCGAGCACCCGGAGCCGGACGCCGAGCAGGCCGCCCTGGCGGCCGGTCTGGCCGGGCGGACCTTCCGCCCGTGGTTCGAGGACGCGGTCCGCAACGACGCGGGCCGGGCCCGGCTCTGGCGGGCCACCGTCGCCGGCCAGCAGCTCCCGCCGCTGCCGCCGGACGTCATCACCTTCGGCACCGTCGCCGAGGCGGCCGCCACCGACGAGGTGGTCTGGCGCCGGCTGGCCCGCACCATGATGTCGCTCGACAACCCGGCCGGCCTCTACGAGGACGAGGAGATCCGGCTGCGGGTCAAGCAGGCCGGCGCGAGCGGTCCGCCGCCGTTCCCCGCCCCGGACCGGGCCTCCCTGGTCGACGTCGTCCGCCGCGCCGCGGGCTGACGTCCCGTCACATCCCCCTTCCCGCCCCGCAAGGCACCCACCACAGGAGGAGAGTCATGAAGGTCGTCGACCACCCCAACGCCAAGCTCATGGAGGCGGTCTACGCCGCGTTCACCGTGGGCGACGTCCAGAAGGCCGCCGGCTACTGGACCAAGGACTGCGTGCACTACTACCCGGGCACCAGCGAACTGTCCGGCGCGCACGAGGGCATCGAGTCCGCGCTGGCCTTCGCCGGCCGGATGTTCGAGATCTGCCAGGGCCGCATCCAGATGGAGATCCACGAGATCGGCGCCAGCGACACGTTCGCCTTCGCCACGGTCTTCACCCGCTACGAGCGCGAGGGCAAGAGCCTGGAGATGCCGTTCGTCAACGTGGCGCGCATCCAGGACGGCCTGATCGCCGAGTTCTGGACCTACCCCGAGGACCAGTACGCCGTCGACCAGTTCTGGGCCTGACCGCCCCCCGACGATTGAGAGGTCGCATCACCATGGCAGGCATCATCAGCAGTTGGGGTGACAACACCAACGGCCAGCTCGGCGACGGCGGGACCGTCCACCGGGCCGCCGCGCAGGACATCAAGGGCCTGGAGGGCGTGGTCCGGGTGGTGGCCGGCAGCGGCCACGCGCTGGCGCTGACCGCCGACGGCGAGCTCTGGGGCTTCGGGCGCAACGCCTTCGGCCAGCTCGGCGACGGTTCGACGGAGAACCAGGCGAGCCCGGTGCGGACCATCGGCCTGCCCGGCCGGGTCCGCTCGGCCGGGGCCGGCGGCGGCCACAGCGCCGCCCTGCTGGAGGACGGCACGGTCTGGGCCTGGGGCGCGGGCTTCTTCTGCGCCCTCGGCGAGGCCAACTTCGGCGTGCAGCCCGTCCCGGTCCGGGTCGAGGGCCTGGAGGACGTGGTCGAGCTGTCCGTGGGCGGCGCGCACAACCTGGCGCTCAAGGCCGACGGCACCGTCTGGTCCTGGGGCCGCGACGACCGCGGCCAGCTGGGCGACGGCCCGGACTCGACCCACCCGGGCCGGATCGTCCGCACCTACATGACCGCCTCCTTCGACTGCCGGCCGCGCCCGGCCGTGATCGAGGGCCTGGAGCCGGCCGTCCGGCTGAGCGCCGGCGGCGGCCACAGCCTGGCCGTGCACGCCGACGGCTCCGCCTCGGTCTGGGGCTTCAACGACCGCGGCCAGCTCGGCGACGGCACCACGATCGACCGGGCCGCCCCGCAGAAGGTGCAGGGCCTCGGCCCGATCACCCAGCTGGTCGGCGCCTACCACCACACGGTGGCGCTGCTGGCCGACGGCACCGTCGCGGCCTGGGGCCTCAACGACGGCGGCCAGCTCGGCGACGGCACCACCGTCGACCGGGCGGTGCCCGCGCCCGTGCCGGGGCTGACCGGCGTCAAGGCGGTGGCGGCCAGCGGCGGCGGCACCGACGCCAACCCGGGCACCGGCGGCCACGCGCTGGCGCTGCTCGCCGACGGCTCGGTGCTCGGCTGGGGCTGGAACAACTGGGGCCAGCTGGCCGCCGGGGACGCCGAGACCGTCCCCACCCCGGCCCGGATCGCTCTGTCCGGTCCGGCGGTGGGCATCGCCGCCGGCGGTGAGATCCCGCCGACCAACAAGTTCATGGCCAACCCGGGCGGCGGCTTCGCCTTCGCCCTGCTGGGCTGAGCCCCTTCCGGGCAACCGCCGTGCGGCCCCGGCCCGTCCGGGGCCGCGCGGTGCCGGTCCGCCCGGTCCGCCCCGAGTGCGCCGCCGGGTCCGCCCGGCCGCACCCGCCGCAGGGCCGTCCGGTCCGTCGATCCGTCCACCCATGACCGCTCGGGCCGCGGGCGCCGTCCGCCCGCGGCCCGGTCCCCGCAGGGAGGCCTCACCCTTATGACCGCCGTTCCCCAGACCGCCCCTGCCTCGGCCGGCGCGGTGTTCCTCTCCGAACTCATGTTCCCGTCCACGCCGCGCTGCCTGGCGCTCGCCGCCGAGTACCGGATCGCCGAGCTGCTGGCCGACGGCCCGCTGCCCGCCGCCGAGCTCGCCGAGCGCGCCGGGGTGGCCGCCGGCCCGCTGGCCAAGGTGCTGGGGCTGCTCGCCGAGGACGGTGTCTTCGAGGAGACCGAACCCGGCGTCTTCGCCAACACCGGGCTCTCCGAGCTGCTCCGCCCCGGGGTGCCGGGCTCGATGGACGCGATGGCCCGGATGGTCGGCGCCGAGTGGCTCTGGGCCTCCTGGGGCGCGCTCGACCACAGCCTGGTCACCGGAAAGCCCGGCTTCGAGAAGGTGCACGGCACCGCGCTCTGGCCGTGGCTGCAGCGCAACCCGGGTGCGGCCGCCACCTTCAACCAGGCGATGACCGACTTCACCGACGCGCTCGCCGACGCGCTGGTCTCCGCCTACCCCGAGTTCGCCGAGGCCGGCGCGGTCTGCGACCTGGGCGGCGGGCAGGGCACCTACCTGGCGGCCATCCTGCAGAAGTACGACGCCCTCGGCCGCGGCGTGCTGGCCGACCTGCCGAGCGTGATCGAGCAGGCCCGGACCCAGCCGGACGTCGCCAAGCTCGCCGAGCAGGGCCGCCTGGAGTTCGAGCCGGTCGACTTCTTCGCCGGCGTCCCGGCCGGGATCGGCGCGTACGTCACCAAGCAGGTCTGGCACTCCTGGCCGGACGACGCGCTGGTGCGGCTGCTGCGCAAGTGCCGGGAGGCCTCGCCGGGCGCCCGCTTCGTCGCGGCCGAGCTGGTGCACCGCGAGGGCGTGCCGCGGTTCGTGAAGAACTTCGACCTGGTCATGCTGGTCACCATGAGCGGCGAGGTCCGGACCGAGGAGCAGTTCGCCGAGGTGTTCCGGCGCGGCGGCTACCGCCTGAACCGGGTGGTGGCCACCGGGACGGCCTTCTCGCTGCTGGAGGCCGTGCCCGATCCCGACCCGCTGGACTGACCGTCCCGCGGGACCGACCGACCCGCGGGACCGGCCGACCCGCTGGACCGACCGGTCCGCCGGATCCGCTGGACCCGGCCGTCTGCCGGACCGGGTGCCCCCGGTCCGGCAGACGCGGATCGGGCCGTCGCCGGTCGGGCCGTCGAGGGCCGTCGCCGCCCGGCCGTCGCCCCGGCCGTCGTCGGCCGGACCCGTGGCGGCCCGTCCGGCGGTACTGCGCCGACCGGGCGGAACGCTCCGGACCAGGCGCCCCGGAATACCCGTCCGCGCATTCTCCGGTGAATTCCAGGGGTGCCACGGAAAAGGGCCCGGATCCTTTGCGGATCCGGGCCTCCGGCGTTCCCCCCGGGGGAATTCCCGGGGGGATTCCCTGCTCAGTCGAATCGGAATTCCGCCAGGCCGCCGGCCGGCCGGAACCCGAACGACTCGAAGAGCGACCGGATGGCACTGTTGCCCTCCGCGGTGACCGCCAGGCAGATCACCGACTCGCGCACGGTCAGCTCGGCCAGCATCTCGCCGAGCAGCGCCCGGCCGTACCCGCCGCGGCGGTGCTCGGGTCGCACGAACATCGGGTTGAAGCGCACCACGCCCGCGACGGAGGCGGTGCGGCCGAGGATGGCGACCGCCTGCCCCGACAGCTCCCAGACGCGCAGCAGGCCGGACGAGATCTGCTGCTGGACCGACCGCTGGGCGATCTCCCGGCTGAGCCCGGCGCCGTGTGCGGCCTCCAGGCACCAGTCGGTGAAAAGCTCCAGCTCATCGGCCCGGGCGGCGCGGGACTGCCCGGCCGGGGCCGGCCGGTCGGAGGTCACGGCGGGGCCGGACAGGCTCAGCACCTGCTCGCGCCGCCCGGCCCGGGCCGGGCGGCCGGAGGCCTCGGACCATGCGGCGGCGAACGCGGCGACGGCCTCGTCCGGGCCGATCGCGCCGGGCAGCCGGTCGGGGCCGGCGCCCAGCTCGGCGCCGAGCGCGGCCGCGGCCGCCGCCGGCATCCCGCTCAGCACGACCAGGTGCGGGGGTGTGAAGGCCGCCGCGCCGACCACCGGCGTCCTGCCGGAGTCCGGGTCCTCGACCCGGCTCCAGCTGATCGGCGGGGCGGTCGGCGGGCGGAACTTCGCACCTGCCAGCATGGTCAGCAGGATGGAATTCTCGACGGGGTTGCCAGCAATCCACCCACCGGTTTCGGAGATGAACTCTTCGGTGTTTCTCGTGGTTTTTACGAGCATGTCGAAAAAATAGCCCGAGGATGGTTCGCTGGCAATGGGGCGATGGGCTTTTCCCGGTATCTGACCGGTTCCGGGCCGGGGTCAGCCCGCGTTCGGCCGGCCGCCGCCGGGGCCGCCCTGGCCCTGAGCACCCGGAGCACCCTGACCCGGAGCGCCCTGACCCGGAGTGCCCTGACCCGGGGCACCCGGACCGCCCGCACCCGGACCGCCGGGACGGCCGCCGGGGCCGCCATGCCCGCCGCCGGGCCGCTGCATCATCCCGGCCGAGACGCCGGCCGTCATGCCGCCCTCCAGGCCGAACAACGAACCGGTGATGAAGCTCGCCGCGTCGCTGCCCAGGAAGACGACCGCGTTGGCGACCTCCTCCTCGGTGGCGATCCGGCCCAGTGCGGTGCCCGACCCGGCCCGCTCCAGCGCACCCGGCTGGCCGCCGACCCGCTGGCGGAACTCCTCGGTGTCGACCGGCCCGGTGATCAGCGCGTTGACCCGGATGCCGGCCGGACCGGCCTCCAGGGCGGTGGCCCGGGTCAGGCCGACCACGCCGTGCTTGGCCGCGGTGTACGCGCCGAGGCCGAACGCGGTGCCCTGGACGCCGGCGGTGGAGGCGTTGTTGATGATGCTGCCGCCGCCGTTCGCCCGCATGGCGGCGATCTCGTGCTTGAGCGCGTGGTAGGTGCCCGTGAGGTTGACGGCGATCACGGCCGCGAAGGCCTCGGCCGGGACCCGGTCCAGCGGGCCGAACGCCCCGCCGCCGCCCGCGTTGTTGAAGGCGATGTCGAGTCGGCCGTGTCGCTCGACCGTGGTACCCACGAGGCGGGCGATGTCATCCTCCACGGTGACATCGGCGGCGATGAACTCCGCCTGCCCGCCCTTCTCGCGGATCCTGTCGACGACGGCCGCGCCGAGCTCGGCCCGGCGGCCGGAGACCACCACGTGCGCTCCGGCGGCGGCCAGCGCGATCGCGGTGGCGGCCCCCATCCCGGAGGTAGAACCGGTCACGAGCGCGATTTTCCCCTGGAGTTGGCTCATCGTTCGCTGCCCTTCCGGGCGACCGTGGCCGCCCTTGACGTTGGCTCTTGACGGCTAATTTTGATTGTATAGTCTATACGAATTCAAGCTCGGAGCAAGGACTCCGAGCCGGCGGACGCCTCCTCAAGGAGTACCCAATGAGCGCCCCGTACGCTGCACCCGCCCCGGAAGTCCCACGGAAGACCTTCCTGACGATCTTTGCCGCCCTGGTGCTTGCCATGTTCCTGGCAGCCCTGGACCAGACGATCGTGGCGACGGCCCTGCCGACCATCGCCGGCGACCTCGGCGGCGTCACCCACCTCGCGTGGGTCGTCACCGCCTACATGCTCGCGGCCACGGCCGCGACGCCGCTCTGGGGCAAGCTGGGCGACCTCTACGGCCGCAAGCTGATGTTCCAGTCGGCCATCACCATCTTCCTCCTCGGCTCCGCGTTGTCCGGACTTTCCGCCAACATCGGCCAGTTGATCGGTTTCCGGACCCTCCAGGGTCTCGGTGCCGGTGGTCTGATGGCGCTGGCGATGGCGCTGATCGCGGAGCTCGTCTCGCCCCGCGAGCGCGGCAAGTGGATGGGTTACGCGCAGTCCTGCTTCGTGGTGGCCGGCGTGGTCGGCCCGCTGATCGGCGGCGCCTTCGTCGACCACCTCACCTGGCCGTGGATCTTCTACATCAACCTGCCGATCGGCGTCGTCGCGCTGGTCGTGGTCAGCTCGGTCCTGAAGATCCCGGTCAACCGGCAGAAGCAGCAGCTGGACTACCTCGGCTCGGCGCTGCTCAGTGCCGCGATCGTCGCGATCCTGCTGGTCTCGGTCTGGGCCGGCGACCAGTACGCGTGGGGCTCGGTGCAGGTCATCGGCCTGCTGGTGCTCGCCGTGGTGCTGCTGGTCGGCTTCGTGCTCCAGGAGAAGCGGGCCGCCGAGCCGGTCGTCCCGCTGGCTCTCTTCAAGGACCCGGTGGTCCTGGTGGCCACCCTGGGTCTCTTCCTGACCTCGATCTCGCTCTTCGTGGCGACCGTCTACACCCCGCTCTTCCTTCAGGTCGCCAACGGTGACACGGCCACCGAGTCCGGCCTGCTGCTGGTCCCGATGATGCTCGCCACCGTGGTCAGCCTGACCATCTCCGGCAAGGTGGTCGCGGCCACCGGCAAGTACAAGCTGTTCCCGATCCTGGGTCTGCTGGTGATGTCGCTGGGCCTGTACCTGATGTCGACGCTCAAGGCCGACTCCTCGGAGGTCGCGGCCGGAGGCTTCCTGGCCGTGTTCGGCATCGGCTTCGGCATGGTGAGCCAGGTGCTCATCGTGGCGGTCCAGAACTCGGTCGAGATGCGGCAGTTGGGCGTGGCCACGGCCGCGGCGAACTTCTTCCGCTCGCTCGGTGGCGCGATGGGCGTCACCGTCTTCGGTGCCATCCTCAACTCGCAGCTGCGCGACTGGCTGCCGAAGAAGGTGCCGGCCGAGGCGCTGGAGCGGCTCGGCACGGACGGTGTGCTGACCGCTCCCGCCAAGGTCCGGGCGCTGCCCGAGCCGGTGCGCGACGGCGTGTCCGACGCGCTGGCCCAATCGCTGCACGTGGTCTACCTGGTCGGCATGGTGGTGGCGCTGCTCGGTGCGCTGGTGGTGGTCTTCCTCCAGGAGCGTCCGATGCGCGCGCCGATGGGTGCCCCCGGCGGCAAGGGCGGCCCCGGTGGTCCCGGTGGCCAGGGCGGCCCCGGCGGCCCGGGTGGTCAGCACCAGGGCCAGGGCGGCCCCGGCGGCGGTCAGTGGCAGGGCGCGCAGGGCGGTCAGGGTGCCCCCGGCGCCCCGGGTGCCCAGGGCGTCGGCGCGCAGGGCGCCCCCGGTGGGCCGGGTGGCCAGGGCGCGCAGGCCGGCCAGGGCGGTGGGCGTCCGGAGGCCTCCGGCCCCGGTGCGCGCCCGGAGGCCGCGGCCGGCTGACGGTCGCTGGACCGGTGTCCCGCCGCTGCGCACTCCTCCCCCTCCGTCCGGTCCGGGCGGTGGGGGAGGAGTCGTGTCCGGGCGGTGATTTGACGCCACGTCAGCGTTCGGTACGGCTCGAAACGGACGCCGAAAGGCGATGCGGAGTGAGTGTTCACCCGCTAGTCTGGACGGGTAGTCGGCACCCCGGCCGCGGTGGGGCGGGGTGCCTGGCACGGCCTTCCCCGCCGCACTCCGAGCGCCGGGAGTCCCGGCGCGACCAGCCCACCAGGAAGCGGGTCGACTCCATGGCCGACATACCCAGCCAGCAGCGGCGTGCACTCTCCCGGGACCTCCCGCCCGCCGACGCCCCCAGCATCCCGCCGGTGACCAGGATCGGCGTCATCGGCCTCGGTGTGATGGGCGGCGGCATGGCCTCCCGACTGCTCGACCAGGGCCACCGGATCGTGGTCCACAACCGCACCCCCGAGCGCACCGCGCCGTTCGCCGCCCGCGGCGCGGAGGTCGCCGACACCCCGGCCGCGCTGGCCGAGCGGGTCGACGTGGTCCTGCTCAGCCTCGCCTCCGAGGCCGCCGTCGACGAGCAGCTCTTCGGCCCCGGCGGCGTCCTGGAGACGCTGCCCGCGCACGGCATCGTGATGGACACCAGCACCGTCTCCCCGGACTTCGCCCGGTCGGTGGCCGAACGGGTGGCCGGCCGCGGCCGCAGCGCCGTCGACGCCTGCATCATCGGCAACGGCCAGCACGCCAAGGACGGCGAACTCCGCTTCATGGTCGGCGGATCGGCGGAGACCTTCGACCGGCTGAGCACCGTGATCGAGCCGCTCGCGAAGGAGATCCGCCACCTCGGCCCGAGCGGCCTCGGCGCCACCGCCAAGGTGATGCTCAACGTGCTCATGGGCGTGGAGATGCAGGTGCTCGCCGAGTCCGTGACGCTGGCCCAGGCGGCCGGCATCGACCGCGACCTGGCCCTCCAGATGATCAGTGAGAGCGGCTTCAGCTCGCCGGTGATGCGCTTCAAGGCCGGCGTGATGCGCCGCCGGTTCTACGGCGACCCGCAGTTCCGGCTCGACCTGATGCGCAAGGACCTCCGGCTGGCCACCGCGGAGGGCGACCGCCTCGGCGTCGCCACGCCCGTCTGCGACGCCACCCACGAGACGCTGATCGCCGCCGCCGAAGCGGGCCTCGGCGAACTGGACTGCGCCGCCGTGCTCTCCCACGCGGAAGCCGCCGCGGGCCTGTCCGCCACTCCGGACCGTACGTGAACCACACGCCCTCACCGAGGAGTTGACCCACGTGTCCCAGTACAGACGGCCCCGGGCGGCCAGGTACGGCACCGCCCTGGTGGCGCTGCTGACCGCCCTCGTGATGCTCACCGTCACCAACGGCGCCGGAGCCGACGACGGCGGGGGTGACCGCCACCGCTCCGGCAACTGGAGCAGCTGGCAGTACGACGCCACCGGCACCCGGTTCAACGACCAGGAGCGCCGGCTCACCCCGGCCAGCGTCGACGGCCTCGGCCTCAAGTGGGCCTTCGGCCACGCCAAGGTGCCCGGCGTCTACCTCGGCAGCCAGCCCGCCGTGGCGGACGGCACCCTCTACGTCGGCGGCGCCGAGGGCACCTTCCACGCGATGGACGCGAAGACCGGTGCCGCCCGCTGGACCTTCGACGTCGCCCCGGTGGCCGGCGCCCACTCCACCACCAACCCGGACCCGGTCCGCAGCAGCCCCGCGGTCGAGGGCAACACCGTCTACTTCGGCGACAACCGCGGCTACCTGTACGCGCTGGACCGCCGCAACGGCACGCTGCGCTGGTCGCTGAAGCTCGACAACCACCCGCTGGCCCAGATCACCAGCTCCCCGCTGGTCCACGACGGCAGGGTCTACGTCGGCGTCTCCAGCAAGGAGTCCGGCGCCACCTTCGACCTCACCTACCCGTGCTGCACCTTCCGCGGCTCCGTGGTCGCGGTGAACGCCTGGACCGGGCAGCTGGAGTGGCGCCACTGGACCAGCCCCGAGCCGCAGCAGGTCGGCACCTGGCCCAACGGCGCCAACCGCTACGAGCCCTCCGGCGTCGCCGTCTGGAGCTCCCCGGTGCTCGACCGGGCCAGCAACACCATCTACGTCGGGACCGGCCAGAACTACACCGGCGCGGCCGGCGACACCGACTCGGTGCTCGCCCTGAACGCCCGTACCGGCGCGGTCCGCTGGCGCACCCAGGAGACCTTCCCGGACACCTTCACCGTCGCCTGCGGCACCCCCGGCGCCGACGCCTACTGCCCGAGCAAGGCCGACGGCACCGACCACGACTGGGACTTCGGCGCCAGCGCCAACGTCTTCAGCATCGGCAACCGCCGGGTCGTCGGCATCGGCCAGAAGAACGGCGTCTACCACGTCTACGACGCGCTGACCGGCGCCAAGGTCTGGGACCGCGCGGTGGTCGCCAACCCGAACACCAAGGGCGGCAGTTCGGGTATCCAGTGGGGCACCAGCTACGACGGCAACCGGCTCTACGTCGCCACCTGGTTCGCCAATCCGGGCACCCTGTACGCGCTCGACCCGGCGACCGGCGCGATCATCTGGCAGAAGGAGAGCCCCGCCGACGGCTGCCAGTGGGGCGGCGCCGCCGCCTACCCGCAGCTCTGCCAGCGCGCCTTCACCCCCGCCGTGACCGCGACCCGCGGACTGGTCTACGAGGGCGGCGCCGACGGCAAGATGAGGGTCTTCTCGGCGGCCACCGGTGCGGTGCTCTGGCAGTACGACGTGGTCCGCGACTTCACCACGGTCAACGGCGTGCCGGCGCACGGCACGGCGCTCTCCGGTGGTGGCGGCGCGGTGGTGGCCGACGGCATGCTCTACGTCCAGGCCGCCTACTACCCGCAGTATCCGAGCGACTCGGGCGGCGTACTGCTCGCCTTTTCCCTACCGTAGGACACGTTGTCGTAGCGAAGGTCAACTCATGGCCGGCGGCGAACAGTTGCCGCCGGCCCCTGGCAAGGAGGCAAGTCATGGAGATCGTCGTGGTGGGAGCGGCCGGCCGTACCGGGCGGCTGCTGGTGGAGAAGGCACTGGAGAACAAGCACAGCGTCACCGCACTGGTGCGCGACCCGGCCAAGCTGCCGGTCGAGCACGAGCGGCTGACCAAGGTGCGCGCCGACGTCTTCGACGTGGCGTCGCTGAACGGCCCGCTCGCGGGCAAGGAGGCCGTCCTGGTCGCGCTGGGGGTCACCAGCCGCACCACGACGACGGTCTTCTCCGAGGGCGTGCGCAACGTCATCGCCGCCGCCCGGGCGGGCGGGGTGCGCCGACTGGTCACGATGTCCTCGGCCGGTCTGGAGACCAAGCACCTGCCCGCGATGCAGCGGTTCGTCGCCGAGTTCGTGGTGGACCGGGTCTACCGGAACATCCACCTCGACCTCGCCCGGATGGAGGACGAGGTCGAGGCCAGCCCGCTGGACTGGACGATCGTCCGGGTGCCGATGCTCACCGACGGCCCGGCCACGCCCAACTACCAGGCGGTGGTGGGCGGTCACATCGCCAAGGCCTCGCGCATCGCACGGGCGAACGTCGCCGACTACATCGTCACCCATCTGGATGACCCGGCCACCTACGGCCGGCGCGTCGAGGTGGCCAACTGATGACCCCCGGCGGCGGCCGGCCCGCCCGCGGCTCGTCCGCGGCGCGGGCCGGCCGCGCGCCCCGGACCCGAGGACCCGAGCCAGGAGGGGAAGCTCCGTGAACATCGTCGTCTTCGGCGCGACCGGGGGCACCGGCCGCCACGTACTGGACCTGGCCGCCGAGGCCGGGCACTCCACCGTCGCCTTCGCCCGCGACCCGCTGGCCCTCGTCGACGCCCGGCCGCACAGCATCCGGCAGGGCGACGTCCTGGACCCGGACGCGGTGGCCCGTGCCGTCGAGGGAGCGGACGCGGTCGTCTCCGCGCTCGGCATCGGTTACAGCCGGGCCGCCACCACCGTCTACTCGGCCGGCACCGACCACATCCTGAAGGCCATGCGCGCGGCCGGCGTCGGACGGGTGCTCTGCGTCTCCACGACCAGCATGAGCCCGGCACCGTGGCGCGCCGCCCCCGTCCAACGGGCGCTCACCTCCTGGGTGCTGCACCCGATGCTCCGCCGGCCGTACGCCGACATGGCACGGATGGAGCGGCTGCTCCTCGACGACACCGGGCTGGACTGGACGCTGATCCGGGCCGCCCGGCTCACCGGCGGCCGGGCCCGCGGCCGGTACCGCACCGGTGTGGGGAGCCGGCTCTCCGGGGCCTGGTCGATATCGCGGGCGGACCTCGCGCACTACCTGGTCGGCGCGCTCGCCGATCCGGCCACCCACCGTGCGGTGGTCGAGATCGCCTACTGAGACCGCCCGCCGGAACCCGCCCGGCCCCGTCCCACCGCGCCCCGTCCCACAGCCCCGTCCCACAGCCCTGTGCCACCGCCCCGTGCCAAGGCCCCGTCCCACCGCCCTCCGGGCCGTCCGTCCGGCCGGTCCGTCCGCGGACCGTCTCCCCCGAGAAGGTCCGTACTCAACGGGGGGTAGGGCCGGCTACTCCCGTGGTGCGATGCCCGGCCCACCCGGACCGGGCAGAGTAGGTGGTGATCCCGCGGGATCACTCCAGCCGTGGGCCGGCGGCCTCATCACCATCCACCCCCGGTGGCCGCCGGCCCGTGGCCCGCGTCGCCCCTCGCCCTCCGGAGCACAGCCGATGCCCACACCTCCCGGCCCGCCCGCCGCCGACACCCCCGCGCCCCCGGCACGGGCGACCGCGGCGTCCACCGAGACACCGGGGCCCCCGGCCGATCGCGCCGGGCGCTTCCGGCTGCCCCGGCACGCCCGCCGGATCTGGCTCATCGCGCACGTCGCCCTCTCGGTCGGCTGGCTGGGCCTCACCGCCGGCGTGCTCGCCCTCGGCATCGCCGGCCGCTTCTCCGACGACCCGGAGACCGTCAAGGCCGCCTACCTGGCCCAGCAGATCTTCGCCGACTGGCTGCTGATCCCGGTCAGCCTGCTCTCGCTGCTCACCGGCGTGGTGCTGTCCCTCGGCACCTCCTGGGGCTTCCACCGGTACCGCTGGGTGGTCACCAAGTTCTGGCTGACCCTGGCCGCCACGCTGGCCTCGATCTTCGCGCTGCGCGCCTTCATCCACGACGCCGCCGGCCAGGTCGCCGCCGGGACCGTCCCGCCGGACGGCCGGGCCCCGCACGTCCTGGTCATCGCCCCCTCGGTGGCGCTGACCATCTACCTGACCGCCACCATCCTCTCCGTCGTGAAGCCCTGGGGCATGACCCGGCGCGGCACCCGGCTGGCCGCCGCCGCCCGGGCCGGCCGCACCCGTCCGTCCGGCGGCGGCAGCCCCACCGGTACCGCCGCCAAGCCCGCCACCACCCCTTCCGCCAAGTCCACCGGCACCGGAACCGCCACCGGCGCCACCGTCGAGACCGCCGCTGACACCACCCCCGACACCGACACCGCCGCCGCTCAGCGGCCGGGGCGGTGACCGGGCATCCCGGCATGAGCACCGACCACGACCCGCTCGGCGGCCCGCCGTGGACCAGATCCTCCTGGACGGTGGTCTCCGCCGTGCTGGTGGCCCTGTTCCAAGTGGTCGGCTCCACGGCCGCCGCCCGCCAGCAGCAGGACTACCGCGTCCCGCTGGACGCCGCCGGGTACGCGCTGCTGCTGCTCGGCCCGGTCCTCCTGCTGTTCCGCAACCGCTTCCCCGGCCCGGTCGTGGTCGGGGTCACCGCCGTCACCACCGGCTACCTGCTGGCCGGGTACCCGTACGGGCCGGTCTTCTTCAGCCTCGCCGTCGCGGTGTACGGCGCGCTGTCCCGGGGCTGCCGCCGGGTCGCCTGGATCTCGGTCGGAGCCGGCTACCTGGTCCACCTCATGAGCTCCCACCTGCTGCCGCAGAGCTGGCTGCGCGCGCCCTCGCAGAGCCCCGGCTGGTGGCAGGAGGCCGGAGTGGCGGCCTGGCTGCTGCTGGTCCTGGCCGTCGCCGAGATCATGCGCTCGCGCGGTGAACAACTGGCCGCCCGCCGGCTGGCCCGGCGGCAGGCCGAGGAGAACCGGGCCGCCGAGGAGCGGCTGCGGATGGCCCGTGAACTGCACGACATCCTGGCCCACTCCATCTCGGTGATCCACCTGCAGGCCGGGGTGGCACTGGAACTGATCGACGAGCACCCCGACCAGGTCCGGGCCGCGCTGACCGTCATCAAGGCCACCAGCAAGGAGGCGCTCGGCGAGGTCCGGCAGGTGCTCGGCACCCTGCGCGGCCCGGACGGCCAGGCCCCCCGCACCCCCGCGCCCGGGCTGGCCCGGCTGCCGGAACTGGTCACCCAGGCGGGCCACGCCGGGCTCACGGTCTCCGTGGAGACGGCGGGGGAGGGGCGGCCGCTGCCCTCGCAGCTGGAACTCGCCGCGTTCCGGATCGTCCAGGAGGCGCTGACCAACATCATCCGCCATTCGGCCGCGCGCAGTGCCACCGTTCTGATGGACTGGACCTCGCCGGCGGGGCTGCTGCTCCAGGTGGACGATCCGGGCCCGGCCGCGGGCGGTGACGGCGGCGGCTCCGGCAACGGCCTGGTCGGCATGCGCGAGCGGGCCGCCGCGTTCGCCGGTGAACTGACGGCCGGTCCGTACGGCGGCGGCTTCCGGGTCCGGGCCTGGCTCCCCGACCCCGCGGGCAAGGACCGTGCGGGGGACGACCGCGCAGGTGGCGGTACGGCGGGGAACGGTGCGGCGGGTGGCGGTGCGGCGGGGAACGGTACGGCCGGGGGCCGGCAGAGCGAGGGACGACGAACGACATGATCCGAGTACTGCTGGCGGACGACCAGGTCCTCGTCCGGGCGGGCTTCCGGGCGCTGCTCGACGCCCAGCCCGACATCGAGGTGGTCGGCGAGGCGGACGACGGCGGTGCCGCGGTCCGGCTGGCCGGGGAACTCCGGCCGGACGTCGTACTGATGGACATCCGGATGCCCGGCACCGACGGCCTGGAGGCCACCCGGCAGATCTGCGCCGACCCCGACCTTCCCGGCGTCCGGGTGGTCGTGCTGACCACCTTCGAGCTGGACGAGTACATCTTCGAGGCGCTCCGGCTGGGCGCGGCCGGGTTCCTGGCGAAGGACACCGAGCCGGCCGACCTGCTGCGCGCCGTCCGGGTCGCCGCGGTCGGCGACTCGCTGCTCTCCCCGGGCGCGACCAGGCGGTTGATCGACGAGTTCGCCAGCCGCTCCCGGGAACCCTCCGACACAGGCCGACTGCTGGCCTCGCTCACCGACCGCGAGCGCGAGGTGCTCACCCTGGTGGGCATGGGCCTCACCAACGACGACATCGCGCGCCGCCTGGTGGTCAGCCCGCTCACCGCGAAGACGCACGTCAGCCGGGCGATGGTGAAGCTCGGCGTCCGCGACCGGGCACAGCTGGTGGTCCTCGCCTACGAGTCCGGCCTGGTCCGCCCCGGCTGGCTCGGCTGACCCCCCCCGGCCGCCCACCGGCCTGAACTATGTAGACCGGTCTACCTGGGGTTCTCCTCAAGCGCTGCCCCCGCGTAGGAAGTCGGCGGGACCGACTTCCTGCGCGCAACTGCCTGCTCCCAGTGCTTCGACCACGCTCCCGGGGGCAGAATATGTAGACCGGTCTACCTTTACGGCTGGTACGAGCCTCGCCCGCGTAGGAAGTCGGCGGGACCGACTTCCTGCGCGCAACTGCCGTTGCTCCCAGTGCCCCGATCACGCTCCCCGGGGACAGAATATGTAGACCGGTCTACCTTTACCGCTGGTACGAGCCTGCCGCCCGCGTAGGAAGTCGGCGGGCCCGACTTCCTGCGCACAGCCACCCGATCCCCCCGCAGGCGGCGGATTCCCCGGGCAGAAATATATAGACCGGTCTACCTTTTCGAGGCCCGCGCGCGATATGCGCTTCGCCTCCCGCGCAGGAAGTCGGCCGGTCCGACTTCCTGCGCGGGGTCGCGCCGACCGCCCCGGCTGCCCTGGCCGCCCGGGTGAGCTCCGGGCGTACCCGCCGGGCTCACGCTCCGGCCCACCCGCCGCGCAGAAAATCTCTGGACCGGTCTACATATTCCCTCGCCCGAGCGCCCCCTGTGCCCCGCTGCCGCACCCGCTGCCGCACCGGGTGCCGCACCGGGCGCCGCACCGGCTGCCGGACGGGGGAGCGGAGGCCCGGGGCGGGGAGCGGAACGCCGGCGGGCCCGACTTCCCCCGCACGGCCGCTCCGCCCGGAAGCAGCCGGAGCGGAAGGCCGTACTCCCGGTGTCGTAGCGCGGGTGCCGCTCCCCGGAGGACGCGCCGGCCCCCCTCCCGGCGGGAAGCTCGTGGTGGCCTCGGGGAGCGTCCCGGGGCCGGGGCCCCCGCCGGAACGTGCGGGGCGCACACCGAGGAGTTGAACGCCATGCAGAGCACCGCACTGCTCGCCGACACCGTCTGCCGGGAGGGCTGGGGCCCGTGGAACGGCGGCCCGGGCCCGTGGTTCCTGATCTTCCCGCTGTTCTGGCTGCTCGTCGTGGTCTTCCTGGTGACCACGCTGCGCCGCCGCGGCCCGTGGGCCGGCCGCGGACCGTGGGGCCCGCCGTGGGCCGGCGGCGGCCCCTGGGGCGGCGGCCCGGGCTGGCGCGGCGGCTGGCCGGGCGGCCCCGAGGGCCCGCTCGCCTCGCTGGCCCGCCGGTACGCCGAGGGGCAGATCACCGAGGAGGAGTACCGGCTCCGCCGGGACACCCTGCTGGAGCACCTTGAGGGTCCGGGCGACACCAAGCCGGGCCGGGGCGGTGCCAAGTGACGACGTTCCCGGTCCTCGAACTGGTCGGGACCGACCGGATGGCGGCCCAGGTCTCTGAGGCGGTGAAGGTCTACGGCGTCGGCCGGACGGAGGTCCGCGCCCTGGACCACGTGACGGTCGGGTTCCCGGCCGGCCGGCTCACCGCGATCATGGGCCCGTCCGGCTCGGGCAAGTCCACCCTGCTGCACTGCGCGGCAGGGCTGGACCGCCTGACCGCCGGCACCGCGATGATCGGTGACACCGAGCTGGACGGGCTGAGCGACCGCAAGCTGACGCTGCTGCGCCGGGAGCGGATCGGCTTCGTCTTCCAGTCCTTCAACCTGGTGCCGGTGCTGACGGCCCGGGAGAACATCACCCTGCCGGTCGACCTGGCCGGCGGGACGGTGGACGAGGCCTGGGTGGAGACCCTGATCGACGCGGTCGGTCTGCGGGACCGGCTCGGCCACCGGCCGACCGAGCTCTCGGGCGGCCAGCAGCAGCGGGTCGCGCTGGCCCGTGCGCTGGCCGGCCGCCCGGAGGTGGTCTTCGCCGACGAGCCGACCGGGAACCTGGACTCCCGCACCGGCGCCGAGGTGCTGGAGCTGATGCGCCGCGCGGTCGACGAGATGGGCCAGACCGTGGTCATGGTGACCCACGACCCGACCGCCGCCGGCTACGCGGACGAGGTGCTGTTCCTCGCCGACGGCCGGCTGGTGGACCGGATGGAACGGCCCACCCCGGACGGGGTGCTGGACCGGATGAAGGCGTTCGAGCGGGGCTCCGGCGCCGGCCGGGGAGGCGTCCGGTCATGAGCAGCGCCACCGCCACCCTCCGGATCAGCCTGCGCTCGCTGGCGGCGCACAAGCGCCGCCTGGCCGGGACGTTCACCGCGATCATGCTCGGGGTGAGCTTCCTGGCCGGGACGCTGGTCCTCGGCGACACCCTGCGCAACAGCTTCGACACCCTGTTCGCCGACGCCAACCGCGGTACCGACGCGGTGGTGCGCAGCGCCGACGTCATGGACACCGAGAACACCCCGGGCGGCGTCCGGGCCCCGGTGGACCTCGCGCTGGCCGACCGGCTGCGCTCGGTGCCCGGTGTCGCGGCGGCCGAGCCGGCCGTGCAGGGCTTCGGCCAGCTGATCGGCGGCAACGGCAAGGCGGTGGGCGGTCAGGGGCCGCCCACCCTGGCCGGCTACTGGCAGGCGGACAGCGGGCTGAACCCGTACCGGCTGGCCGAGGGCCGGGCGCCGGAGCAGCCGGGGGAGGCGGTGATCAACCGGGGCGCGGCCAAGGCCGGCGGCCTGGCGGTGGGCGATTCGACGCTGCTGCGCACCCCGGACCCGGTGAAGGTGCGGATCGTCGGGATCGCGACGTTCGGCCCCGAGGCCGACGGCATGGGCCAGAACACCTACACCGGGCTGACCCTGGCGGACGCCGAGCGGTACCTGACCCCGAAGGGGCAGGGCCAGGCCAGTTCGATCCAGTTCCGGGCGGCGGGCGGCGTCTCGCAGCAGGAGCTGGTGTCGGCGCTGTCGGCGCAGTTGCCGTCCGGGCTTGAGGCGGTGACCGGCGCCAAGGTCACCCAGGAGGCGACCGACCAGGTGTCGAGCCGGTTCCTGACCATGTTCACCACGCTGCTGCTGGTCTTCGCGGGCATCGCCCTGCTGGTGGCGACCTTCACGATCTACAACACCTTCGCCATCGTGGTCGCGCAGCGGACGCGGGAGAACGCGCTGCTGCGGGCGCTGGGCGCGGCGCGCGGCCAGGTGCTGGCGGCGACGCTGGCGGAGGCGGTCGCGGTCGGCGTGGCGGCCTCGGTGGCCGGTCTGCTCGGCGGGATCGGGGTGGCGGCGGGGCTGAAGTCGCTGTTCAAGGTGATCGGGTTCAACCTGCCGACCGGCGGTCTGGTGGTCGGTGCGGTCTCGGTGGCGCTGCCGCTGCTGGTGGGGACGGTGACGGCGGTCGGTTCGGCGGTGCTGCCGGCGGTCCGGGCGGGCCGGACGGCGCCGCTGGCCGCGATGCGGGCGGTGGCCGTGGACACCGCGGCGGACGGCCGGGCGGGCCGGATCCGCTGGGCGGTCGGCTCGCTGATGGTGGCGGCCGGGGTCGCCGCGACGGTGACGGGTGCGACGAACGGGCCGTCGGTGGCGCTGACGGCGGGCGGTGCGCTGGCCACGCTGCTCGGCGTGGTGGTGCTGGGTCCGGTGTTCGCGACCTTCGTGGTGCGGGTGCTGGGCGCCCCGCTGCCGAGGCTGCGCGGGATGCCGGGTGTGCTGGCGGAGCGGAACGCGGCCCGCAACCCGAAGCGGACGGCGGCGACGGCCAGTGCGCTGATGGTGGGTGTCACGGTGGTGTCGCTGTTCACGGTCTTCGGCGCGTCGATCAAGGCGACGATGGACGACACGGTGAAGAAGACCTTCGCCGGGGACCTCGCGGTCTCGACCGGCGGGTTCCGCGGCGGCGGGCTGAGTCCCAGGCTGGCGGAGGCGATCGGCGGTCTGCCGGAGGTGGAGCGGAGCGTGGGCCTGGGCCGGGGCGTGGCCCGGGTGGACGGCCACGGCCGGACGCTGGACGTCACGGATCCGACGAAGCTGGCCGGCATCGTGGACCTCGGCCGGGTGGACGGTTCGCTCCTGCTGGGCGCGGACGGTCTGGCGGTCTCCCGGACGGAGGCGGAGAAGCACGGCTGGCAGGTGGGCGCGCAGGTGCCGGTGCGGTTCAGCGACGGTGCCGAGGCGCCGTTCACGGTGAAGGCGCTCTACCAGGGCGGTGAGCTGACCGGCGACTACCTGATCACCCGGGAGGCCTGGGCCCCGCACAAGGGCCAGGACGCGGACTCGCTGGTGGCGGTCGCGCTGCGGGACGGCGTCTCGCTCGCGGCGGGCAAGGCGGCGGTGGTGAAGGCGGCGGAGCCGTTCGGCGACCCGTCGGTGCAGACCAGGTCGGAGTACGCGAAGAGCGCGGCCTCGGTGGTCGACATCATGCTGTCGGTGGTCTACGCGCTGCTGGCGCTGGCGGTGCTGATCGCGCTGCTGGGGATCGCCAACACGCTGACCCTGGCGGTGCACGAGCGGACCCGGGAGCTGGGGCTGCTGCGCGCGGTGGGGCAGACCAGGAGCCAGCTGCGGGCGATGGTCCGCTGGGAGTCGGTGCTGGTGGCGCTGTTCGGCACGATCGGCGGTCTGGGCCTGGGGGCGTTCCTGGGCTGGGCGCTGGTGCGGGCGGCCGACACCGAGGGGACGGGCAGTTTCGCGGTGCCGCCGTTGCAGCTGTCGGTGGTGCTGGTCGCGGGGCTGGTGGCGGGTGCGGTGGCCGGGTTGCGGCCGGCCCGCCGGGCGGCCCGGCTGGACATCCTGCGGGCGATCGCGACGGGCTGACGGCACCCGGCCGGCGACCGGAAGCACCCCGACCGGAAGCCACCCGACCAGAAGCCACCCCGACCGGCGTGCGGACACCACGCCGCGACGACCCCGCGGGCACGACCCCGCGGACACGACGGAGCCCGGGCCCCCCGACCAACGGGGCCCGGGCTCCGGCGCGCGGAGGCGGTCGGCTCAGGCCGCGGCCGGCAGCTCGTCCAGGCCCTGCTGGACGAGCTGGGCCAGGCGGTCCAGGGCCTCGTCGGCGCCCTCGGCGTCGGAGGCCAGGACGACCTCCTCGCCGCCCTGGGCGCCCAGGCCGAGCAGGCCGAGCATGGAGGCGGCGTTGACCGGCTTGCCGCCCGGCTTGGCGATGGTGATCGGCACGCCGGTGGCCGTCACGGCCTTGACGAAGACGGAGGCGGGACGGGCGTGCAGGCCCTCGGCCCAACCGATGGTGACGCGGCGCTCAGCCATGAAACGTGCCTTTCCGGTAAAGCTGGTCACGGCCGTGATGGGGGATTCGGCCATGTTGTCTAGACCAGTGTTGCACGCAGCGGACCCCTTCGAGACGCCGCGTTCAGGACTTGTGATTGTTTCTTTCGGGGGCATAACCGGTCGCATAATCCCCGGCCAACGGCCCTGTCCACCCTGCCTGCTGCACACGTCCGGCGCCATTCGGCCCGCCGCCGGATAACCTGACGAACGTGGACGACTCCGCGGCACCGCCCCCCCAGCAGGACCACCCGGACCGGCCGCCCCGACCGGGTGGGCCGGACCGGCGGCACGACCGGCCGGCCGAGCCCGACTACCCCCAGCACTGGGAGGCCGACGTCCTGCTCCGCGACGGCGGCACCGCCCGGATCAGGCCGATCACCCCCGCCGACGCCGGCCGCCTCGTCGAGTTCTACGAACAGGTCTCCGACCAGTCCAAGTACTTCCGCTTCTTCGCGCCCTACCCCCGGCTCTCCGACAAGGACGTCCGCCGCTTCACCCACCACGACTTCGTCAACCGGGTCGGCCTCGCGGTCGTCGTCCGCGACCGCTTCATCGCCACCGTCCGCTACGACCGGATCGACGCCGACGGCCGCCCCTCCGAGACCGGCACCGACGCCGAGGTGGCGTTCCTGGTCCAGGACGCCCACCAGGGCCGCGGTGTCGCCTCCGCCCTGCTGGAGCACATCGCCGCGGTCGCCCAGGAGCGCGGCATCCGCCGCTTCCAGGCCGAGGTGCTGCCGGAGAACCGCAAGATGGTGAAGGTCTTCACCGACGCCGGCTACACCCAGCACCGCAGCTTCGCCGACGGCGTCGTCCACCTGGAGTTCGACCTCGAACCGACCGCCGCCTCGCTCGCCGTCATGCGGGCCCGCGAGCACCGCGCCGAGGCCCGTTCGGTCCAGCGGCTCCTCACCCCCCGCTCGGTCGCGGTGATCGGCGCCTCCCGCAACCCGCAGACCGTCGGCCGGGCCCTGCTGCGCGACCTGCTGGTCGGCTTCGCCGGGGACGACCGGCCCGTCTACGCGGTCAACCGCGGCGCCCCGCCCGGCACCGAGCTGGACGGCGTCCCGGTGCACCGCTCGATCCTGGAGATCCCCGGCCCGGTCGACCTCGCGGTGATCGCCGTCCCCGTCTCCGCCGTCCCCGCCGCCGTCGCCGAGTGCGGCGCGCACGGCGTCCAGGGCCTGGTGGTGGTCACCGCCGGCTACGCCGAGACCGGCCCCGAGGGCCGCGACCGCCAGCGCGCCCTGGTCCGCCAGGCCCGCGCGGCCGGCATGCGGGTGATCGGCCCGAACGCCTTCGGCCTGATCTCCACCGACCCGGACCGCCCGCTGAACGCCTCGCTCGCCCCCGTCCTGCCCCGCCGCGGCGGCTTCGGCGTCTTCTGCCAGTCCGGCGCGATCGGCGTCGCCCTGCTGGAGTCCGCCCACCGGCGCGGTCTCGGCATCTCCTCCTTCGCCTCGGTCGGCAACCGCGCCGACGTCTCCGGCAACGACTTCCTCCAGTACTGGGCCGAGGACCCGGCCACCGACGTCGTCCTGCTCTACCTGGAGTCCTTCGGCAACCCGCGCAAGTTCACCCGGATCGCCCGCCGGCTCGCGCAGGCCAAGCCGGTCGTCGTGGTCAAGGGCGCCCGCCACACCGGCAGCCTCCCGCCCGGCCACGCCGTCCCGCCCACCGCCACCGGCCTGCGCGACGCCACCGTCGACGCCCTCTTCCAACAGGCCGGCGTCACCCGGGTGGAGACCATCACCGAGCTGTACGACACCGGCGAACTGCTCGCCCTCCAGCCGCTGCCGCCCGGCGGCCGGGTCGCGGTGGTCGGCAACTCCGACTCGCTCGGCCTGCTCACCCACGACGCCTGCCTCTCCGCCGGACTGCGCCCGCGCACCCCCGTCGACCTCACCACCGCCGCCACCGGGGAGAACTTCCGGATCGCCCTGGACACCGCCCTCGACGACCCGGCGGTGGACGCGGTGATCGCCGTCGCCATCCCCCCGATCGGCACCTCCGCGCACGCCTTCATGGGCGGCCGGCTCACCGGCCCGGACGATCCCGAGGTCGGTTCCGACGATCCGGAGATCGCCGCCGCCCTGCTGGAGGCCGGCACCCGCGCCCAGGCCCTGGGCAAGCCGCTGCTCCTCGCCCACCTGGCGCTCACCGACCTGCCGTCCCGGCTGCGCCCCGGCGGCATCCCCGCCTACCCCGCACCCGAACGGGCCGTGCGCGCGCTCGCCCACGCCGTCCACTACGCCGACTGGCGCCGCCGGATGGCCGAGGCCGAGGAGACCGCCCGGGTGCCCGAACTCGACCGGATCGACGAGTCCGGCGCCCGCGACCTGGTCGAGGCGGCGCTCTCCACCCGGGCCGCGATCGCCGCCCGCACCCAGCCCGGCGGAGCCAGGATCACGCTGCCCGACACCGACGCCGTCGCACTGCTCGCCCGCTACGGCATCGACGTCTCGCCGACCCTGCCCGCCCCCGACGAGGAGACGGCCGTCCGGGCCGCCGCGGTCCTCGGCTACCCCGTCGCCCTCAAGGCCACCGCCCCCCACCTGCGCCACCGCCCCGACCTCGGCAGCGTCCGGCTCGACCTGACCGGCGAGCCCGGGCTGCGCCGTGCCCACCACGAGCTGGACGCCCTGCTCGGCGGAGCGGCCCAGGCCGAGCTGGTGGTCCAGCGGCTGGCCCCGCGCGGGGTGGACACCGTGATCGGCGCCACCGTCGACCCGGCGGTCGGCGCGATCCTCTCCTTCGGCCTGGCGGGCGCTCCCGCCGAGCTCCTCGGCGACGTCGCCCACCGGCTGGTTCCGGCCACCGACCAGGACGTCGCCGGGCTGGTCCGCGAGGTCCGCGCGGCCCCGCTGCTGTTCGGCTGGCGCGGTGCCGAGGCGGTCGACACCGGGGCGCTGGAGGAGCTGCTGCTCCGGGTGTCCCGGCTGGTCGACGACCTCCCGGAGGTCGCCTCGGTGGACCTCGAACCGGTGGTCGTCGCCCCGCACGGGCTGGCGATCCTGGGGGCGCGCGTGCGGATCGCGCCCCTGCCGGTCCGCAGCGATCTGGGCCCGCGCGCCATGAGCACGCTGTAACCTTCCTTGGTTGCGTCCGGACCGCGGGCGCCGTTGTCCGAAGCTCGGCGCCGTGCCGCCCGCTTCGTCGGCGGACCATGCCAGGATGGAGTTATGGCGAAGACCGGTACCACCACCACGCAGGACCTGCGCTCCGCGATCGAGCGCAGCGGCTACTACCCGGCCCTGGTGTCGGAGGCGGTGGAGTCCGCGGTGGGTCCCGAGCCGATCAGCTCCTACCTGGTGCACCAGGAGACCACCTTCGACGCCAACGAGGTCCGCCGGCACGTCACCGTGCTGGTCCTCACCCCCACCCGGTTCGTGGTGAGCCACACCGACGAGCAGACCGGCGACGCGACCACCCCCGCCGTCCCGTTCGCGACCACCTCCACCGAGAGCGTCCGGCTGGACCGGATCAACTCCGTCGTGGTGAGCCGGATGGTCGCCAACCCGGAGACCTACACCCCGGGCACCCTGCCGCGCGAGGTCGTCCTCACCATCGGCTGGGGTGCCGTCCAGCGCCTCGACCTCGAACCGGCCGGCTGCTCCGACGCCAACTGCGAGGCGGACCACGGCTACACCGGCTCCGCCACCGCCGACGACCTGTCGCTGCGGGTCAGCGAGGCCGGCGACGGCCCCGAGACGGTCGCCCAGGCGCTGGTGTTCGCCCGGGCGCTCTCCGAGGCGACGATCAGCACCGGCCCCCGGGGCTGATCCCGGGTCCACCCGGCCCGGTCCGTCCGGACGGACGGACCCCCACCGGACGGACCCACCCACCGGACGGACCCACCGGACCGCCGCGGAGCGGACCCCCGCCCCGGACCGACCCGCACCGACGCACGCCCCGCCGCGGCCCCCGCCACCGCGCCCGGGCCGCGCCGGCCAGCCAGGAAGCCACCCCCGCCACCATGTCCTTCGCCCCCGACGGCTACGACGCCTTCGAACTCCTCGACCCGGCCACCGCCCCCGCGCCCCCCTACGGCAGCGGCTCGCTCTGCGACCTGCTGCCCTCGGTGGCGGCCGGCCTCGGCGTCCCCGGCTTCGCCGCGACGCTGCCGATCGCGCCCGCCGACCGCGTGGTGGTCTTCCTGGTCGACGGCCTCGGCTGGGAGCTGCTGCTGCGCCACCCCGAGTACGCGCCGTTCCTCTCCTCGCTGACCGCCGGCTCGCTCGGCGGCACCGGCCGCCCGCTCACCGCCGGCTTCCCGTCCACCACCGCCACCTCGCTGGCGTCGGTGGGCACCGGCACCCCGCCCGGCCTGCACGGCCTGGCCGGCTACACGGTGGCGGTCCCCGGCACCGGCCACCTGATGAACCAGCTCCGCTGGCAGCCGCCGACCGACCCGGCCGCCTGGCAGCCGTACCCGACCGTCTTCCAGCAGACCCACGCCGCCGGGGTGGCCACCGCCCAGGTCTCCTCCCCGCTGTTCGCCCAGACCCCGCTCACCAGGGTGGCGCTCTCCGGCGGCAGCTTCCTCGGCCGCACCACCGGCGAGGAGCGGATGGACCTGGCCGCCGCCTGGCTGGCCGAGCACGACCGCGCGCTGGTCTACACGTACGTCAGCGAACTGGACGGCGCCGGGCACCGCTTCGGTGTGGACTCCGACGAGTGGCGGATGACCCTGGACGCGGTCGACCGGCTGGCCCGCCGGCTCGCCGAACAGCTGCCCCCGCGCTCGGCGATGTACGTGACCGCCGACCACGGCATGATCGACATCGCCCCGGAGGACCGGATCGACTTCGACGAGGACTGGGAGCTGGGCGCCGGCGTCGCGCTGCTCGGCGGCGAGGGCCGCGCCCGGCACGTCTACGCCGTCCCCGGCGCGGCCGCCGACGTCCACACGGTCTGGAGCGAGGTGCTCGGCGACCGGATGTGGGTGGCCACCCGCGACCAGGCGATCGCCGCCGGCTGGTTCGGCCCGGTCGTGGACGACCGCGTCTACCACCGGATCGGGGACGTGGTCGCCGCCGCCCGCGACGACATCGCGATCACCGCCTCCCGCAACGAACCCGGCGAGTCCGCGATGATCGGCCTGCACGGCTCGATGACCCCGGTCGAGCAGTTCGTGCCGCTGCTCGAAGTCCGCAGCTGAACTCCCCCGATCTGAAAGGCCTCTGCACCACCCATGGCTGAACTGGTGTTCTTCTCGGGGACGATGGACTGCGGCAAGTCGACGCTCGCGCTCCAGATGGACCACAACCACGCCGCCCGCGGCCGGCAGGGGATCATCCTCACCCGCAACGACCGGGCCGGAAAGGCCACCATCTCCAGCCGCCTCGGCCTGCGCGCCGACGCGGTCGAGGTGGCGGACGACTTCGACTTCCACGCCCACGTCGTGCACCGGCTCTCGGCCGGCGGCCGGGTCGACTACCTGATCTGCGACGAGGCCCAGTTCTTCGCCGCCGAGCAGGTCGACCAGCTCGCCCGGGTGGTCGACGAACTCGGCATCGACGTCTACACGTTCGGGATCACCACGGACTTCCGCACCCGGCTCTTCCCCGGTTCGCAGCGGCTGATCGAGCTGGCGGACCGGGTCGAGGTGCTCCAGGTCGAGGCGCTCTGCTGGTGCGGGGCCCGGGCCACCCACAACGCCCGCACCGTCGGCGGCGTGATGGTGGTCGAGGGCGCCCAGGTCGTGATCGGCGACATCTCGGTCCGCGAGGACGAGGTCGGCTACGAGGTGCTCTGCCGCCGCCACCACCGCCGCCGGCTCACCGCCGCCACCGCCCGCGCCTCCGTCCTCTCCCCGGACGTCCTCCCCTTCGAGGAGCAGCAGGCCTAGGGAGCAGCAGGCCTAGGGGGCAGCAGACCCGGGGAGCAGCAGGCCCGGGAGGTCCCCGGCCCTCTCCGCCGGACCCGGCCGGGCCGCGCCTCAGGCCTCCAGGACGGAGAAGTGGCCGCCCCGCGGGTCGGCCAGCCGGGCCGCCCGGCCGCGCACCGTCTGCTGCGGCGGGACCAGCACCCGGCCGCCGAGTTCCACCGCCCGGAGCGCCGTCGACTCGACGTCCCGGACGGCGAAGTGGGCGCGCCAGCGCGGCGGGTGGCCGCGCAGCTCCGCGCCGCGGCGGATCCCGGCCACCGGCCGGCCCCCCACCAGCAGGGCCGAACCGCCGTCGGCCGGCGCCGTCGACACCCCGAGCACCGCGCGGTAGAAGCCGGCCGCCCCGTCCGCGTCCGGGGTGAGCAGCTCGGCCCAGGCCGGGCCGCCCGGCTCGCGGCCGGTCTCCCGGCCCGGGTGCTCCTCGCCCTGCCAGAGCCCGAAGACCGCGCCGGAGACGTCGGCGGCGATCGCGAGCCGCCCGGCCCGCTCGGCCTGGAGCGGTCCGACCGCCACCGTCCCGCCGCACTCCCGCACCGCCTGGGCGGCGCGGTCCGCGCTGTCCACCGCGAAGTACGTGGTCCACTGCACGGGGAAGCCCGTCACCGAGGACTCGCCGAGTCCGGCCACCGGCTCCTCGCCGAGCCGGGCCCGGACGTACTCGCCGAGCTGGGCGGGGCCCGGTGCGAAGCTCCAGCCGAGCAGTCCGCCGTAGAACGCCCGGGCGCCGGGCAGGTCGTCGGTCATCAGGCTGACCCAGCACGGGGTGCCCTGGGCCAGCCGGAGTGTCACCGCGGGCATGACAGTCTCCTCACGGGCGGTAGGCGCACGAAACGGCGCAGTGAGGGTGATGCTTCCACCGTGGCGCGGATCGAACCCTCGGGCCGCGCGGAAAGTCCGGCAAAGACCGGACAAAGAGCACCGGCCCGGTCGCGCTGCGCCAGAATGGCCGCCATGACCACCAATCACGATGACTCCCCGCTGGTCTCGGTGACCGCGCTGCAGGAGGCTCTCGGCTCCGCCCGCCCGCCGGTGCTGCTCGACGTGCGCTGGCAGCTCGGCGGCCCGCCCGGGATCGAGGACTACACGGCCGGCCACCTGCCCGGCGCCCACTTCGTGGCCCTGGACGAGGAGCTCGCCGCCCCGGCCGGTCCGCCCGGGCGCGGCGGCCGCCACCCGCTGCCCGACCCGGAGGAGTTCGGCGCCGCACTGCGCGGCTTCGGTGTCGGTGCCGACCGCCCGGTGGTGGTGTACGACGGTGCGACCTCGCTGGCCGCGGCCCGCGCCTGGTGGCTGCTGCGCTGGGCCGGCCACCCGGACGTCCGGGTGCTGGACGGCGGCTTCGCGGCCTGGCAGGCGGCCGGTCTGCCGGTGACCACCGAGCTGCCGCCCCCCGGGGAGGGTGACTTCAAGCCGGTCCCGGGGCAGCTGCCGACGGTCGACGCGGACGGCGCCGCGGCCTGGGCCCGCGAGGGCCTGCTGCTGGACTCCCGCGCGGGGGAGCGCTACCGGGGCGAGACCGAGCCGATCGACCCGCGGGCCGGGCACATCCCGGGTGCGGTCTCCGCGCCGACCACCGGGAACGTCGGCCCGGACGGCCGGTTCCTGGCGCCCGCCGAACTCGCCGCCCGGTTCCGGGCGCTGGGTGCGGGGGAGCGGGAGACCGCCGTCTACTGCGGCTCCGGGGTGACGGCCGCGCACCAGATCCTCGCCCTGGCGGTGGCCGGTCTGCCGGCCACCCTCTACCCGGGTTCCTGGAGCGAGTGGTCCGGTGACGAGGCGCGTCCGGTCGCGGTCACCGACCAGCCGGGCTGATCAGGCTCCGCACCCCGCCGGGCCGGGCCCGACCTCCGGTTCCTGCGGGCCGGTCCCGCCGGGCCGCTGTCGACTGGCCGGTCCCGGCGGGGCGGCACGACGAAGGGGCGGGAGGCCACGGCCTCCCGCCCCTTCACGTCGTCGTACCTGCGGGTGCTACTCCTGCTTCTTGCGCCGGCTGCCGAAGACGATCTCGTCCCAGCTCGGCACGGTGGCCCGGCGTCCGGGCCGCACGCCGTCCGCCTCGGCCTGCCGGTCGGTGGTGCCGACCAGGCGCTCCCGGTGCGGCGCGACCGCGCGCGGCATCAGGATGTCCGCGTACGCGGAGCCCGCACCGACCGCCGGAGCGGCGGCCGCCGGCTCCTCGGCCTCCTCGGCGACCTCGGCGGGCACCGGCTCGATCGACGGCGGAGCGCCGACCGCCAGGTCGCCCCGGAACGCCGGGACGACGTCCAGCAGGCTGGTCAGCGAGTCCCTGGCCTCGGCCGTCGCCTCGCGGGACTCGCGCACCTCGCGGGACGACATGATCCGGTCCGCGGAGGGCCGGTCGATCATCGGCCGCGGCGGCCGGTCCTGGGGGAGCCGGGCGATCCGCGGGATGAACGGGAAGATCGACTCCTCCTCGCGCTCGACGTTCTCGCCGATCAGCGCGCGGGCCTCGTCGTCGTTGGGCTGCACCAGCCGCCGGGGAGGGTCGTACGTCCAGGCCGCACTGCGGCCCTCGCCGTCGGCGCGGTAGGAGAGGATGACCTCCCACGTGCCGTCGTCGCGCCGCCAGGAGTCCCAGCGCTCGGTGTCCTTCTCCGCGCCGCGCAGCGCCAGCCGCTCGGCCACCGCCTCGCCCAGCTGGGGGCCGGAGGATTCGCCGTGCCGGCGGATCGCGGTCTTCCGGGCCCGTTCGGCCATGAAGGCACGTTCGGCCAGGACCGGACCCTCGAATCGGCGGACGCGGTCGACGGAGATGCCGGCCGCCTGCGCGACCTCCTCGGCGGAGGCACCGGCTCGTATCCGGGCCTGGATGTCCCGCGGGCGGAGGTGGCTCTCCACCTCGATCTCGATCTGGCCGAGGCGCGGACGGTCACCACGGATGGCGGCGCGCAGCCGCTCGTCGATGGGGAGGGTGTACTCCGTGCTGTCGGCGGCCTTGAGCACCAGCCGTGTGCCGTCGTTGCTGACGGCCACAACCCGCAGTTCGGGCACGGTTACCTCCCGGGTGGTGCCTGCCGACGTCACCTGCGTCGCTGCTCCCGTACTGAGTGTGGCCTGCCCGCTCGCGACTGGCCACAACCTTGCTGAGTTCCCCGGCGTGTCGGGCTTACGCCCGGTCACGCCGCTGTGGCACGGTTGCCTTTTTGCCACGCCATCCGTCGACGTCGCGCCTGGGTGTCCCGGCCGTCCTCGCACGAGCAGTGACGCGACGGTCCGGGACGGGCGTCGCCGTGCGTGCCTGTTCCGTGGCTCCTTGTCGTTCCGCCCAGTTGATGGGCAGTCGACAAGTCGACCCAAGGCTCAGGCTTTACGAACAGTACTCCATTCGTGGCAACCGCAGGGGCGGCTCGCCGCTCAAGTCTCCCGCGATTCACGGGAATCTCAAGAGCGTGCGACCCCAATGGCCGAGGATCGCCCGGTGAACGGTGATCATCTTCACATATATCTCCCGCGCAGAACCGCATTTTCGACCCTTGTGTCCTTCTTTGGGCAAGATGGAGTGACTTGTTCGAAAGACAGTCGTACTGACCCGAGGGATGTAGATGCCGGAGGAGAGGCCCGCCGAGGAGGGCGGCAAGGAAGGTCGCAGGCGAATTGATCTGAGTGTCGCTCAGGTCGCGGCGAGTGCGCTGGCCACCGTGGTGGGGGCGGTACTCGCGTCCGAACTCGGGGTCTACGGAACCATTCTGGGTGCGGCCGTGGTGAGTATCGGAGCGACCACCGGCGGCGCGCTGTTCCAGCACCTCTTCAAGCGGACCGGCGAGCAGCTGCGCGGGGCGGTGGACCGGACCGCCGCGCCGGGCCATGTGGCGAACGGGCTGCGGCAGGTGCCCGAACCGGGTCCGGCGCCGACGGCCCCCACCGCCCGGCACCCAGGCAGGTACTCCGACCGGCAATCCGACCGGCAATCCGCGGCACCCGCCGCTCCGCCCTCCGCGGAGTGGAGCTCCCCGCAGGTGGTCCGGGCGCGCCGGCGCTGGACCTGGAAGTCGTACGCGACGGTCTCCGCGCTGGTCTTCACGCTCGCGATGGTGCCGATACTGGCCTTCGAGCTGGCCACCGGCCAGCCGGTGTCCGCGACGGTGAAGGGCGGGTCGGGGACCGGCACCTCGCTGGGCGGCACGGTCGACCGGAAGCAGTCCGCCCCGTCGGACGGCGGCTCCCCGGGCGGCGGCCCGTCCTCCGTCCCCTCCTCCGTCCCGTCCCCCGGGGCGGGCGGCGGCGCCGGGTCCTCGCCCTCGGCGGGCGGGGACGGCGGCGCCACGGAGCGTCCGAGTCCGGGGACGACCCCGGGGACGACCCCGGGAGCGAGCCCGGGCGCGGGTGCCGGGGCGGGGAGCGGAAGCGGGTCCCCCGGCGCGGGCCCCGGCCCCGATCCGAGCGGGACCCCGGGGGCGACGCCCTCCGCCCGCCCCTCCGGCGGGCCGTCCGCGCCGTCCGGCGGCGGGTCCTCCGCAGGGCCGTCCGGCGGTGCGAGCCCGAAGCCGTCGGCCCCGGGCACCGCAGTCGCCCCGCCGCCGGCCCCCGTCCCGGCGGCGCCGGAGCAGCAGGGCGAGCAGGGGCAGCCGGGCCGGTAGGGGCGGCGCGCGCGCCGGGCGGCTACGCCCCCAGCACCCGGCGCAGGTAGTCGTTGCCGAACCGGCGCTCCGGGTCGACCTCGTCGCGCAGCGCGGTGAAGTCCGCGAACCGGGGGTAGGCCTCGGCGAGGTACCCGGCGTCCCGGGTGTGCAGCTTGCCCCAGTGCGGCCGCCCCCGGTGGGCGGTCATCAGCTGCTCGACCGCCGTGAAGTAGCCCTGCTCGGCGGTGCCCCGGTAGAGGTGGACGGCGATGTAGGCGGTGTCCCGGCCGTGCGCGGTGGAGAGCCACACGTCGTCGGCGGGCGCGAACCGCACCTCGACCGGGAAGCTGATCCGCCAGTCGGACCGCTCGACCATCGCCTTCAGCTCGCGCAGCACCCCGCCGACCTCCTCGCGCGGCACCGCGTACTCCATCTCGGTGAACCGGACCGTGCGGGGGCTGGTGAACACCCGGTACGCGGCGTCGGTGTAGCTGCGCTCCGACCAGGCGCGGCTCGCCACCGCGGCGATCGTCGGCACGGCGGCCGGGAAGCGGCGGCCGACCCGGCAGGCGCCCTCCCAGACGGTGTTGGAGAGGAAGTCGTCCTCCAGCCACTCCTTGAACCGGGGCAGCGGGGCGGCCGGACCCTGGCTGCGGTTGTTCCGCTTGGTCGAACAGCGGTCGGTGTGCGGGAACCAGTAGAACTCGAAGTGCTCGTTGACGGCGGTCAGGTCGTCCAGCCGCTCCAGCACCTCGTCGAAGCCCATCGGCTGTTCGTGTGCGGTGAGCAGGAAGGCCGGTTCGACCGCGAAGGTGAGGGCGGTGATCACACCGAGGGCGCCGAGGCCGAGCCGGGCGCCCTCGAACAGCCGGGCGTCCTCGGTGGGGGAGCAGCGCCGGACGCTGCCGTCGGCGAGCACGATCTCCAGCCCGCGGACCTGGGCGGCGAGCGAGCCGGAGTCCCGGCCGGTGCCGTGGGTGCCGGTGCCGGTGGCGCCGGCCGCGGTCTGCACCTCGATGTCGCCCATGTTGGTCAGCGAGAGGCCGGCCGCGGCGAGCAGCCGGTTGAGGCGGTGCAGCGGGAGCCCGGCCTCGACGGTGACCGTGCCGTTCTCCCGGTCGACCTCCCGGACGGCGGTCATCGCGTGCGGGCGGACCAGGACGCCGTCCCCGGCGGAGGCGATCGAGGTGAAGGAGTGGCCGGAACCGACCGCCTTGACGGTCCTGCCCTGGTCGGCGGCGCGCAGGATCTCCTTGGCCAGTTCCTCCGCCGTGCCGGGGGTGACCGACCGGGCCGGGTGGGCGCTCTGGTTGCCCGCCCAGTTGGTCCAGCGGGTGCGGGCAGCGGTACTGGCCTGGGGCATTGCGGCGCCTCCTGCTCCGTGGCCGAACGGCGTCGGCGCACCTGGGTCCCTACCCGCGGGTAGGCCGCGGGTAGGGAGGAGGGTAAGTCAGGTCACCGTTCGAGGTCTACGGTCCGGGCGACCGGCGGTTCGGCCTCCTGCGAGGCCAGCCCCGCCCGCAGCCGGCCCAGTCCGGCCAGCGCGGCGACCACGCCGAACGCCCCGGCCGTCAGCGGCACCCAGTACCCGGCGGCCGCCCCCGCCGCGTCGACGACCCAGCCGCCGGCCGAGGAGCCGACCGCCACGCCGAGGGCCAGCCCGGTGGTCGTCCAGGTCATCCCCTCGGTCAGCTTGGCGGCCGGGACCAGCCGCTCCACCAGCGCCATCGCGGTGATCAGCGTCGGGGAGATCGCGATGCCCGCGATCAGCAGCGCGCCGCCGACCGCCACCAGCCCGCCGACCCCGCTCACCGATTCGGCGACCAGCAGGAGCGGAACCATGCTGACCGCCATGAACACGACCCCGCCGAGGAACCGGCCGGCCATCGACCCGGTCAGCTTCAGCGTCCCGAACACCACCCCGGCCAGGCAGGAGCCGAGCGCCCAGAGCGCCAGGATCACACTGGAGACCGCCGTGTGCCCCTGGGCCTTGGCGTAGGCGACGGTGACCACCTCGACCGATCCGAAGATCGCGCCGGTCGCCACGAACGTCATGATCAGCACCTGGAGGCCCCGGTTGAGGATCACCGGTGTGCCGGTGTGCCCGGCGGAGGGGTGGACCGGCGGCTCGGTGCTCCGCTGCGCGGCGAACAGCACCACGCCCACCGTCAGGAAGATCCCGGCGAGCAGCACGCCCGCCTCCGGGAACACGGAGGTGGCCAGCGTCACGGCGAGGATCGGCCCGACGATGAAGCAGACCTCGTCGACCACCGCCTCGAACGAGTAGGCGGTGTGCAGCCTCGGGGCCTGGTCCCGGTACAGGTGCGCCCAGCGGGCCCGCACCATGGCCCCGGCGCTCGGCATCACGCCGATCCCGGCCGCGAAGACGAAGAGCGTCCAGGTCGGCGCCCCCAGCCGCGCGCAGAGCAGCAGCCCGATCGCGGCGGCGACGGTGACCGCGGTGGCGGGGAGCAGGATCCGGCGCTGTCCGTGCCGGTCCACCAACCGGGAGACCTGCGGTCCCAGGACCGCCGCCGACACCGCCATCGTGGCGGACACCAGCCCGGCCACGCCGAAGGAGCCTCTGAGCTCGGAGAGCATGGTGACGATGCCGATGCCCGTCATGGAGATCGGCAGCCGGGCTATGAACCCGGTGGACGAGAAGGCCAGACTGCCGGGTGCGGCGAAGATCTGGCGGTAGCTGGACAGCACGGGAGCTCCGCAGGGGGTAAGGAACGAGGCCGGTCTAGACAGCCTACGAACCTTGGCAAACGGGATTTTTCCGGGCACCCGGTGGCGGCCCCGCCACAGGTGATCCGTCCCGCAGTGGCAGGATCGGTGCCATGTCCGACGCGCGCAACACCTCCCTCACCGGCGCCGCCCCGTACGACGCGCTGCTCCTGCTCTCCTTCGGCGGGCCCGAGGCCCCCGAGGACGTCGTCCCCTTCCTGGAGAACGTCACCCGCGGCCGCGGAATCCCGAAGGAACGCCTGCGGGAGGTGGGCAAGCACTACTTCCTGTTCGGCGGCGTGAGCCCGATCAACGAGCAGAACCGCGAACTGCTGGCCGCGCTGCGCAAGGACTTCGCCGACCACGGCCTCGGCCTGCCGGTCTACTGGGGCAACCGGAACTGGGCGCCCTACCTCCTCGACACCCTGCGCGAGATGGTCACCGACGGCCACCGCAGGATCGCCGTCCTCGCCACCAGCGCCTACGCCGGCTACTCCGGCTGCCGCCAGTACCGGGAGAACCTCGCCGACGCGCTGGCCGCGCTCGCCGCAGAGGGCCTCCCGGTGCCCGCCGTCGACAAACTGCGCCACTTCCACAACCACCCCGGCTTCGTCGAACCGATGGCCGAGGCCACCCTCGCCGCCCTGGCGGCGCTGCCCGAGGACGTCCGCGACGGCGCCCGGCTGGCGTTCACCACCCACTCCATCCCGGACTCCATGGCCGAGACCTCCGGCGCCCCGGACGACCCGGCCCGCGGCCGCCCCGGCGGCGCGTACGTCGCCCAGCACCTGGACGTGGCCCGGCTGATCGTCGCCACCGTCGCCGAGCGCACCGGCGTCCGGGACCGCCCCTGGGAGCTGGTCTTCCAGAGCCGCAGCGGCGCCCCGCACACCCCCTGGCTGGAGCCGGACATCTGCGACCACCTGGAGGCGCAGCACGCCGACGGCGCCCCGGCCGTGGTGATGGTCCCGATCGGCTTCGTCTCCGACCACATGGAGGTCAGGTACGACCTGGACACCGAGGCGGTGGCCAAGGCCGCCGAACTCGGGCTGCCGGTCGCCCGGGCCGCCACCGTCGGCGCCGACCCCCGGTTCACCGCCGCCGTCCGCGAACTCGTCCTGGAGCGCGCCGCCGCCGAGCGCGGCGAGCCGGTGACCCGCTGCGCCCTCGGGGCGCTGGGGCCCGGCCACGACGTCTGCGCGGTCGCCTGCTGCCCCAACCCGCGCGCCCCCCGCCCGGCCGCCGCCGAGCGCTGACCGAATCCGAGGAGACCTTCGTGACCAGCCCCGCCGCGCCCGGCCCCACCGCGCCCGACCCCGCGCTGCTCGACGAGCTGCTCGACGTCGCCCTGGACGCCGCCCGCCGGGCCGGCGCCCTGCTGCTCGACGGCCGCCCCGCCGACCTGGGCGTGGCCGGCACCAAGAGCAGCCCCGTCGACGTGGTCACCGAGATGGACCTGGCCTCCGAGAAGCTGATCCTGGAACTGATCACCGAGCGCCGCCCCGAGGACGGCTACCTCGGCGAGGAGGGTGCCGAGCGGCCCGGAGGCAGCGGGGTCCGCTGGGTCGTCGACCCGCTCGACGGCACCGTGAACTACCTCTACGGACTGCCCTCCTGGGCGGTCAGCGTGGCCGCCGAGCTGGACGGGCGCGCCGTGGTCGGAGTGGTCCTCGCCCCGGCTCGCCGCGAACTGTTCCAGGCGGTCCTCGGCCGCGGCGCGCTGCTGGACGGCACGCCGGTCGGCGCCCGCCCGGCGCCGCCGTGGGGCCAGGCGCTGATCGCCACCGGGTTCAACTACGTCCAGCCCGTGCGGGTCCGACAGGCCGAGGTGCTGCTGGCCCTGATGCCCGAGGTCCGCGACATCCGCCGGGGCGGCGCCGCCGCGGTGGACCTCTGCGACGTCGCCGCGGGCCGGCTGGACGGCTACTACGAGCGCGGGCTGGCCCCGTGGGACCGGGCCGCGGGCTGCCTGATCGCCACCGAGGCCGGCGCCCTGGTGGGCGGCCGTCCGGGCCACGGCCCGGACGGCGCGCTGACCGTGGCCGCCGCGCCCGGCGTCTACGAGCCGCTCCAGGAGCGCCTCGCCGCCCTGCGCGCCTGGGCCGACTGACCGGTCCGCCCCCGACGCCCCGCCCGCCCCCGACGCCCGCCCGGACCGGGCGGGGCACCAGGCTTCGCCGGCCCGCCCCCGGACAGCGAAGAGCCCTGGCATACGGGGGATGCCAGGGCCTGGGTTTTCGCACGACCCCCTCAGGGCCGCTGGTGCCGGAGGACCGGCGTCGGGTCGGGTTACGGTCAGGCGGCGGTGCGGTGGCGTTCCAGCACCGTGTCCACGCCGTGTTCGGCGGCGAGCCGGCGGAGGTCGTCCAGCTCGGACTGTTCCACCTCGGCCAGGAATTCGTCCCCGGCCTCGATCGCGCGGTGCAGGTCCTGCTCGGCGTTGGCGATGCGCTGCAGGATTCCGGCGGTGAAGGCGTCCATACGGGCCCCCTTACTGTGTCGGACGTGCACGGTCGTGCGTCCCCCGCCCCGAGGTCGTGGTGGCCAGCGGAAGCGTCCGAGCCGGGCGGTGAAGATTTCCGGTCGGGCGCGGAGACGGCCCTCGGCCGCTCCCGGTGACGCCCCAGCCCCAGGGCCGGCGCGGATGAACGCACGGCGGGTGGGTGCGATCGGCCTACAGCCAGATCGCGGGTGTGCAGCTGTCCTCCCCGCCCCCGGGGCGGGGAAACCTCCCCGGGCGAGAAAGTTGCCCGCGTCACAGTCCAACCGGACTGGTGGAGACCCGAACCGTCACCGGACCGTTGCCCGGCGTCCGCCCAGCGGTGCCTCCGGGGCAGCTTATCGCTGCTTTACCGCAGGACCAGGCAGGATGGGGGCACCGTCGGAGCCGCGCGTCCGCTTCCGGGGCCGGCCTGGAGAAGGGACAACGACCGTGCGGGTTCTCGTCGTCGAGGACGAGCAGTTGCTCGCCGAGGCAGTCGCCACCGGCCTGCGCCGCGAGGCGATGGCCGTCGACGTGGTGTACGACGGGGAGGCCGCGCTCCAGCGCATCGCGGTCAACGACTACGACGTGGTCGTGCTGGACCGGGACCTTCCGCTGGTCCACGGCGACGACGTCTGCCGCAGCGTCGTCGACCAGGGCCTGGCCACCCGGGTGATCATGCTGACCGCCTCCGGTGACATCAGCGACCGCGTCGAGGGCCTGGAGATCGGTGCGGACGACTACCTCCCGAAGCCGTTCGCCTTCAGCGAGCTCGTCGCCCGGGTCCGGGCCCTCGGCCGCCGCGCCACCGTCCCGCTGCCCCCCGTCCTGGAGCGGGCCGGCATCTCGCTCGACCCCGGCCGCCGCGAAGTGATCCGCGACGGCCGCCCCGTCCAGCTCGCCCCCAAGGAGTTCGCCGTCCTGGAGGTCCTGATGCGGGCCGGCGGCGCCGTCGTCTCCGCCGAGCAGCTGCTGGAGAAGGCCTGGGACGAGCACACGGACCCGTTCACCAACGTCGTCCGCGTCACCGTGATGACGCTGCGCCGCAAGCTCGGCGACCCGCCGGTGATCGTCACCGTGCCGGGCTCCGGCTACCGGATCTGACCGCACCGGCCCCCCGGGGCCGGCCCCATCGCGCCCGCCGCAGCGGCGGACGCCCCGAGAGGACCACCATGACCACCCCGCCCCCGGCCGGCGGGCCCTCCGGCGCGCCCGTCGGCGGGCGCGCCGCAGGACCCCGGCCCGTGCCGCCGAAGCCCGTTCACCCCCCGCGCGCCCCCCGGCTGCACCGCCCCTCGCACGACACCACCTACGTCCCCGGCGACGGCATGCTCGCCTGGATGCCCTTCCGCCCCACCATCCGGATCCGGCTCACCCTGCTCTACGGCGGGATGTTCCTGATGGCCGGCGTGGTCCTGCTGCTGCTCATGTACTTCTTCCTCCGCCAGGCCCTGCACGACGTCGCGCCGCCGCCCTTCATCTTCGAGAAGGGCACCACCGTCAACGGCGTGGTGATGACCCCCGAGCAGTTCAACCAGTTCCTCGCCAACCGGCACCAGACCGCCTCCGACACCGCCCTCAACACGCTGCTGCGCAAGTCCCTCACGGTGCTGGTCTGCCTCGCCGTGATCGCCTTCGCGGCCGGCTACGCGATGGCCGGCCGGGTGCTGCGCCCGCTGGGCCGGATCACCCGCACCGCCCGCGAGGTCGCCACCTCCGACCTGCACCGCCGGATCGAGCTGGACGGGCCGGACGACGAGCTCAAGGAGCTGGCCGACACCTTCGACGACATGCTCGACCGCCTCGACCGCTCCTTCGACTCCCAGCGCCGCTTCGTCGCCAACGCCTCGCACGAGCTGCGCACCCCGCTGGCGATCAACCGCACCCTGCTGGAGGTCCAGCTCTCCGACCCCGGCGCCTCGAACGACCTCCAGCAGCTCGGCAAGACCCTGCTGGCCACCAACGAGCGCAGCGAACAGCTGGTGGAGGGCCTGCTGCTGCTCGCCCGCAGCGACAACGAGCTGACCGACCGCCGCCCGGTGGAGTTCTCCGAGGTGGCCACCCGCGCCCTGGAGCAGACCCGGGCCGAGGCCGTCAACCGCGAGGTCGAGCTGCGCGCGACGCTCCACCCGGCGACGGTCGCCGGCAACGGGGTGCTGCTGGAGCGGATCGCGCTCAACCTGCTGCAGAACGCCGTCCGCTACAACACGGCCGGCGGGTGGGTGGAGATCACCACCGCCCCGGTGCCCGGCGGGGGCGAGCTGGTCGTCTCCAACACCGGCCCGGTGGTCCCCGGGTACGAGCTGGAGCACATCTTCGAGCCGTTCCGCCGGGTGAAGGGCGCCGACCGGACCCGCAGCGACAAGGGAGTGGGCCTCGGCCTCTCGATCGTCCGCTCGGTGGTCCGTGCCCACCACGGCACCATCGAGGCCACCCCGCGCTCCGGCGGCGGCCTCACGATGCGCGTGCGCATCCCCGGGATCTGAGCCGCGTCCCTGGGCCCGCCGGGAGTCGCCGCGGGCCCTCCTGCCCCCGCCAGGGGCCGTCACGACCCCCTCGGGGCCCGTCCCCGCCGTCCCGTCGGCGGAGCTCCGTGCGCCGACCGTTCCGAGCCGCCCCCGTCAGGCCTGTCAAAAAGACATAAGGCCTGGCGGGGGCGGCTTGTCTTTTGCGGCCCGAGCAACTTACGGTGTCGTAACCTACGCAACCGTAAGTGCGTAGCCGACGTGCCCGTCCCAACGCGCCCGTCCCGCGCGTGCCCGTCCCCCCCAGGAGCCAGACTCGTGACCATCGCCCCCGTGCAGCGCAGCGCCTCGCTCGGTTCGAGCACCTGGACCGACGCCCGGCTGATCCTGGCCCTCGAAGAGGTCGTGGAGAAGGAGCTCGACCGCCACCTGAAGGTCGCCAAGGAGTGGATGCCGCACGAGTTCGTCCCGTGGAGCCAGGGCCGCGACTTCGACGGCGTCCTCGGCGGCGAGGCGTGGGAGCTCGGGCAGTCCAAGGTGACCCCGCTCGGCCGGGTCTCGCTGGTGGTCAACCTGCTCACCGAGGACAACCTCCCGAGCTACCACCACGAGATCGCGACCATGTTCGGCCGCGAGGGCGCCTGGGGCACCTGGGTGCACCGCTGGACCGCGGAGGAGGGCCGGCACGGCATAGCCATTCGCGACTACCTGCTCACCACCCGGGCCGTCGACCCGGTCGAGCTGGAGCGGGCCCGGATGGCGCACATGTCGGAGGGCTTCGAGTCCGACAACGCGCACAGCATGCTGCAGTCGGTCGCCTACGTGGCCTTCCAGGAGCTCGCGACCCGCATCTCGCACCGCAACACCGGCCACTTCGCCGGCGACCCGCTCTGCGACCAGCTGCTCGCGAAGATCGCCAACGACGAGAACCTGCACATGGTCTTCTACCGGAACCTGCTGAAGGCCGCCCTGGAGATCGCCCCGGACCAGGCCATGCGGGCCATCGCCGACGTGGTGACCGACTTCCGGATGCCCGGCCACGGCATCCCCGGCTTCGAGCGGGCCGCCGCCCAGATCGCCATCGGCGGCGTCTACAACCTGCGCATCCACCACGACGACGTGCTGCAGCCGGTGCTGCGCCACCTCAGGGTGATGGAGATCGACGGCCTCGGCCCGGAGGGCGCGCGGGCCCAGGAGGAGCTCGGCCTCTTCCTCGCCGGGCTGGACGCCCAGGCGACCAAGTTCGACGAGCGGCAGGCCGCGCTGCTGGCCCGCCGGGCGGCCCGCCAGGCGGCGAAGTAGCCCGGGGCACCGGAGGCGGCGGACAGCGCGCCGGACGGAACGGCGGGCGGCCCCGGGGCCGCCCGCCGACCGGTGTGCCGGACACGAACCCCGGGCACCGGAGGGTCACGGAGCGAAGCGCTCCGGTTGGGCGGATTTCCCATGTTTTGCCCGGGAAGATTCAGAACGTGAGCAAGGTCACACCGTGTCGCTCCGCGATGCGGCCCGACCTCGGAGCGTGATCATGACCGCGCGGTCGATGATCGCCGTCCGTGATCGGATCGATGATCGACTCCGCTGCGGAGGATTGACCCCCTTCCCTGGTGGGCAAGGGAATCGGCGGGTGCCCCGCGGGATGCCGATCACTCTCCGTGTTCTTCGCGCGGGCGCCCGGGCGGCGCGGCGATGGCCCAGCGTGAGGCCCCCGACATCCGAGTCGATCACCCCAACGGACCCCCGGCTGAGTGTCGATTGAGTAACGGGGCTTGAAGTAAGGCAAAATCTCCGCCTCGGGTCGGGCACAAGACCGACCCCCCATGCGTTACGTGCGCTGGAGATACCGCACACACCGCACAACCCGGAGGGGGAGAGCGAAATATGGCTACCGACTACGACACCCCACGCAAGACCGATGACGAGCTCAACGAGGACAGCATCGAGGAGCTCAAGGCTCGGCGGAACGACAAGGGCGGAAGCTCTGTCGACGTCGACGAGTTCGAAGCCGCCGAGGGCATGGAGCTCCCCGGCGCGGACCTCTCGAACGAGGAGCTGTCCGTCCGCGTGCTTCCCCGGCAGGCCGACGAGTTCACCTGCATGAGCTGCTTCCTGGTCCACCACCGCAGCCAGCTGTACAGCGAGAAGAACGGCAACCCGATCTGCCGGGACTGCGGCGCCTGAGGACCAGGGCGGCCATGACTCGGACCTCGCCGTTCGGGCGAGACCGGTACAACGCCCCTTCCGGCCCCGGGCAGCGGGGCCGGACGGCAGCACCGGCGGCCGCCAAGGTGGCTGCACCAGTCATACGGTCATACGGAGATACAGAGGGACGGTCCCGCGAAGGCGGAACCGTCCCTCTCCGTTTTCCGTCGTCCCCGCCCGGTGGGGTCCACCGGGCGGCGGGCCCGCCCGGTCAGGCGCGGGCGCCCCGGCGCGCCTCCTCCAGGGCCTCGGCGAGCTTCATCGGCGAGCGGGTCGACAGATAGAGGTACGGCGTCGGGTCGGCCGGGTCGGTCACCTCGACCCGCAGCGCCGTCGGGACGTAGCTGCGCAGCAGCATGAAGGCCCGCGGGTCGGACTTCGGCCCGCGCCAGGCCACGGCCTCGGCCGGGCTGAGCGGGTGCGCGGTGCCGAGGGCGTCCACCGGGATCCGGGCCGGTCCGGCCACCAGGGACCCCTGGACCACCCGGATCCGGGCCGAGCCGTAACTGCTGACCGCGGCCGCACCGGCGGCGATGCCGACCACCAGTCCGACCAGCGCGCCCACCGCGCTGAGACGCAGCAGGATCAGCGCGAGCGTGAGGCCGATCGCGACCGGGAACAACCACCAGGAGCGCGGCGCGGTGAGGCGTTCGTCGTACATGCCCCCATTGTGGGCGCCGTTACGGCCGGCCGGGGACGGCACCCCCGGTCCCCGCCCGGCTACCGCTCGGTAGGGTGGGGCGCCGTGACCGGTTCGATAGCCCCCACCTCCCCGTCCACCGCGCCGGCGCCGGCCAAGCCGCTGTCGCCGACCACGCCCCCGCCGGAGGCCGTCCTCCCGCCGCGAGCCCCGGAGGCCCCCGCCCCCGGCACCCGGATCGGCTCGCACTACGAGCACTGCTTCGCCTGCGGCCCGCAGCACCCCTCGGGCCTGCGGATCGACGCGGTGGCCGGCGAGGGCCTCGACGTCTCCGCCGAGTTCACCGTCCGCTCCGAGCACCAGGGCGGTCCCGGCCTGGCCCACGGCGGCCTGCTGACCACGGCCATGGACGAGATCCTCGGCACGCTCAACTGGCTGCTGCACGCCCCCGGCGTCACCGGCCGGCTGGAGACCGACTTCCTCGCCCCGGTACCGGTGGACACCCTGCTGCACCTGCGCGCCTGGGTCACCGGTGTGCACGGCCGGAAGGTCTACGGCGCCGCCGAAGCCCGGATCGGCGGGCCGGACGGGCAGGTCGCGGTGCGTGCGCAGGCACTCTTCATCCAGGTGAAGCTGGAACACTTCACCAAGCACGGTCGTCCGGAGGACATCGAGAAGGTCCTCGACGACCCCGACCTGATGAAGCGCGCCCGAGCCTTTGAGGTGAACCCTTGAGCAGCACCCCCCGCCCGCCCCTGGACGTCCTGATCCGGCGGATCGACCCCGAGCTGCCGCTGCCCGCGTACGCGCAGCCCGGCGACGCGGGGGCCGACCTGCGGACCACCGTCGACGCCGAGCTGGCCCCCGGCGAGCGGGCCGTCCTTCCCACCGGCGTCGCCATTGCGCTGCCCGACGGTTACGCGGCGTTCGTCCACCCCCGGTCCGGTCTGGCAGCTCGTTGCGGTGTTGCTCTGGTGAACGCCCCAGGGACGGTCGATGCCGGGTACCGTGGAGAGATCAAGGTGATCGTCGTCAATCTGGACCCGCGCGAGGGGGTCAGCTTCCGCCGAGGGGACCGGATCGCCCAGCTGGTCATCCAGCAGGTCGAGAAGGCCCGCTTCCACGAGGTGGCCGAGCTGCCGGGGTCGGCACGCGCCGAGGGCGGGTTCGGGTCGACCGGCGGGCACGCCGCGGTCTAGGCTGCCCGCGGCCTCGTAGGAAGCCGAGCAGGTATTCGCATCGGTCTTGGACCGGGAAGGACAGTGACCGTGTTCCGTCGTCGCCAGAAGAGCGAGGACGCTGTCGAGCAGCTCGCCGACGACGCCATCAGCGCCGACGAGACGGCCGATGACGTCGAAGGTTCCGCCGAGAGCGAGAACGTGACCGACCTGGACCCGACGGACCGCGTCGGGCTGCCGCCGGCCCCGCGTCCGGACGGGCCGTGGGACCACTCCGAGCTGGAGAATCCCGAGGAGGGCCGGGTCGACCTCGGGGGCCTGCTGGTTCCCGGCGTCGAGGGCATGGAGCTCCGGGTCGAGGTGGCCGGCGAGTCGATCGTCGCCGCCACGCTGGTCCTCGGCAACAGCGCCATCCAGCTGCAGGCCTTCGCGGCCCCCAAGTCCGAGGGCATCTGGGGGGAGGTCCGCGAGGAGATCGCCAACGGCATCACCTCGCAGGGCGGCGTGGTCGAGGAGGAGGAGGGCCCGCTGGGCTGGCACCTCCGTGCACAGGTCCCCGTTCAGCTGCCGGACGGTACGCAGGGCGTCCAGCTGGTGCGCTTCGTCGGTTGCGACGGACCGCGCTGGTTCCTCCGTGGCGTGATCTCCGGCCAGGCCGCGGTGCAGCCCGAGGTCGGCACCATCCTGGAGCAGGTCTTCCGGCAGACGGTCGTCGTCCGCGGTGAGAGCCCGATGGCGCCCCGCGACCCGATCGTGCTGAAGCTCCCCGAGGACGCGCAGATGGTCGCCGACGGCGGCGGCGCGGTCGCGGCCTCCGGCGAGGGCGACAGCCGGTTCGGCAGTGCGGCGCTCGACCCGTTCGCCCGCGGCCCGGAGATCACCGAGGTCCGCTGAGCACGCCGATCGCCCTCGTCCGGACCGCCGGGCGGGGGCGATTTGCATGTGGCGGGTGGATCCCCGTACAGTTCCGGAGTCGCCGCGAGAGAGCGGGGGCAAGGTGGAAAGCGAATCCGATGAATGAAACTCCGGAAAACGGGGCGGAAAACGTCTGATAAGCTTGAAACACGAAAGAACGAAGCGCCCGGAGGGCCGGTGTGAAAGCCGCCTGAAGGAAGTGTCCGTTCCTTGAGAACTCAACAGCGTGCCAAAAGTCAACGCCAGATATGTTGACATCCCCGGCCTCAGATCATCTGGGGTTGGAGATTCCTTTTGAAGTAAAACACTAGCGAGGACGCAGTGCGCGGGATCACCCTATTCCGGTGGTTGCCGTGCCGCTCAACGCGGGTGTCGACCGGATTACCGGTAAACATTCACGGAGAGTTTGATCCTGGCTCAGGACGAACGCTGGCGGCGTGCTTAACACATGCAAGTCGAACGGTGAAGCCCTTCGGGGTGGATCAGTGGCGAACGGGTGAGTAACACGTGGGCAATCTGCCCTGCACTCTGGGACAAGCCCTGGAAACGGGGTCTAATACCGGATATGACCTTCCTCCGCATGGGGGTTGGTGGAAAGCTCCGGCGGTGCAGGATGAGCCCGCGGCCTATCAGCTTGTTGGTGGGGTAATGGCCTACCAAGGCGACGACGGGTAGCCGGCCTGAGAGGGCGACCGGCCACACTGGGACTGAGACACGGCCCAGACTCCTACGGGAGGCAGCAGTGGGGAATATTGCACAATGGGCGAAAGCCTGATGCAGCGACGCCGCGTGAGGGATGACGGCCTTCGGGTTGTAAACCTCTTTCAGCAGGGAAGAAGCGCAAGTGACGGTACCTGCAGAAGAAGCACCGGCTAACTACGTGCCAGCAGCCGCGGTAATACGTAGGGTGCGAGCGTTGTCCGGAATTATTGGGCGTAAAGAGCTCGTAGGCGGCCTGTCGCGTCGGATGTGAAAGCCCGGGGCTTAACCCCGGGTCTGCATTCGATACGGGCAGGCTAGAGTGTGGTAGGGGAGATCGGAATTCCTGGTGTAGCGGTGAAATGCGCAGATATCAGGAGGAACACCGGTGGCGAAGGCGGATCTCTGGGCCATTACTGACGCTGAGGAGCGAAAGCGTGGGGAGCGAACAGGATTAGATACCCTGGTAGTCCACGCCGTAAACGTTGGGAACTAGGTGTTGGCGACATTCCACGTCGTCGGTGCCGCAGCTAACGCATTAAGTTCCCCGCCTGGGGAGTACGGCCGCAAGGCTAAAACTCAAAGGAATTGACGGGGGCCCGCACAAGCAGCGGAGCATGTGGCTTAATTCGACGCAACGCGAAGAACCTTACCAAGGCTTGACATATGCCGGAAACATCCAGAGATGGGTGCCCCCTTGTGGTCGGTATACAGGTGGTGCATGGTTGTCGTCAGCTCGTGTCGTGAGATGTTGGGTTAAGTCCCGCAACGAGCGCAACCCTTGTTCTGTGTTGCCAGCATGCCTTTCGGGGTGATGGGGACTCACAGGAGACTGCCGGGGTCAACTCGGAGGAAGGTGGGGACGACGTCAAATCATCATGCCCCTTATGTCTTGGGCTGCACACGTGCTACAATGGTCGGTACAAAGGGCTGCGATGCCGCGAGGCGGAGCGAATCCCAAAAAGCCGGCCTCAGTTCGGATTGGGGTCTGCAACTCGACCCCATGAAGTTGGAGTTGCTAGTAATCGCAGATCAGCATGCTGCGGTGAATACGTTCCCGGGCCTTGTACACACCGCCCGTCACGTCACGAAAGTCGGTAACACCCGAAGCCGGTGGCCTAACCCGTAAGGGGAGGAGCCGTCGAAGGTGGGACCAGCGATTGGGACGAAGTCGTAACAAGGTAGCCGTACCGGAAGGTGCGGCTGGATCACCTCCTTTCTAAGGAGCACATAGCCGCTTGCAGGCGAATGTCCTGCACGGTTGCTCATGGGTGGAACGTTGACTATTCGGCACGGTTGGGACTGAGTCTCTTAGTACTGCTTCGGCGTGGAAGAGAGTCTTGGTCTGGATCGTGTCGGGCACGTTGTTGGGTCCTGAGGGAACGGCCGTATGGTCGTTGCTTCAGTGATGCCGGTCCCATGCGAGGCGGTCTTCGGGTCGTTGAGTGTGGGTGTCTGGTCGTTGTTTGAGAACTGCACAGTGGACGCGAGCATCTGTGGCCAAGTTTTTAAGGGCGCACGGTGGATGCCTTGGCACCAGGAACCGATGAAGGACGTGGGAGGCCACGATAGTCCCCGGGGAGCCGTCAACCAGGCTTTGATCCGGGGGTTTCCGAATGGGGAAACCCGGCAGTCGTCATGGGCTGTCACCCATACCTGAACACATAGGGTATGTGGAGGGAACGCGGGGAAGTGAAACATCTCAGTACCCGCAGGAAGAGAAAACAACCGTGATTCCGGGAGTAGTGGCGAGCGAAACCGGATGAGGCTAAACCGTATTGGTGTGAGACCCGGCAGGGGTTGCCGATACGGGGTCGTGGGATTTTTCTTGACCGGTCTGCCGGCCGGTCGGCGAGTCAGAAACCGTATGGATAGTCGAAGGACATGCGAAAGGTCCGGCGTAGAGGGTAAGACCCCCGTAGGCGAAATCTGTACGGCTCGTTTGAAGAACTCCCAAGTAGCACGGGGCCCGAGAAATCCCGTGTGAATCTGGCGGGACCACCCGCTAAGCCTAAATATTCCCTGGTGACCGATAGCGGATAGTACCGTGAGGGAATGGTGAAAAGTACCGCGGGAGCGGAGTGAAATAGTACCTGAAACCGTGTGCCTACAAGCCGTGGGAGCGTCGTTCACGTTTTCGGACGTGGGCCGTGACTGCGTGCCTTTTGAAGAATGAGCCTGCGAGTTTGCGGTGTGTAGCGAGGTTAACCCGTGTGGGGTAGCCGTAGCGAAAGCGAGTCCGAATAGGGCGGTTGAGTTGCATGCCCAAGACCCGAAGCGGAGTGATCTAGCCATGGGCAGGTTGAAGCGGAGGTAAGACTTCGTGGAGGACCGAACCCACCAGGGTTGAAAACCTGGGGGATGACCTGTGGTTAGGGGTGAAAGGCCAATCAAACTCCGTGATAGCTGGTTCTCCCCGAAATGCATTTAGGTGCAGCGTCACGTGTTTCTTGCCGGAGGTAGAGCACTGGATAGGCGATGGGCCTCACCGGGTTACTGACCTTAGCCAAACTCCGAATGCCGGTAAGTGAGAGCGTGGCAGTGAGACTGTGGGGGATAAGCTCCATGGTCGAGAGGGAAACAGCCCAGAACACCGACTAAGGTCCCTAAGCGTGTGCTAAGTGGGAAAGGATGTGGAGTCGCAGAGACAACCAGGAGGTTGGCTTAGAAGCAGCCACCCTTGAAAGAGTGCGTAATAGCTCACTGGTCAAGTGATTCCGCGCCGACAATGTAGCGGGGCTCAAGCACATCACCGAAGTCGTGTCATTGCAGCATATAGGGCCAACGCCTGCTGTGATGGGTAGGGGAGCGTCGTGTGCCGGGTGAAGCGGCGGTGGAAACCAGTCGTGGACGGTACACGAGTGAGAATGCAGGCATGAGTAGCGATACAAGAGTGAGAAACTCTTGCGCCGATTGACCAAGGGTTCCTGGGTCAAGCTGATCTGCCCAGGGTAAGTCGGGACCTAAGGCGAGGCCGACAGGCGTAGTCGATGGACAACGGGTTGATATTCCCGTACCCGCTTTGAAGCGCCAACGCTGAACCAGGTGATGCTAAAGCCGTGAAGCCGGCCCGGAGTCTTCGGACAAAGGGACGTGGTGGAGCCGCTGAACCAAGTCTGTATTAGGTGAGCGATGGGGTGACGCAGGAAGGTAGTCCAGCCCGGGCGGTGGTTGTCCCGGGGTAAGGGTGTAGGCCGAGTGATAGGCAAATCCGTCACTCATTGAGGCTGAGACCTGATGCCGAGCCGATTGTGGTGAAGTGGATGATCCTATGCTGTCGAGAAAAGCCTCTAGCGAGTTTCATGGCGGCCCGTACCCCAAACCGACTCAGGTGGTCAGGTAGAGAATACCGAGGCGTTCGGGTGAACTATGGTTAAGGAACTCGGCAAAATGCCCCCGTAACTTCGGGAGAAGGGGGGCCATTCCTGGTGACGGCACTTGCTGCCAGAGCTGGGGGTGGCCGCAGAGACCAGCGAGAAGCGACTGTTTACTAAAAACACAGGTCCGTGCGAAGCCGTAAGGCGATGTATACGGACTGACGCCTGCCCGGTGCTGGAACGTTAAGGGGACCGGTTAGCTTGGATTCGTCCAGGCGAAGCTGAGAACTTAAGCGCCAGTAAACGGCGGTGGTAACTATAACCATCCTAAGGTAGCGAAATTCCTTGTCGGGTAAGTTCCGACCTGCACGAATGGCGTAACGACTTCTCGACTGTCTCAACCATAGGCCCGGTGAAATTGCATTACGAGTAAAGATGCTCGTTTCGCGCAGCAGGACGGAAAGACCCCGGGACCTTTACTATAGCTTGATATTGGTGTTCGGTTCGGCTTGTGTAGGATAGGTGGGAGACTTTGAAGCAGCAACGCCAGTTGTTGTGGAGTCGTCGTTGAAATACCACTCTGGTCGTGCTGGATGTCTAACCTGGGTCCGTGATCCGGATCAGGGACAGTGTCTGGTGGGTAGTTTAACTGGGGCGGTTGCCTCCTAAAGAGTAACGGAGGCGCCCAAAGGTTCCCTCAGCCTGGTTGGCAATCAGGTGTTGAGTGTAAGTGCACAAGGGAGCTTGACTGTGAGACTGACGGGTCGAGCAGGGACGAAAGTCGGGACTAGTGATCCGGCGGTGGCTTGTGGAAGCGCCGTCGCTCAACGGATAAAAGGTACCCCGGGGATAACAGGCTGATCTTCCCCAAGAGTCCATATCGACGGGATGGTTTGGCACCTCGATGTCGGCTCGTCGCATCCTGGGGCTGGAGTAGGTCCCAAGGGTTGGGCTGTTCGCCCATTAAAGCGGTACGCGAGCTGGGTTTAGAACGTCGTGAGACAGTTCGGTCCCTATCCGCTGTGCGCGTAGGAGTGTTGAGAAGGGCTGTCCCTAGTACGAGAGGACCGGGACGGACGAACCTCTGGTGTGCCAGTTGTCCTGCCAAGGGCATGGCTGGTTGGCTACGTTCGGGAGGGATAACCGCTGAAAGCATCTAAGCGGGAAGCCTGCTTCGAGATGAGCACTCCCACCTCCTTGAGAGGGTAAGGCTCCCAGTAGACGACTGGGTTGATAGGCCGGATATGGAAGCCCTGTAAGGGGTGGAGTTGACCGGTACTAATAGGCCGAGGGCTTGTCCTCAGTTGCTCGCGTCCACTGTGTTGTTCTGAAACAACGACCCCCACATCAGGTCACGGTGTGGGTGCGGTTGACAGTTTCATAGTGTTTCGGTGGTCATAGCGTGAGGGAAACGCCCGGTTACATTCCGAACCCGGAAGCTAAGCCTCACAGCGCCGATGGTACTGCAGGGGGGACCCTGTGGGAGAGTAGGACGCCGCCGAACAATCATTCACAAAGAACCCCCGTCCGGGATCCGGACGGGGGTTCTTTGCATTTCCGGGGGAATTCCCGCCGGCGCTCGGGCGTGCGCCGGGTGTCCACCCCGGGGTTCCGGGGCGGGCCGGGCTAGAGCGCGAGCTTGAAGCCGAGGTGGGAGGCGACGAAGCCGAGCCGCTCGTAGAAGCGGTGCGCGTCGGTGCGGGCGGCGTCCGAGGTGAGCTGGACCAGGTCGGCGTCGAGTTCGCGGGAGCGCTCGATCGCCCACTGGATCAGCTCGGTGCCGAGGCCGGTGCCGCGCTCGTCGGCGTGGATGCGGACGGCTTCGATGATGGTGCGGGTCGAACCCTTCCGGGAGAGTCCGGGGACGACGGTCAGCTGGAGGGTGCCGACGGTCCGGCCGGCGCGTTCGGCGACCACGAGGTGCTGGTGCGGGTCGGCGTCGATGCGGGTGAACGCGGTGCGGTACGGGGTGAGGTCGTCGGGGCTCTCGCGGGTGGCGCCCAGTGCGTCGTCGGCGAGCATCGCGACGATCGCGGGCAGGTCCTCGGCGGTGGCGCGCCTGATCGTCAGGTCGGTTCGGGGTTCGGTCGAGAGGTCGCTCATGATCACAGCGTAGGCGGCGCCCTGGAGGCCCCGTCCACCCGGTCGGTGACCGGTCGGCGGCCCCGAGTGGCGGGCCCGCGCCCCGCAGGCCCGTGAACGACCCCCGGAGGGCTTCGGAGGGCCGTCGGGGATCCGGTCCCGGGTCGGTCGGTGCCGGGTGACCTGCCGTCACCCGCCGGGCGGGGCGGTGGTGATGACGGCGAGGACGGCGCCGTGCGGGTCGGCGAGCCGGGCGACCCGGCCCACGCCGTGCACGTCGGCGGCGGGGGCCCGGACGGTCGCGCCGAGCCGTTCGGCGGTGGCCACCCGGGCGTCGACGTCCGTGACCTCGAAGTACGGGAGCCAGTGCGAGGAGGTGCCGGCGGCGGTCTGGCCGGGTTCGAGCTGGACGATGCCGCCGTGGGCGTCCGCGGTGCCGCCGCCGGGCGGGGTCAGGACGGTGTAGACGGTGTCGCCGAGCGGGACGTCCTGCTCCTGCCAGGAGAAGACGGTGCGGTAGAAGGCCTTGGCGGCCTCGGCGTCCACGCTGTGGCACTCCGTCCAGCAGAGGCTGCCGGGTTCGGTGACGGCGTCCAGGCCGCGGAGGTCGTGCGGCTGCCAGACCGCGAAGTCCGCACCGGTGGGGTCGGTGTAGCCGGCCATCCGGCCGCTGCCGAGGACGTCGAAGGGGGTGAAGCGGATCCGGCCGCCGGCGGCCTCGACGAGGTCGGTGGTGCGGTCGGCGTCGACGGTGCGGAAGTAGACCGTCCAGGCGGCGCGGGTCGGTGGGTCGGCGGACGGGCCGAGGGCCGCGACCGTCCGGCCGTCCTGGCGGAAGAAGCCGTAGCGGCCGGCCTCCGGGCCCGCGGAGGCGAAGGTCCAGTCGAACAGGGCGGTGTAGAAGGCCGCCGAGGCGGTGGTGTCGGGGCTGGTGAGGTCGAGCCAGTCGGGGGTGCCGGGACGGAAGTCGGTGCTGAGCATGGTGCGGCGCTCCTCGGCCGGGCCCCCCTCGGTGCCTCCCAGCCTGGCACCGGGACCCGCGGTGTCGCACCCGGACGGTACGGTGCGTAGCGGAAGTGGGCCCGGACGGTGAAGGAGGCCTCGGTGGCCAGGCAGACGCGGACCGGCACCGGGGAGGCGGCGGTGCCGCGCCAGCTCGCCGAGGTCGAGGGCGTGCTGGAGCGGATCACGTACGCCAACGAGGAGACCGGCTACACGGTGGCGCGGGTCGACACCGGGCGGGGCGCGAACGACCTGCTGACGGTGGTGGGCGCACTGCTCGGCGCGCAGCCGGGGGAGTCGCTGCGGCTGCACGGCCGGTGGGGGTCGCACCCGCAGTACGGGCGGCAGTTCGTCGTGGAGAACTACACGACGGTGCTGCCCGCCACGGTGCAGGGGATCCAGCGGTACCTGGGGTCGGGGCTGATCAAGGGGATCGGGCCGCGGTTCGCGGAGCGGATCGTGGAGCGGTTCGGGGTGGACACCCTGGACGTGATCGAGCAGGAGCCGGGCCGTCTGATCGAGGTGCCGGGGCTCGGGCCGAAGCGGACGAAGAAGATCGCGGCCGCCTGGGAGGAGCAGAAGTCCATCAAGGAGGTGATGGTCTTCCTGCAGGGCGTGGGCGTCTCGACCTCGCTGGCCGTGCGGATCTTCAAGCAGTACGGGGACGGCTCGATCGGGGTGGTGAAGAACGAGCCGTACCGGCTGGCGTCGGACGTCTGGGGCATCGGCTTCCTCACCGCGGACCGGATCGCCCAGGCGGTGGGCATCCCGCACGACAGCCCGGAGCGGGTGAAGGCGGGGCTGCAGTACGCGCTGTCGCAGAGCAGCGACCAGGGGCACTGCTACCTGCCGGAGGAGCGGCTGATCGCGGACGGCGTGAAGCTGCTCCAGGTGGACGTGGGGCTGGTGATCGACTGCCTGGCGGAGCTGGTGGCGGCCGAGGGGGTGGTGCGCGAGCAGGTGCCGGGTGAGGGCGGCGAGCCGATCACGGCGGTGTACCTGGTGCCGTTCCACCGGGCGGAGATCTCGCTGGCCAACCAGCTGCTGCGGCTGCTGCGGTCGGAGACGGACCGGATGCCGTGGTTCGGTGCGGTGGACTGGCCGGCGGCGCTCGACTGGCTGGCGAAGCGCACGGGGGCGGAGCTGGCGCCCGAGCAGGAGCAGTCGGTGCGGCTGGCCCTGACCGAGAAGGTCGCGGTGCTGACCGGCGGCCCGGGCTGCGGCAAGTCGTTCACGGTGAAGTCGATCGTGACGCTGGCGCTGGCGAAGCGGGCCAAGGTGGTGCTGGCGGCGCCGACCGGGCGGGCGGCGAAGCGGCTGGCGGAGCTGACCGGGGTGGAGGCCTCGACGGTGCACCGGCTGCTGGAGCTGAAGCCGGGCGGGGACGCCGCGTACGACCGGGACCGGCCGCTGGACGCCGACCTGGTGGTGGTGGACGAGGCGTCGATGCTGGACCTGATCCTGGCGAACAAGCTGGTCAAGGCGGTGGCGCCGGGGGCGCACCTGCTGTTCGTGGGGGACGTCGACCAGTTGCCCTCGGTGGGGGCCGGCGAGGTGCTGCGGGACCTGCTGGCGGAGGGCGGGCCGATCCCCTCGGTGCGGCTGACCCGGATCTTCCGGCAGGCGCAGCAGTCCGGGGTGGTGACCAACGCGCACCGGATCAACGAGGGCCTGCCGCCGCTGACCGACGGCCTGCCGGACTTCTTCCTGTTCGTGGAGGACGACGCCGAGGCGGCGGCGGGGCTGACGGTGGACGTGGTGGCGCGGCGGATCCCGCAGCGGTTCGGCTACGACGCCCGGCGGGACGTCCAGGTGCTGGCGCCGATGCACCGGGGGCCGGCGGGGGCGGGGAACCTCAACACCCTGCTCCAGGCCGCGGTGACGCCGGCCCGGGAGGGTCTGGCGGAGCGGCGGTTCGGCGGGCGGACGTTCCGGGTGGGGGACAAGGTGACGCAGATCCGCAACAACTACGACAAGGGGCGGAACGGGGTCTTCAACGGCACAGTGGGAGTCGTGACGGCGCTCAGCGCGGACGACCAGCGGTTGACGGTGCTCACCGACGAGGACGAGGAGGTGCCGTACGACTTCGACGAGTTGGACGAGCTGGCGCACGCGTACGCGGTGACGATCCACCGTTCGCAGGGGAGCGAGTACCCGGTGGTGGTGATTCCGGTCACCACGTCCGCGTGGACGATGCTGCAGCGGAATCTGCTCTACACCGCCGTGACCAGGGCGCGGAAACTCGTTGTGCTGGTCGGGTCACGGAAGGCGATCGCGCAGGCGGTTCGCAACGTCAGCGCAGGTAGGAGGCATGCCGCGCTGGATCACCGGCTGGCGGCTGGATGATTCTCCAAGGGATGGTTGCCTCTATTGTTCTCTTGACGTGAAGAGATTTACGGCAGAGCCTGGGGTGGTGCCGATCTTGTCCGGTTCGTACCGGCTGCGGCGGCAGGTTTTGTAGGGGCGGGCCCTTTCGGGCCACCCCGGGTGCGCGGCTGTCCGCCGGATGGGGGATGGTAGAGACAGTCAGGGCACCTTGGAAGAGGATTCATTTCGTCGGTGAGGAAGACGTGAGCGACAACTCGGTAGTACTGCGGTACCAGGACGGCGAGTACGAGTACCCCGTCGTCGAGAGCACTGCGGGCAACGCCGGCTTCGACATCTCGAAGCTGCTCCCGCAGACCGGCCTGGTCACCCTGGACAACGGTTTCGGCAACACCGCCGCCTACAAGTCCGCGATCACCTTCGTGGACGGCGACAACGGCATCCTGCGGTACCGCGGTTACCCGATCGAGCAGCTCGCCGCCAAGGGCGACTTCATCGAGACCGCCTACCTGCTGATCAACGGCGAGCTGCCGGACGCCGACCAGCTGGCGGAGTTCAACCGCGAGATCACCCAGCACACCCTGCTGCACGAGGACGTCAAGCGCTTCTTCCAGGGCTTCCCGCGGGACGCCCACCCGATGGCGATGCTGTCCTCGGTGGTCGGCGCGCTGTCCACCTTCTACCAGGACAGCCACAACCCGTTCGACGCGGCCCAGCGCCACCTGTCGACGGTCCGCCTGCTGGCGAAGCTCCCGACCATCGCGGCCTACGCGTACAAGAAGTCGGTCGGCCAGCCGTTCGTCTACCCGCGCAACGACCTGAGCTACGTCGAGAACTTCCTGCGGATGACGTTCGCCGTCCCCGCCGAGGACTACGAGCTCAACCCGGTCATCGTCAACGCGCTGGACAAGCTGCTGATCCTGCACGCGGACCACGAGCAGAACTGCTCGACCTCCACGGTCCGCCTGGTGGGCTCCAGCCACGCCAACCAGTTCGCGTCCATCTCGGCCGGCATCTCGGCGCTCTGGGGCCCGCTGCACGGTGGAGCCAACCAGGCCGTGCTGGAGATGCTGGAGAGCATCCAGCAGGACGGCGGCGACGTCGACGCCTTCATCGCGAAGGTCAAGAACCGCGAGGCCGGCGTCAAGCTGATGGGCTTCGGCCACCGCGTGTACAAGGCCTTCGACCCGCGCGCCGCGCAGGTGAAGCTGCTCGCCCACGAGGTGCTCGGCCAGCTCGGCAAGTCCGACGAGCTGCTCGACATCGCCCTCAAGCTGGAGGAGCACGCGCTCAAGGACGACTTCTTCGTCTCGCGCAAGCTCTACCCGAACGTGGACTTCTACACCGGCCTGATCTACCGCGCCATGGGCTTCCCGACCAGCATGTTCACCGTGCTGTTCGCGCTCGGCCGGCTGCCGGGCTGGATCGCCCACTGGCACGAGATGATCAACGACCCGACCAGCCGCATCGGCCGTCCGCGCCAGATCTACACCGGCGTGGAGATCCGCGACTACGTGGAGCTCGACGCCCGCTGACGGGCTCACCCCCGAGACGCCGACGCGCGCCCCTGACACCGGTGCCACGAGGGCCCGGCCGCATTCCGCGGCCGGGCCCTCGCACGTGCCCCCCGCGGGCGCCGGAGCGGGCGCGGAGGACCTGGACGTACAGCGCACGACTCCGGGGCGGCCGCAGCCCGGGACGGCCGCTCAAAGCGTCCCTGACCCCGCCACACCCCGGCGCCGTGCGCGAAGGCCGCCAACAGTCGGCGACCGACCCGGGGCCCGCCGGAGCCCCGTCGGCGGCAGTGGAGGCGGCGCGGTGACGTGATGCCGTTCGCCACGTCTCCGCCCACCGGAAAAACTGCCGCACTACCAACCTAAGACGTATCAGGGTGTGAGAAGTTACGCCCGGGGGGTGTGAGCTGCCTCTCGCCACGCTCCGTGTGCACGCGGTGCCCCGCCCATACCACACCTTCCGGCGGCGGCGACGTCACCCTCCCCGCAGCGACGGCAACCGAGCGTGATAGGAATCGTGGCATTCCGGTACGGACCGTCCCGCACCTTGCAGCGTGGCGGCGGAGCTGGGGAGGGAGTGCGCAGATGACCAGGAACGTCGTTGTCACCGGCGGTGGCACGGGAATCGGGTACGAGGTGGCGCGGCGGTTCGCCGAGGCCGGCGAGAAGGTCGTGATCGTCGGCCGCCGCCGAGCGGTGCTGGAGCAGGCCGCCGCCGCCCTCGGGCCGAACGTCACCCCGCTGGTCTGCGACCTCGCCGACCCGGACGCCGTCGAGGCCGCGCTCGCCGAACTGCCGGAGCGGATCGACGTGCTGGTGAACAACGCCGGCAGCCGGGAGACCGTGATCGGTGCCGGTCCGCACGCCCTGCTGGCCCGCTGGCGCGGCGACTTCGAGCGGAACGTGCTGACCGTGGTGCTGCTCACCGAGTCGATCCGGGACCGGCTCGCCCCGGGCTCCGGCCGGGTGGTCACCATCAGCTCCATCGCCGCGCTGCGCGGCGCCGGCTCGTACGGGGCCGCCAAGGCCTCGCTGCACGCCTGGAACAACTTCCTGGCCGCCCAGCTCGGGACCTCGGGCATCACCGCCAACATCGTCGCCCCGGGGACGGTCGCGGGCACCGAGTTCTTCGGCCCGCGGCTGGACGAGGCGGAGGTGTCCCGGCGGGCGGCCCGGACGCTGCTCGGCCGGATCGGGGAGACCGGGGAGGTCGCCGCGGCGGTCCACTTCCTGGCCTCCGAGGAGGCCGGGTTCATCACCGGCGAGATCCTGCACTGCAACGGCGGCGAGCTGCTCGGCCGCTGAGCGCGCCGGCGGCGGTGCCGCCCACGGCGCCCCGGGCGGCGGTGTGCGCCGGCCGCGCCGGGGCCGCCGGGCCGGGGCCGGAGACGCCCGGGGCCCGTACCGCATGCGCATGCGGTACGGGCCCCGGGCGTTCGGTTCCCCGGGCCGCTCAGGCGGCCTCGAAACGGCGCAGCCGCAGGCTGTTGGTGACCACGAAGACCGAGGAGAACGCCATCGTGGCGCCGGCGATCATCGGGTTGAGCAGTCCGGCGGCGGCCAGCGGGATCGCGGCCACGTTGTAGCCGAACGCCCAGAACAGGTTGCCCTTGATGGTGGCCAGGGTGCGGCGGGAGAGCCGGATGGCGTCGGCCGCCGAGCGCAGGTCGCCCCGGACCAGGGTGAGGTCGCTCGCCTCGATGGCCGCGTCGGTGCCGGTGCCCATGGCCAGGCCGAGGTCGGCCTGGGCGAGCGCGGCGGCGTCGTTGACCCCGTCGCCGACCATGGCGACGACCCGGCCCTCGGCCTGGAGGGCCCGGACGGTGGCCACCTTGTCCTCGGGCAGGACCTCGGCCAGGACGTCCTCCGCCGGGATGCCCACCTCGGCGGCGACCGCGTGCGCGACCGCCCGGTTGTCCCCGGTCAGCAGGACCGGGCGCAGGCCCAGCGCCCGCAGCCGGGCGACGGCCTCGGCGCTGGTCGGCTTGACCGCGTCGGCGACCTCCAGGACGGCCCGTGCCTCGCCGTCCCAGCCGACCGCGACGGCGGTCCGCCCGGCCTCCTCGGCCGCGCGCTTCGCCTCGGCGAGCACCGGCGGCAGCCGCTGGGCGTGCTCGGCCAGCAGCGCCTCCCGGCCGGCGACCACGGTGTGACCGTCCACGACGCCCAGCACCCCGAGCCCGGGCACGGACCGGAAGTCCCCGACGGCGGGCAGCGGGCCGGCCTGCCCGGCCGCCGCGGTGGCGATGGCGGCGGCGATCGGGTGCTCCGAGGCGTGCTCCAGGGCGCCCGCCAGCCGCAGCACCTCGGCCTCGGTGACGCCCTCGGCGGTGTGCACGGCGGCCAGCGCCATGCTGCCGGTGGTGACGGTGCCGGTCTTGTCGAGGACGACGGTGTCCACTCTGCGGGTGGTCTCCAGCACCTCCGGGCCCTTGATCAGGATGCCGAGCTGGGCGCCGCGCCCGGTGCCGACCATCAGCGCCGTCGGGGTGGCCAGGCCGAGGGCGCACGGGCAGGCGATGATCAGCACGGCGACGGCGGCGGTGAACGCCTCGGTCGGGCTGTTCGCGGCCAGCAGCCAGCCGACCAGGGTGCCGAGCGCGATCAGGATGACCACGGGCACGAAGACGGCGGAGATCCGGTCGGCGAGCCGCTGGGCGGCTGCCTTGCCGTTCTGCGCCTCCTCGACCAGCCGGGCCATCCGGGCGAGCCTGGTGTCGGCGCCGACCCGGGTGGCCTCGACCACCAGCCGGCCTCCGGCGTTGACGGTCGCACCGGTGACGGCGTCGCCGACCGCGACCTCGACCGGCACCGACTCGCCGGTCAGCATCGAGGCGTCCACCGCCGAGGCGCCCTCGACCACCACCCCGTCGGTGGCGATCTTCTCGCCCGGACGGACCACGAACCGCATCCCGACGGCGAGCTGCGCGACCGGGAGGCGGACCTCGCGGCCGGAGTCGAGGACGGCCACGTCCTTGGCGCCGAGGTCGAGCAGGGCGTGCAGGGCCGCCCCGGCGCGGCGCTTGGAACGGGCCTCCAGGTAGCGGCCGAACAGGATCAGCACGGTGACGGCGGCGGCCGTCTCCAGGTAGAGCATGGACGAGGCGTCGGCGTCGCCGACCGACAGCGAGAACTCGTGCCGCATCCCGGCCATGCCCGCGTCGCCCCAGAACAGGGCCCAGAACGACCAGCCGAAGGCGGCCAGGGTGCCGAGCGAGACCAGGGTGTCCATGGAGGCCGCGCCGTGCTTGAGGTTGGTCCAGGCGGCCCGGTGGAACGGCAGTCCGCCGTACACCACCACCGGGCCGGTGAGCGCGAAGGCCAGCCACTGCCAGTTGGTGAACTGGAGCGACGGGATCATCGACAGCATGGCGACCGGCACGGTCAGCACCGCGCTGATCAGCAGCCGGTCGAGCAGCGGATCGGCCGGGAGCGGTGCGGCGGCGGCCCCGGCGTCCGGGCCGGCGGGGGCGGCGACCACCGGCGGCGGGGGCGGCTCGGCGGTGTAGCCGGTGTTCTCGACGGTGGCGATGAGGTCGGCCACGCTCACGCCCGGCCCGTAATCGACCCGGGCCTTCTCGGTGGCGTAGTTGACGGTGGCCTCGACGCCGTCCATCCGGTTGAGCTTCTTCTCGATCCGGGCCGCGCAGGCGGCGCAGGTCATCCCGCCGATCGACAGTTCGACGCGCTCCCGGACGGCTGCCGGGTCGTCCTGACCGGCTATGGCGGTGGTGGCGTCCGGGGAGGTGGAGCCCGAGGTGGAGGTGCTCATGTGCTGATCAGCTCCTTGGGGAGGAGCGCGGCGGGGGAAGGGGGGTCTCCCGGCCCCGCCGCGCGGCGGGGGCTCAGACGGACCGGCCGACCAGCTCGTAACCGGCCTCGTCGACGGCGGCGCGCACCAGCTCGTCGTCCAGCGGGGCCGCGGCGGACACGGTGACGGTGCCGGCCTTGGCGTCGGCGGACACCTCGGTCACGCCGGTCAGTGCCGAGAGCTCCTTGCTGACCGAGTTCTCGCAGTGGCCGCAGCTCATGCCGGTCACGGAGTAGGTGATGGTGCTGGACATTCGGGGCCTCCGAAGAGTTCGGTACGGCCGCGAGCGTACGCCCGGGCCCTGCTTCTGATGACACCGTACCCTCGGGGGGTATTCCGTAGGGATACGGATGATGTGGTGTGGATCGCATTCCGGATCTTCCCCGGAGCGCGGCCCGAGAGCAGAGCGTAGGCGTCCGGACACGCTGCGCCCGAATCCGCGCCGTGACGTGGGCGGATTCGAGCGCGACGGGGCCGGTCGTTCGAACGGGGTGGCGGTGGCCGGTGGGGCCGGGTCTCCTCGGGGCGGGGCTTCTCAGGCCGGGGCTCCTCGGGGCGGGGCTTCTCAGGCCGGGGCGGCCGGGTACTGGGCGGGGATCGGGCTGGGCCGCTCGCTGCGGACCAGCAGCCGCAGCCAGAGCAGTCCGCCGAGCGAGACCACGACCAGGCCCGCCGTGTCGTAGAGCGTGTAGAGGTGCGCCTGCTCGGCGGTCGGGCCGGGCATGTAGCCGAGCTCGAACAGCGCGCGCTGCCAGTCGGCGGCGGTTGTCCGCGCGACCAGCCACACCGCGATGCCGCTCGTCGAGTCCCAGAGTGCGTGCAGCAGTGCGACGCCCAGGTAGGTGAACAGGACGGGCGGGGTGAAGCGGAAGCGCCCGGCGCGCCGCTCGCGGAAGAGCACGCCGCCGAGGATGGCCGTCCAGAGGACGTGGCCGACCGGGGCGAGGACGCCGCGCAGGATCTCCGTCTCCACCAGGTTCCTGAGCGAGAGGCCCTGGATGCCGAGTACCGCGTTGAACGCGTAGCCCGCGCTCTCGAAGGCGGCGAATCCGGCGCCGACGGTGGCCCCCAGGACCAGTCCGTAGCGCAGGCCGCTGACCCGGAGCCGCCGGCTCACCATGACCAGGGCGGCCAGCTTGACCGCCTCCTCGATCAGGCCGACGCCGACGTACATCCAGACGGAGGGCGAGAGCAGGTAGGTCTCCAGGACGGAGGCGCCGAGCACGCCGATGATGCCGCCGATGCCGAAGCAGGCGAAGATCCGGTCGGCGCCGAGGTCGGCCGCGTAGCGCTCGTAGGCCCAGACCGTCACGGTGGAGGGGACGAGGAAGCTGCCGAGCAGTACGACGGTCGGCACCAGGTTGCTGTTGCCCGTGAGGAAGGTGACGGCGACGGTGGCGATCCAGAGCAGGAGCCCGATCAGGAGGATCCTGGGCCACTGGGCGGGGCGGGCCGCCGTGCGGGCGCGCGGTTCGGAGATGCGGGGGGTGTTGCGGTATCCGGACACCGGTGAAGGCCTCCCTTGCGTGAGCCGCTTTCGTCGCACTGTATGACAAAACGGACTCTTTGGTACCTTCTGGACGGGTGGGAGGGGTTCGCGTCGACCGGCTCGGCTCGGCCGGCGGCCCGGGCGCACGTGCTCGGGGCGTACGGGGCCGAGGTGCGCGGGGCCGAGGTGCGCGGGTGGGTACGGTGATCGTCCGTTATGTTCGATATGTGTCCCCGTACCGCCAGCCCCAGTCGCCCTCCGTCCCGACGGGCAGCGGGCTGTCCTGGGCCCGCCGGCGCCGCGTCCTGCTGGCGGTCGACCTCCAGGACATCCCGTTCTGGCGCCGCGCCTCGCCCGCACTGCTCGCGATCCTGCTGGTCGCACTCACCGACCTGCTCTCCGGCCGGGACCGCTACCTCGCACCGCTGATGACGGTCGTGCCCAGCATCGCCGCCCTCACCCTGCGCCCGCTCGAACTCCTCGCCGTCTGCCTGCTCGGCCTGCTCGCCGTCTTCGGCCTCAGCCACTACGACGAGGTCGACACCATCAACGACACCCGCTTCCTCTGGGGTGCCATGATCAGCTACCTGCTGCTCACCCTCTTCTCCGCCTGGGTCGCCAAGATCAGGATGCGCCGGGCCGCCGCCTTCGCCGCCGTCAGCTCCGTCGCGGAGGCCGCCCAGCGGGCACTGCTCCGGCTGCCCGGCCCCGTCGTCGGACCGCTCCACCTGGCCGTCCGGTACGTCTCCGCCGCCGACGCCTCACGGATCGGCGGGGACCTCTACTCCGTCCTGGAGACCCCGCACGGCACCCGGGTGGCGGTCGGCGACGTCCGGGGCAAGGGGCTCGGCGCGGTGCAGACCGCCGCCGTGGTGCTCGGCGCCTTCCGCGAGGCCGCGTACGACGAGGCGGGGCTGCGCGGCGTCGCGGCCCGGGTCGAGGCCAGCGTCGAGCGGCACGCGCCGGACGGCGAGTTCACCACCGCGCTGTTCGCCGAGTTCCGCACGCCCGGGGTGGTGGAGCTGCTCCAGTACGGGCACGTCCCGCCGATCAGGGTCGACCCGGACGGGCGGGCGCACGTCCTGGACGCGCCGGACCCGTGGGTGCCGCTCGGCCTCGGCCGGCTCGCCGTCGGGGAGCCGACGAGCTGGGGCCAGCCGTTCGGGCCCGAGGACGTACTGGTGCTCTGCAGCGACGGCGTCATCGAGGCCAGGCACCACCGGACCGGCGAGTTCTACCCGCTGGAGGAGCGGGTCGGCCGGCTGGTCCGGGACGCGGCCCGCTCCTCGGCGGAACTGGAGGTCGCGGTCGGCCGGGTCTACGCGGACCTGCTGGAGCACACCGGCGGCGAGCTGCGGGACGACGCGCTGCTGCTCCTCATCACCCGGACGGACGGCTGACCCCCGTCCCCACGCCGGGCCCGGGGGCGGGAGTCGGTCGTCCGGCCGGCGGACCGGGGATCAGCCGGCGGTCACCTCCGCCAGGGCGCGGAACAGCAGCGCGGTGGACGTCGCGCCCGGATCCTGGTGGCCGACGCTGCGCGGGCCCAGGTACGAGGCGCGGCCCTTGCGGGCCTGGAGCGGCACGGTGGCCAGCGCCCCCCGCTCCGCCCCCTCCGCCGCCGCGGCGGCCGCGCCCGGCAGACCGGCCCCGGCGGCGAGCGCCTCCCGGTAGGCGGCCAGCGCGGGGGTCCAGGCGTCCACGATGGTCGCGTCGCCCGGCTCGGCCCTGCCCAGCTCCCGCACCGCCCACAGGCCCGCCGCCAGCGCCTCGCCGACCGCCGCCGCGTCGGCCGGCCCGTCGGCGGGCGCCGACAGGGCGGCGCCGACCGCCCGGAGCGCCTTGCCGTACAGCGGGCCCGAGGCGCCGCCGACCTTGGAGATCAGCGTGGTGCCGGCCTTCGTCAGCACCGCCCCCGGCCCGGCCGGCTCCAGGCCGTCCAGGGCGGTCAGCACGGCGGCGAAGCCGCGCCGCAGGTTGCTGCCGTGATCGCCGTCGCCGATCGCCGAGTCCAGCTCGGTGAGCCGCTGCTCCTCCTCCTCGACCGCGGCGGCGACCGCGCGGATCCAGGACTCGGCGAGCGTGGTGTCGAAATCCATGCCGGTCACTCCTCTTTCCTCCCTCTCCTCCGGTCCTCCCGCCGGGATCAGGCGCGCTTCAGGGCCGGGGTGTCCACCGGGGCGTCCCACAGTTCCAGCAGCTCGCCGTCGGCCCTGGTCAGGGTGAGCGAGAAGCCCGCCATGTCCAGGCTGGTCACGTAGTTGCCCACCAGGTTGCGGGCCACCGTGATGCCGCGCTCGGCGAGCCGGGCGGCGACCTCGCCGAAGACGATGTACAGCTCCAGCAGCGGCGTCCCGCCCAGGCCGTTGACCAGGGCGATCACCTCGTCGCCCGCGCCGACGTGGCCCTCGGCGAGGATCGTCTCCACCACCTCGGCGGCCAGCTCACGGGCCGGGCGGATCTTCTCCCGGCGGCGGCCCGGCTCGCCGTGGATGCCCACGCCGACCTCGATCTCGTCCTCCGGCAGGTCGAAGCCGGGCCTGCCCGCCGCCGGGACGGTCGCCGCGGTCAGCGCGATCGCGAACGAGCGGGAGGCCGCGTCGACCCGTGCGCCGAGGGCGGCCACCTCGTCCAGCGGGGCGCCGCGTTCGGCCAGCGCACCGGCGATCTTCTCGACCACGACCGTGGCACCGGTGCCGCGGCGGCCGGCCGTCCAGGTCGAGTCCTCGACCGCGACGTCGTCGTCGACCAGCACGGTGCGGACCTCGATGCCCTCCTCGGCGGCCAGCTCGGCGGCGAGCTCGAAGTTCATCACGTCGCCGGTGTAGTTCTTCACGACGAAGACCACGCCCGCGCCGGAGTCCACCGCCTTGGCCGCGGCCAGCATCTGGTCCGGGACGGGGGAGGTGAAGACCTCGCCGGGGCAGGCCGCGTCGAGCATGCCCGGGCCGACGAAGCCCCCGTGCAGGGGTTCGTGGCCGGAACCGCCGCCCGAGATCAGGGCGACCTTGGGCGTGCCGGGCCGGACCGCGCGGGTGATCACCCGGTTGGCCACGTCCACCGCCAACTCCGGGTGGGCGGCGGCGAATCCGGTCAGCGCGTCCTCCAGGACGGTCTCGGCGGCGTTGATGAGCTTCTTCACGGCGGTGCGCTCCCTCGACAGACGGTGCTGGTCCGACGCTACGCCAGACGGGGGACGCCGGCACGGAATCCGACACGCGGGGGCGGCGGGCGCGGGTCACCCGGGTGGAGCAGCGTCGTAGGGTCGGGGCATGAGCGACTACGTGGGCATCGTCCTGGTCTCGCACAGCGCACGGCTGGCCGGCGGGCTGAAGGAACTGCTGGGGGAACTCGCCTCGGACGCGGTGCGGGTGGTGGTGGCGGCCGGCACCGAGGAGGGCGGGCTCGGCACCAGCTACGACCTGATCGCCCGGGCCGTGGCCGAGGCCGACACCGGGGCGGGCGTGGTGGTGCTGCCGGATCTCGGGAGCTCGGTGCTGACCGCCGTGACCGTGCTGGAGGACGCGCCGAACCCCGGCGCGGTGCTGGTGGACGCGCCGTTCGTGGAGGGCGCGGTCTCCGCCGCGGTGACCGCCTCCACCGGGGCGTCGCTGGCCGAGGTCGTCGCGGCCGCCGAGGAGGCCCGGGCCTTCCGCAAGCTCTGACGGCTGACGGCTGACGGCTGACGGCCGATGGCTGGCGGCCGGCGGCTCCGCGCGGCGCGGGCCCGGCCGGTCGTGGACCCCGCCCGCCGCCGGTGCCGCGACTACCCCCGGCGCCGCCGCCCGGCGCCACTACTTGGCGTCGGCATAGCACTCCACCACCGCGCTGCTGAGCGGGAACCGCACCGGCGTCTCCCCGAACACCAGCCGCCGGGCCTCCTCCGCCGACTCGGCGACGGCGGCCGCCACCTCGTCGGCCAGGTTGGCCGGGGTGTGCACCACCACCTCGTCGTGCTGGAAGAAGACCAGGTGCGGCCGCTCGGCCGGGCCGGCCGCCGGCAGCGCGTTGAGCCGCCGGCGCAGCGCCGCCAGCAGGGCCAGCGCCCAGTCGGCGGCGCTCGCCTGGATGACGAAGTTCCGGGTGAACCGGCCCCGCGCGCGGGCCGAGCGCCCGCCGGCGTCACCCGCCGTCTCCGGCGCCTCGGTGAGGTCCAGGAAGGCGGCCGAGGCCGGCGGGCACGTCCGGCCCAGCCGGGAGACGACCACGCCGCCGTCCTCGCCGGTCCGGGCGGCCGCCTCGACGTAGCCCATCGCGGCCGGGTAGCGGTGGCGCAGGGTCGCGAGCAGCGGGCCGATGTCACCGCTGGTCTGGCCGTACATCGCGCCCAGCAGACCCAGCTTCGCCTTGTCGCGGTCGCCCTGGAACGCGCTGGCGGCGAGCGCCTCGTACAGGTCGCCGCCGGCCGCGGTGCGGGCCAGCCCGGCGTCCCCGGAGAGCGCGGCCAGGACGCGCGGCTCCAACTGGGCGGCGTCGGCGACCACCAGCAGCCAGCCGGGGTCGGCCACCACGGCACGGCGCAGGATGCGGGGGATCTGCAGCGCGCCGCCGCCCCGGCTGGCCCAGCGGCCGGAGACCACCCCGCCGACCACGTACTCGGGACGGAACCGGCCGCCCCGCGCCCAGGCGTCCTGCCAGGCCCAGCCGTGGGCGGCGTGGATCCGGGCGAGCTCCTTGTAGCGGATCATCAGCTTCGCGGCCGGGTGGTCGACGGCCTTCAGCTCCCAGGACCGGGTCGAGCCGAGCTGAATGCCGGCCTCGGCGAAGGCGCGCAGCACCTGGCCGTGCGAGTCGGGGTTGAACGGACGGCCGCCCAGCGACTGCTGCAGCTCGACCGACAGCTCGGCGAGCAGCCTCGGCTGGGTGCCCGGCACGGTCGGCCGCGGGCCGAGCAGATCGCTCAGCAGCCGGTCGTGGACGTCGGCACGCCACGGCAGGCCGTCGTGCGCCATCTCGGCGGCGACCAGCGCACCGGCCGACTCGGCGGCGATCAGCAGCCGGAACCGGGCCCGCGCCGCCGGGTCCGCGATCGCCGCGAGCCGGCGCTGCTGCTCGGCGTGCACGGCGACGACCGCCTCCAGCGGGTCGGCGCCGGGCGGCAGCTGCAGGCGGTCCGGGGCGAACAGGGTGTCCTGGCCGTCGTCGGCCTCGGCGGAGCCGGGCTCCGGCAGGTCGGCGGGGACGGGCAGGCCGCGCAGCCGGGCCCAGGCCGCGCCGAGCGAACGCGGCGCGCCGAACCGGCCCTCGTGGGCCAGCAGCAGCGCCTCGACCAGCCGCAGGTCGTGGCAGCGGGCGAGCCGGTCGGGCAGCCGGGGCAGCAGCGGCGCGTACCCCGAGTCGGCGGCGGCCCAGACCCAGCGCGGGCGGTCGGCGGCCTCCCGCTCGGCGGCGGCGGCGGCCAGGTCGGGCACCGCGGCGGCCGGGCCGAGCGGGGCGCCCGCGTCGTCGAGCGGCCGGAGCCGGCCGCCGCGGCCGTGCGGGTCGGGGGCGAGGGCGATCCGGGGTGTCACGGGGGCTCCTCCTCTCGTCGGCGCGGGTGCCGTGCGCAGGGGTGCACGGCGGGCGGAACTCGACGGTAGCGGGTGGGTACGACAACCGGAGCGAGGCGGTCCGCGGGCCGCCCCGCGAGGCGGCCCCGGGCGGCCGGGCGCACGGGCCGCACGGGTGCGCCCGGCAGGCGGGTGGGGGACGTAGGCAGCGCCGATGGCAGCGCGTAGGGTCGGCGAAATGACCGAGAACCCGTTCTTCAGGCCCAGCACCCTGGCCTACGGACTGCCGCCGTTCGCCGAGATCCGGCCGGAGCACTACCTGCCCGCCTTCGAGCGTGGCATGGCCGAACAGCTCGCCGAGATCGCCGCGATCACCGCCGACCCGGCGCCGCCGACCTTCGACAACACCCTGATCGCGCTGGAGCGGTCGGGGGCGCTGCTGCGCCGGGTCCGCGGGGTCTTCGACAACCAGTCCTCCGCCGACACCACACCCGAGGTGGACCGGATCGACGCCGAGATCAGCCCGCGGCTGGCCGCCCACCGGGACGCGGTCCACCTCGACGCCGCGCTGTTCGCCCGGATCGAGGAACTGCACGGGCGCCGCCACGACCTGGGGCTGGACGAGGAGTCGCTGCGCCTGCTGGAGCGCCGGCACACTGCCTTCGTCCGGTCCGGCGCCCGGCTCGGCGCCGAGCAGCAGGAACGCCTGCGCGGGATCAACACCGAACTGGCCGTGGCCGCCTCGGCGTTCCGGCAGAACGTGTCGGCCGACTCCAAGGCCCGGGCGCTCGTGCTGGACTCCGCCGAGCAGCTGGCCGGCCTCTCGCCGGACGCGATCGCCGCAGCGGCGGAGAACGGCCGGGCCCTCGGCCGGGACGGCTCGTACGTGCTCAGCCTGAAGAACTTCTCCAACCAGAGCGAACTGGCCTCGCTCACCGACCGCTCGGTGCGCGAGCGGCTGCTCGCCGCCTCGCTCGGCCGCGCGGCGGACACCAACGGCCCGCTGGCCATCCGGATGTCCGCACTGCGCGCCGAACGCGCCCGCCTGCTCGGCTTCGACACCCACGCCGCGTACGTGGTCGCCGACGAGACGGCCGGCACCGTCGAGGCGGTGGACGCACTCCTCGCCCGACTGGTGCCGCCGGCCGTCGCCAACGCCCGCCGGGAGGCCGCCGAACTCGCCAAGTCGGCCGCCGCCGACGGCATCGAGGAGATCGCCGCGCACGACTGGGCGTACTACTCGGAGCAGGTCCGGCAGGCCTCGTACCAGGTGGACTCGGCGGCGCTGCGCCCCTACTTCGAGCTGGAGCGGGTGCTGCGGGACGGCGTCTTCTTCGCCGCCGGCCTGGCCTACGGGGTGACCTTCACCGAGCGGCCCGACCTCGTCGCGTACCACCCGGACGTCCGGGTCTTCGAGGTGTTCGAGGAGGACGGCTCCCCGCTGGGCCTCTTCCTCGGCGACTTCCACGCCCGGGAGTCCAAGCGCGGCGGCGCCTGGATGGACGAACTGGTCACCCAGTCGGGGCTGCTGGACCACCGGCCGGTGGTCTACAACAACCTGAACGTGGCGAAGCCGGCGCCCGGGGAGCCGGTGCTGCTCTCCTGGGACGAGGTCCGCACGCTGTTCCACGAGTTCGGGCACGCGCTGCACGGGCTCTTCTCGGACGTGCGCTACCCGTACTTCGCGGGCACGGCCGTGCCGCGCGACTTCGTGGAGTTCCCCTCCCAGGTCAACGAGATGTGGATGGTCCGGCCGGAGGTGCTGGCCAACTACGCCAAGCACCACGAGACCGGCGAGCCGCTGCCGTCGGAGCTGGTCGAGCGGATCGACGCCGCCGAGTCCTTCGGACAGGGCTTCCGGACCGTCGAGTACCTGGCCGCGGCGCTGCTGGACTGGGCTTGGCACACCCTGCCGGAGGGCAAGGAGGTGGCCGACGCCGAGGAGTTCGAGGCGGCGGCGCTGGCCGAGGCCGGACTGGCGGTGGCGGCGGTGCCGCCGCGCTACCGGACGTCCTACTTCGGGCACATCTTCGCCGGCGGCTACAGCGCGGGCTACTACGCGTACATCTGGTCGGAGGTGCTGGACGCGGACACCGTGGAGTGGTTCGGGTCGAACGGCCGGAGCGCGCGGGAGAGCGGCGAGGTGTTCCGCCGGGAGCTGCTCGCGCGCGGGGACGGCCGGGACGCGCTGGACTCCTTCCGCGCGGTGGTCGGACGCGACCCGGAGACCGGGCCGCTGCTGGCCCGCCGCGGCCTGGCGTAGGGCCCGCGGCGCGGTCGGCGCCCGGCGGCCGGTCCGCCGGGCGCCGGGCGTCAGCGCCGTTCCAGGGTGACGGAGACCGGGGTGCCGGGCCGGGATCGCGGGAGGCGGATCCGGGCGCTGCCGGCCCGGTCGCCGGTCGGCTGGTCGAGCTCGACCAGGGCGCCGGCCGGCTGCACGGCGATCCGCACGCCGGTGGGGAACGCGGCGGCGGGCAGGACGAGTTCGGTGGCGTGCCCGGTGCCGTCGGCGGTCCACCGGACGGTGTGCGCGGTGCCGCTCGCGGTGGTGCGCGCCCCCGTTCCGGCCACCGCGGCCGGGTACGGGCCGAAGACCGGCTCGTCGCCGGGGGCCGGCCGCCCGGCCGGGTCGAGCGCGCAGTAGCCGCCGTCGCCCCGGCACCAGTACCACATCGCCCAGCCGGCGGCGAAGCCGTCCATGGCGTCGACCTGACGGCGGACCAGCAGGGTGTTGCCGGGCCGGCGGGAGTCGGGCGGCCCCCACTCGCCGACCAGCACGGGGAGGCGGTGCGCGGCCGGGTAGGCGGTGATCGCGGCGGTGTAGTCCTCCACGAAGCCGCCGGCCGGGTCCCAGTCGGCACCGGACTCGACGGCCGTGTCGTAGAAGTGCGGGGCGTAGCCGAGCCGGGGGGAGCCGGGGCGGGGGTCGGTGAAGCCCGGCAGCCGGGTGGGCACGCCCTGGCCGACCAGCACGGTCGGCTCGACGAACAGCCAGGCGTCCCGGTCGGCGCGGCGGACGGCGGCGATCAGCCGGCGGTACATGTCGGCGAGCCGGCCCTGCTCCAGCGCGGCGGAGGCGGCGGCGAGCACCGCCGGGTCGGTCGGGTCGCCGTCCACCGGGCCGAACGGCTCGTTGAACAGGTCGTAGCCCAGCAGTGAGCGGTGGCCGCGCAGTTCACGGGCCAGCCGGGTGTAGAAGTCGGCCTGCCAGGCGCGCAGGTCGGGGTCGTCGTAGAGGTGGCGGAAGGCGGCCTGGACGGCGGGCTGGAAGTAGCCGGCGAACCAGTCGTCGGGGTCGGCCTCGAACGGCAGGCCGTCGTCACGGGTGGCCCAGAGCGGGATGCCGCGGTCGCCGCCGCCGAACTTCGGCCCGTAGACGTCCTGGTGGAAGTCGACGAGGGCGAGCACGCCGTACCGGTCGGCCCAGCCGAGGAGCCGGTGCAGGCGGTCGAGCTCGGTCCGGTCCAGCCGTCCGCGTCCGGGCTCCAGCCTGGTCCAGGAGACGGCCACCCGGATCAGCGTGAAGCCCCGGGCCGCGATGGACCTGACGTCCTGCTCGGTGGCCTCGGCGTACTTGTCGAGGTTGAAGCCGCGCAGCTGCAGCCGGCGGCCGGCGGCGTCGACGGGGTCGGTCCGGCCGTCCGGGCCGGTGGCGGTGCCGGTGGGGAACGCCGGTGCGGAGCGCGGTGGCCGGTCGTGCGGATGGTCGCCGTGCGGTGGCCGGGCCAGGGCGGGCGGGGCCGACAGGACGGCGGAGGCGGCGAGCAGGAGGGCAACGGCGGTGCGGCGCAGGCGCATCGGGGCCTCCGGAGCGGGGGAGGGTGGGGCCCGATGATGCCGGGGCGGGTCCGTCCGGCACAAGGGTGCGGGGTGCGGGGTGGTGTGCGGGGTGCGGTGCTGCGCCGTGGCCCCGCCGCCGCCGTGGGCCGGGCCGGTCTCAGTCGCCCGCGGGCTCCGGCGCCGTCGGCTCCGGGGCGGCAGGCCCGGTCGGCAGGGCGCTCGGCAGGTCGCCCGCGGCGGCGAGCCGGCCCCAGAGCAGGTCGGCGAGCGCCTGGACCATCCGGGCCCGCGAGCAGGGCTTGGACTCCAGCCACCAGTCGCCGGCCGCCAGTACCATCCCGGTGATGCCCCGCCCCCAGGCCTCGGCGAGGAGTTCGCGGTCGGCCCCGAGGTCGACCTGGCCCGCGACCGCCCGGGTGATCTCCTCGGCGATCTGCTTCAGAGCCGGCGCGAGCGCGTTCCCCGCGCCGCTCGGGTCGCCCGGCTCGGGGTGGGTGAGCAGCCGGTACACCTGCGGGCGGGACTCGATCCCGGCCAGGTAGGTGTCCAGGACGTGCTCGACCCGGTCGCGCCGCTCCAGCGGTTCGGCGAGGGCGGCCCGGACGGCGGCCAGCAGGCCGCCGGTGTGGCGCTCGGTCAGCGCCCGGATCAGGCCGTTCCGGTCGCCGAAGTGCCGGTAGAGGATCGGTTTGGTGATGCCGGCCTCGGCGGCGATCGCGTTCATGCTGGCGCCGGGACCATCGCGCTGGACGACCCGGTCGGCGGCGTTGAGCAACTGCTCCCGGCGGGGCTCTGGGGACATGCGCTGTTCCTTCGCTAGGGCGTTGACACCGGTTACCAAGCAGTAGCAGACTCCGTCGATGTTACCCGAGGTAACACCCCGGTCGGCCGCACCCATCTCCGGAGGCACGCACCCATGAGCACCTTCTCGCTGGACCCGGGCGAGGACCAGCTCGCCGTACGCGACTGGCTGCACGGCTTCGCCGCCGACGTGATGCGGCCCGCGGCCGCCGAGTGGGACGAGCGCGAGGAGACCCCCTGGCCGATCATCCAGGAGGCCGCCAAGCTCGGCATCTACTCGCTCGACTTCTACGCCCAGCAGTACTTCGACCCCTCCGGCGTCGGCATCCCCATCGCCATGGAGGAACTGTTCTGGGGCGACGCCGGGATCGGCCTCTCCATCGTCGGCACCACGCTGGCCGCCGTCGCGGTGCTCGCCAACGGCACCGACGAACAGATCGGCACCTGGGCGCCGCAGATGTTCGGCACCCCGGACGACGTCAAGGTGGCCGCCTTCTGCTCCTCCGAGCCGGACGCCGGATCCGACGTCTCCGCGCTGCGCACCCGGGCCGTGTACGACGGGGCCGCGGACGAGTGGGTGCTGAACGGCACCAAGACCTGGGCCACCAACGGCGGGATCGCCGCCGTCCACGTGGTCGTGGCCACCGTCGACCCGGAGCTCGGCGCGCGCGGACAGGCCTCCTTCGTGGTGCCGCCGGGCACGCCCGGACTGAGCCAGGGCCAGAAGTTCAAAAAGCACGGCATCCGGGCCTCGCACACCGCCGAGGTGGTGCTGGACGCCGTGCGGGTGCCCGGGCACTGCCTGCTCGGCGGCAGGGAGAAGCTGGACGAACGCCTCGCCCGGGCCCGCGAGGGCGTCCGCAACGGCGGGCGAAACGCGGCGATGGCCACCTTCGAGGCCTCCCGGCCGGCCGTCGGCGCACAGGCGATCGGCATCGCCCGGGCCGCGTACGAGGTGGCGCTGGACTACGCGAAGACCAGGGTGCAGTTCGGCCGCCCGATCATCGACAACCAGGGGGTGGCCTTCCAGCTGGCCGACATGAAGACCCGGATCGACGCGGCCCGGCTGCTGGTCTGGCGGGCCTCCTGGATGGCCGCCAACAACCTGCCGTTCACCTCGGCCGAGGGCTCGATGTCCAAGCTGTACGCGGGTGAGACCGCCAAGTGGGTCACCGCGCAGGCGATGCAGATCCTCGGCGGCAACGGCTTCACCCGCGAGTACCCGGTCGAGCGGATGCACCGGGACAGCGCGATCTACTCGATCTTCGAGGGCACCAGCGAGATCCAGCGCCTGGTGATCGCCCGGGCCGTCTCGGGGCTCCCGATCCGCTGAACGGCCGCGCCGGGCCGCCGTCCGGTGCGGCCCGCAGCGGCCCGTGGCGGCCTGTAGCGGCCCAGCGCGGCGGATGGGGGCGACCAAAGCCGGCTGACGATCGGCTCTTTGCAAACAGCGCACTTTGCAAAGAGACGTCAACGGGCGGCCGCCCGGAGGGTGAGTCCGGTGGAGCGGCTGGGGCGGCCCGGAGCGGCCGCCCGCGGGGCGGCGGGGCCGGCTGCCGGCCACTCCTCTGCCGCTCTTTGCAAAGAGTGCACTTTGCAAAGGGACGTCAGCGGGCGGCCCAGAAGGTGAGTCCGGCGGTGAGGCCGCCCACCGCCGCGCCGACGATCGTCTGCGCGGTGGTGTGGTCCCGCAGCACCACCCGGGACCAGCCGATCAGCACGACCAGCGGGTACAGCAGCAGCCACCACGGGCCGAGCGCGATCGCCAGGCAGACCACCGCGCCGCTGGACACGGCGGTGTGCAGGGAGACCTTCCACCAGACGGTGATCGCCAGGATCGGCACCAGCGAGGCGAACATCGCCAGCACGATCGCCGTGAGGTCGGTCGGCGCGTCCAGTCCGAGCATCACCGCGAAGGCGGTCGCGACCGAGCCCATGACGAACGGGATGACCGTCAGCCGCCGCTGCCGGTGGCCGACGTGCCGGTCCTCCAGCGTGCCCCTGCGGATGCCGCGCTTGATGAACAGGGTCGGGACCACGGCCGTGAAGAGCAGCGCGAACACCGCCCAGCCGAGCCCGCTCCAGCCGTACCGCAGGCCGCCGAGCAGGAGCACCAGGCAGATGATCACGTTCTTCGGCTCCAGGCCGTCGGTGATCTGCCGGGCCCGGGTCGTCGAGGGCAGGGGCTCGGTCATCGCGCGGGTGCTCCAGAGGCTTGGCGGCAGGACGGTCGGATGATCGTATCGATCTGCCGTCAGCTGATCGGACCCGCGATCCCCGGCCCCGCCCTGGTCCGCGCCTCGGCCCCGGCGCCCGCGACCCGGCCCCCGGCCCCTGTGCCCCCGGCCCGCCCCGACCCGGCCGCGCTCGCGGGTTCAGAAGCGGGGCGGCCGGCGCTCCAGGAACGCGGCGAGCCCCTCGTGGACGTCGGGCGCCTCGCGGGAGCGCCGCTCCCACGGGGCGAGGGCGGCCGCGGCCTGCTCGGGGGCGACGGCCAGGGCGGCCTTGACGGCGCCGATGGTCTGCGGCGAGCGGGTGGTCAGCAGGCGGGCGAAGTCCAGGGCCGCGGCGTCCAGTTCGGCGGCCGGGAGGACCCGGTCGGCCAGGCCGAACGCGGCGGCCTCCGGGGCGGGCAGCAGCTCGCCGGAGAACAGCAGGTACTTGGCGCGGGACGGGCCGACCAGCCGGGCCAGCCGCAGCGTCGGCACCGCCGGGTAGACCACGCCGAGTTTGGCCGGGGTGATCCCCAGCCGGGCGTCCTCGGCGACGAACCGCAGGTCGCAGGCGACGGCGAGCTGGCAGCCGCCGCCGACGCAGGCGCCGTGCACCACGGCGACGGTCGGGTGCGGGAAGGCGGCGAGGGCCTCCTCGGCGGCGATGTTGACCGCGTGGTAGTCGTCGGCGCGGTCCGGATCGCCGTAGACCCCGGCGAGTTCGTCGATGTCGGCGCCGGCGCTGAAGGTGCCGCCCGCCCCGGTGACCAGCAGGACGCGCACGCCGGGCTGTTCGGCCAGCCGCAGCAGCACCTTCGGCAGGGCCTGCCAGATCTCCAGGGTGACGGCGTTGCGGCGGTGCGGGCGGTCGAACTCCAGGACCGCGACGCCGTCCTCGCCGAGGTGGGCGTTGAGGCCGTCGACGTGGGTGGGCAGCGGGGCTCGGTCCCGCGTCAGCAGCGGCCGGGCGGCCATGGGCACCTCCGGAAGGGTGTGGGTGCGGCCACTCTCTCAGCACCCGCTCCGCCGGAGCGGGCCGGGGGCGCGCGTCCGGTCCGGGAGGTCCGGGCCGGCCCGTCGGCCGGCCCGGGCGCCGCCGGCGGGGTCAGGACGCCGCGGTGGCCCCGGACGCGCCGGTTCCGGGCTTCCACTCGTGGGTGAGCATCGACCAGACCTCGCCGTCGTGGTGGACGCCCTGGTGCAGGTAGGACTCCCGCATGACGCCCTCCAGCGTGAAGCCCAGCCGCTGGGCGACCGCCCGGCTGCGCAGGTTGTCGGGCCGGTTGTGCCACTCGATCCGGTGCATGCCCCGGGTGGTGAAGGCGTAGTCGACCAGGAGCCGGACGGCGGTGCTGATCAGCCCCCGGCCCTCGGCGGCCGGTTCGGTCCAGACGCCGATCTCGCAGGTGCCGGTCTTGGAGTCCCACTGCACGAACATCACGCCGCCGACCAGCGTGCCGTCCAGCCAGATCCCGAACAGCCGGGCCGAGTCGGCGGCCTGCCGGTCGGCGTAGCGCTGCAGGACGGTGCGGGCCGATTCGAGGTCCGTGGCGAGGGCGGCCCAGCCGATCCACCGGTCGATGTGGGCGCGGCCGCGCTCGATGTGGGCCAGGTACTCGGGGGCCTGCCACGGCTCCAGCGGGCGGAGCACGGCGTTCTCGGCGAGGGGGATGGCGAACATGGGCGGGCCTTTCGCGGCGCGTGGGGCGGACGTGGTGCGGACGTGTGGGGCGGGGCGCGGTGGTGCCGGTCGTTCGTGTCGGTGTTCGTGCTGAGTCCATACATAACAAACGTTTGGTACGTAAGATAGCCCCATGACGCCGGCCCGTGGAGATCATGAAGCCCGCCGCACCGAGGTCTCGCAGGCCGTGTGGCGGGTACTGTCCACGCGCGGTTTCGAGGGGCTCACGCTGCGTGCGGTGGCCGCCGAGATGGGCTCCAGCACCGGGCTGCTCACCCACTACTTCCCGAGCAAGAAGGCCCTGGTCGCGCACGCGCTGGACGTCCTGGAGCGGCGTTCGGGCGCGCGGCCGCGGCGCACCGCGCCGACCGACGGCAGTCCGCCGCCGACCGAGGGCCTGGCCCGGCTGCGGGCGGCGCTGCTCGACATCCTGCCGCTGGACGCGGCCGCGACGGCGGGCAACCGGATCTGGGTCGGCTCCTGGGACGTCGCGCTGGCCGATCCGGACCTGGCCGCCGCGCACGCGGCGCGGTACGGGCGGGCCCGTACCGTGCTGGCGGAGCACGTCGAGGCCGCGCAGCGGCGCGGGGAGCTGTCCCCGGAGGTGCCGGCGGCGCAGCTCGCGGCGGGGGCGCAGGCCTTCGCGCTGGGGCTGGTGGTGCAGTCGCTCTTCGCCCCGGGGGAGTTCCCGGCGGAGCGGCAGGTGGAGCTGCTGGACGCCTACCTGGTGGGGCTGGTGGCCGCGGCGGGTGGTGCCGGTCCGGACGGTGCGCCGGGTGCGGCCGTGGGCGCCGGGGGCTGAGCGGCGGTCGGGGCGGACGGTGCGGCCGGTGCGGACGGGCCGGGGCCGACCCGTCGGGGCGGACGGCCGGGCGGCGGAAGGTTCGAAAACGGGCATTCCGCCGGGCGCGGATTGCCGTTGTCCCTTTTCGCGGCGCTTTTGTGCGCGGTCATGACACGGATGGTCACGGGTTATGCGCTGTGGGTGCCCGGCATTCGCCGCGGCGGGGGGCGTGATGACAGGTCCGCCGTCTGCGCGGCCTGCGGGGAAAACGGTGTTGCGCCCCCAGCAGGATTCGAACCTGCGACCTACCGCTTAGAAGGCGGGTGCTCTATCCGCTGAGCTATGGGGGCGGGACGGGCGGCGCCCGGATGGGCGTGACCGTTGCCGGGATCGGACGGTGGGCGCCAGGCGCCCGCTGTCCGTCCCCGTACCTGAGGGTGGGGTGTGGGGGTAGGCGGGCCCTTGCCCTGTCGGGGACAGGATAAGGGTGTCCAGAACCTCGGCCGGTTGTTACGACACCGCCGTTGGTGTGTCGGCCTCGGTGGAGCGGTCCGATAATCGCAGGTGAAGGCCGTGAGTGCAGCGGTCTGGCGGTGTTCCGCGCCGGACGTTGTGCACTCGTTACGGGGCTGTCTCCCCACCCGTTATGGATTCGGCACGGAGAAAGCGCCGCCGTCGAGGCCGGTCCCGGTGCGGGTGGGGGGCCGCATTCGGGTTCGCCCGGTCGGATGACGTGCGCGGACGGTCGGCCGCCCGCCCGCGGGGGCGTGCCGGACCCGGGCCCGACCGGGGCGTTTGTTGTCATGGACCCGCAGATCCGGAGTCGGATGGTCGCACAAAGGCTGAAATTCACCCCTGCGAGTGACAGCGGTTTTCCACAGGCCCGAGTTGTCCACAGGATTTCCGATCCCCCTCGCGCGAATTTCCCGGGAAGCGCACTCTCGGCACGCACCGGTCGATTCCGTACGGTGCAACCGAGAGGACGGAGCGTGGCTGTGAACGAGACCCTCGTGACGGTGATCGGGAATGTCGCCACCGATGTGAGCTACACCCGGACGGCCGGCGGGGTGCCGGTCGCGACCTTCCGGCTGGCCTCGACCGAGCGCCGGTACGACCGGGCCGGGGAGGCCTGGGTGGACGGCGAGACGCAGTGGGTGACGGTGACGGCCTGGCGGACGCTGGCGGGTCACCTGGTCGACTCGCTGGCGAAGGGGCACCCGGTGGTGGTGAGCGGGCGGCTGAGGGTGCGGGAGTGGACGGAGGGGGAGGCCCGGCGCAGCAGGGTCGAGATCGACGCCCGGTCGGTCGGGCACGACCTGAGTCGCGGCACGGCGGTGTTCAGCTGGGCGTCGGGGGTCCGGGGCGGGTCGGCGGGCGGCGCCGGCTCGGCGGGGGAGGGGGCCGACGGGGGCGCGGGGGAGGCGGTGCCGGGGTGGATCGTGGACGCCCTGAGGGTGCGGCAGGCCTCGGCCGCGGAGGCGGTGGGTGTCGGCGAGGTGCCGGGGGAGGGGATCGGAGGTGGCGGCTAGTGGGTCTCCGGGTGGTGCCGGGGCGCCTGGACTGTCGACAAATATGTTGATCGAGAAGGTTGTTGGGATCGTGTGTGCAATCTCGTTCCGGTTAACGGAAAGATCCTCACTTTCTGGCAGATCGTCAGCTTGTGTGGATACTGAGAGCGTTGATAACGATACAGATACGGTATCGTCCTAATTTCGCATGGGGGTTTCAGGGCTCCTGGGGCTCAATAGGATTCGTCTGGTTCACATCGTGAAGCAGCGCCACAGGGGGCGCGGCAAGCAAGGCGGGCTGCCCATCGGCAAGGCCCGGCCCCGGAGGGATCCCAGGATGTTCAAGAGGCAGGGGCGGAGTCTTCCGCGCATAACCACTGTCATGCTCACGACCAGCGCTGCGCTGGGCGGGGGCCTGTTCGCGGCCGGTGCGGCGGCTGCGGCCGACGCGCCGGGCGGCGGTGTCACGGCAGTGGTCCAGCCGACCATGATGAGCGAGGAGATCGCCATCGAGGGGGGCCACTCGGTCCAGGGCGGGCTGTTCACCCTCAAGACGGCCGACGGCGAGATCAAGACGTACTGCATCGACATCGACCACCCGGTCGACATCACCAAGGCGATCGAGTACCGCGAGTCCGACTGGAAGTCGAGCTCCCTCGGCCGCCCGGAGAAGGCCCAGGACGCCTCCAAGATCCGCTGGATCCTGGAGAACTCCTACCCGCAGGTCACGGACCTCAAGAAGCTGGCCGCCGACGCGGGCGTCAAGGGCGAGCTCACCAAGGAGGACGCCGCCGCCGGCACCCAGGCCGCGATCTGGAAGTTCTCCGACGGCAAGAACGCCGTCCCGGTGGACGCCGAGGCCAAGCAGCTCCGCGACTACCTGGTCAGCGAGAAGAACAAGGGCATCGCCGCCGAGCCCAAGCCCTCGCTGAGCCTCACCCCGGACTCCGTGTCGGGCAAGCCGGGCACCAAGCTCGGCCCGTTCACCGTCAACTCCAGCGCCAACGAGGTGAAGCTGGCGCTCGCCGGCGACTCCGCCGACAAGGTCAAGCTGGTCGACAAGGACAACAAGCCGGTCTCCGACCTGGCCGGTCCGATCGCCAAGGACACCCAGCTGTGGCTGGACGTCCCGGCCGGCACCCCGGACGGCACCGCCACCATCGACGCCGCCGCGGAGACCGTCGTGCCGAGCGGCCGCGTCTTCCTCAGCAAGGGCTACACCGCGGAGAAGCACAGCCAGACCATGATCCTGGCGGGCTCCACCAAGCTCAGCGTCAAGGACGCCGCCAAGGCGACCTGGAAGGCCGCCAAGGGCCCGCTGGTCGACAGTACCGCCGTGGTCGAGTGCGTCGCCAACGGCGTCAAGGTCTCCGTCGCCAACGGCGGCGACGAGGCGGCCACCGTCTCGGTGAAGCCGGGCAAGGACCTCACCGTCCAGCCGGGCAAGATCGAGACCGTCGTCGTCCCGGTCGCCGAGGACACCGCCTACGACATCACGGTGACCGGCCCGAACGGCTTCACCAAGAACTTCAAGGGCATCCTGGACTGCAAGACGGCCAGCGGCGCCACCCCGACCCCGACGCCGAGCGCCACCCCGACGACCAAGCCGTCGACCCCGGCGCCGACCACCCCGGCCCCGACCGCCACCGCGTCGGTCACCCCGAGCGCCACCGCCACCCCGTCGGCGTCCGCCAGCACCACGGCCGCCCCGGCCCCGGTGGCCACCAGCTCGGCCCCCGGCACCACCGGCGGCCTGGCCGCCACCGGCGGTAACGACGCCACCCCGGTCATCGCCGCCGTCGCCGGCGGTCTGGTCGTGGCCGGCGGTGCCGCGGTCTTCCTGCTGCGCCGTCGCGGCCGCCACGGTGGCACCGCCGCCTGAGGCAGCCGCCTCAGCGACCGGAGCGACCGGAGCGCCCACTGAGGCGCCGAGGCACTGACGACGGCCCGGCCCCCCGCACCACGTGTGCGGGGGGCCGGGCCGTTCCGCGCGGGAGTTCCGAAGGGGAGCAGGCGGGCGGGGAGCCCGTCCGGATACCCCACCGGGGCACAGCGGGCGGTTCTGGGCTCCCGGTCGGGTGCGGCACAATGGAAGGCTGCAAGCCGAATACTCCCGACGACGCCGGAGCGATCTCACGTGGCGGAATACATCTACACGATGCGCAAGGTGCGCAAGGCGCACGGCGACAAGGTCATCCTTGACGACGTGACGCTCAGCTTCCTCCCCGGGGCGAAGATCGGCGTCGTGGGCCCCAACGGCGCGGGCAAGTCCACCGTGCTGAAGATGATGGCCGGCCTGGAGCAGCCCTCCAACGGCGACGCCTTCATCTCGCCCGGGTACACCGTCGGCATGCTGCTCCAGGAGCCGCCGCTCGACGAGACCAAGACCGTCCTGGAGAACGTCGAGGACGGCGTCAAGGAGATCAAGGGGAAGCTCGACCGCTTCAACGAGATCGCCGAGCTGATGGCCACCGACTACTCGGACGCCCTGCTCGACGAGATGGGCAAGCTCCAGGAGGAGCTGGACCACGCCAACGCGTGGGACCTGGAGGCCCAGCTGGAGCAGGCCATGGACGCGCTGGGCTGCCCGCCCGGCGACTGGGCGGTCACCAAGCTCTCCGGTGGCGAGAAGCGCCGCGTCGCGCTCTGCAAGCTGCTGCTGGAGGCGCCCGACCTGCTGCTCCTCGACGAGCCCACCAACCACCTGGACGCCGAGTCGGTGAACTGGCTGGAGCAGCACCTGGCCAAGTACGCGGGCACCGTCGTCGCGGTCACCCACGACCGGTACTTCCTGGACAACGTGGCCGGCTGGATCCTGGAGCTCGACCGCGGCCGCGCCATCGGCTACGAGGGCAACTACTCCACCTACCTGGAGTCCAAGCAGTCGCGGCTCAAGGTCGAGGGCCAGAAGGACGCCAAGCGCGCCAAGCGGCTCAAGGAGGAGCTGGAGTGGGTCCGCTCCAACGCCAAGGGCCGCCAGGCGAAGTCCAAGGCGCGTCTGGCCCGCTACGAGGAGATGGCCGCCGAGGCCGACAAGATGCGGAAGCTGGACTTCGAGGAGATCCAGATCCCGCCGGGCCCGCGTCTGGGCAGCGTCGTCATCGAGGTGGAGAACCTCAACAAGGCCTTCGGTGAGAAGGTCCTGATCGACGACCTCAGCTTCACCCTGCCGCGCAACGGCATCGTCGGCATCATCGGCCCGAACGGCGCCGGCAAGACCACCCTGTTCAAGATGCTCCAGGACATGGAGACCCCGGACAGCGGCTCGGTCAAGGTCGGCGAGACGGTCAAGATCAGCTACGTCGACCAGAGCCGCGCCAACATCGACCCGAAGAAGACGCTCTGGGAGGTCGTCTCCGACGGCCTCGACTGGATCAACGTCGGCCAGGTCGAGATGCCGTCCCGCGCCTACGTCTCGGCGTTCGGCTTCAAGGGCCCGGACCAGCAGAAGCCGGCCGGCGTGCTCTCCGGCGGTGAGCGCAACCGCCTCAACCTGGCGCTCACCCTGAAGCAGGGCGGCAACCTGCTGCTCCTCGACGAGCCGACCAACGACCTCGACGTCGAGACCCTCTCCTCGCTGGAGAACGCGCTGCTGGAGTTCCCCGGCTGCGCCGTGGTCATCTCCCACGACCGCTGGTTCCTGGACCGGGTCGCCACCCACATCCTCGCCTACGAGGGCGAGAGCAAGTGGTTCTGGTTCGAGGGCAACTTCGAGTCGTACGAGAAGAACAAGATCGAGCGGCTGGGCGCCGACGCGGCCCGTCCGCACCGGGCCACCTACAAGAAGCTGACCCGAGGCTGACACCCAACCGTCACAACGGCCCGGCAGACTCGCCCCCGAGGGCGGCCTGCCGGGCCGCGGCCCACCGGCACCAACGCCCGGCGGGTCACCGGACGTCGAGGAGAACACCCGTGGCACGCCACATCTACGCCTGTCCGCTGCGCTGGTCCGACATGGACGCCTTCGGGCACGTCAACAACGTGGTCTTCCTGCGCTACCTGGAGGAGGCCCGGATCGACTTCATGTTCACCCAGGCCGCCGCGGCCGGTGCGGGGGAGTTCGCGGGCGGTTCGGTGGTGGCCCGCCACGAGATCGACTACAAGCGTCCGCTGGTGCACCGGCCCGAGCCGGTCACCGTCGAGACCTGGGTGACCAGGATCGGCGTCGCCTCCCTGACGGTCTCCTACGAGATCAAGGACACCGCCGAGGACGGCACCGAGACGGTGTACGTCCGGGCGTCCACCGTGGTCGTCCCCTACGACCTGGCGGAGGCCCGGCCGCGCCGGATAAGCCCGGTCGAGCGGGGCTTCCTGGAGCGTTTCCTGGACGGGGAGCCGGTCGCCGCCGCGGTCTGAGCGGACCCGCAGCACCCCCGCCCCGCAACCGGATGTGAGCTGAAGCGTTGATCAGTACCGCCCCCCTCGCCCTCGCCGACACCGGGGAGGCCGCCGACCTGGCCGCCTTCCTGGTCCGCCTGCTGCGCTTCGACAAGGCGGCGGCGGTCCGGTTGCAGGGGGTGCCGCGGTCCGGGTCCGGCGACGGCGTGCTGGCCGTCTTCGGGCGGCTGCCGCTGGGCGGTTCGGGCGCGCTGGCGGTGCGGACGGTCCGGCTGCTGGCCGGGCTCGGCGGGCCGGTCGACCTGACCGTCTCGGCCGGGCAGCTCCTGGACGGCGTCGACGGGGAGGCCAACACCGTCACCCTGCCCGCCCCGGTCACCGGCCCGGCCTGGGCCGGCCTGCTGCCGCCGCGGACCGGCTGGCGGCCGGCGGGTGAGCCGCCGGTGGCCCGGGTGTACCCCGAACTGATGGCCGCCGTGCGGGAGTTCCGGGAGCGCAGCGAGGCCGTCCCGGCCCATCACCGGACCCGTGCGGTCCTGGACGCGCTGGCCGACGAGATCTGGTCCCGCCCGGTCTCGGCGCTGCCCGAACTGCCGCTGCGCGCCGCCCACGCGGCCTACGTGATCGGCTTCCTCACCCCGGCCGCCCCGCTCACCGTGCACCGGGCCGGCGGCTGGCTGCGGCTGAGCGCCCCGGCCGGGTCGGTGGCGGTGCGGACGGCGGCCGCGCCCGGCGCGGGGCTGGGGCTCAGCCCGCTCTGACGCGGGCCCCTCCGGGGACCGGCCCCTCCGGGTACCGGCGCCGCAGGGCCCGGGCGTCCGCCGGGTCAGCCCTCGGTGTTGACCATCGAGGCGGCGGCGTAGGTGAGGTAGTCCCAGAGCTGGCGCTCGGCGTCGGCGGGCAGGGCCAGTTCGTCGACGGCCACCCGCATGTGCCTGAGCCAGGCGTCGTGCGCCGCGCGGTCCACCCGGAACGGCACGTGGCGCATCCGCAGCCGGGGGTGGCCGCGCTGCTCGCTGTAGGTGCGCGGGCCGCCCCAGTACTGCATCAGGAACAGCGTGAACCGCTCCTCGGCCGGGCCGAGGTCCTCCTCGGGGTACATCGGCCGCAGCAACTCGTCCTCGGCGACGCCCTGGTAGAACCGGTGGACCAGCCGCCGGAAGGTCGGTTCGCCGCCGACCTGCTCGAAGAAGGTCTCCTCGCTGAGCGTGCCACGCCGGATCTCTTTCACCCGACCATGGTCGCAGACGACGGCGGGGCCGTACACCGGGACCTGGGGACCAGGTCCGGAGGTGTACGACCCCGTGGCCGCGGAGGCCGCGCCGGGTCAGTCCTCCCAGCGGAAGAGCTTCCAGGAGATGGCGGTGAACACGGCGGCGAAGGCCAGCAGCCCGCCCATGGCCGGCAGCGCGTCCGTCACGCCGCCGCCCCGGGAGAGCACCGACTGGGCGGCGGTGACCAGGTGCTTGAGCGGCATGGCCTCGGAGATCGCCTTCAGCCAGCCCGGCATGTCGTCGGTCGGGAAGAAGGAGCCGGACAGGAACGACATCGGCAGCACGATGATCTGCGAGAGGCCGTTGGCGGCCTCCTCGGTCTTCGCGATCGAGCCGGCCAGCAGGCCGATCGACATGAAGGCGACGGTCGCGCAGACCACCAGCGGGATGACCAGCCACCAGTCGCCGGTGAGCTGGAGGCCGAAGAACGGCGTGGTCGCGACGACCAGGAAGATCGCGGTCTGGGCCAGCGCCGTCAGCACCGACACGGCGATCCGGGAGGCCACGATCGACCCGGCGCTCACCGGGGCCAGCCGCAGCCGGCGCAGCACCTTCTTCTGCCGCCAGCCGACCAGGGTCAGCGAGGCGCTGAACACCGCGCCGGTGGCCACCGCCCAGCCGAGCAGGCCGGGGGTCAGGAACTGGATCGGCTTCAGCGCCTCGTCCTCGACCCTGCTCGCGTCCATGGTGAACGCCGGGGGCTTGCCGGACGCGGCCTGGTTGGCCTGCTGGACCACGGAGTTGACGATGCCCTGGACCGAGCCGGCGCGGACCTGGTCGGCGGCGCTGTAGCGCACCACGACCCTGCCGTCCGGGCCCTCCTTGATCATCGCGTCCAGGTCGCCCTTGCGGACCTTCTCCAGCGCGGCGGCCTCGTCGTCGCCGCGGGTGATGGTGAGGACCTGCTCCAGCCCGGCCCGGCCCTCGCCCTGCACCGCGTCCAGGACCTTGACCGCGCCGACCTGTTCCACCTTGGCGTGCGGGCTGGAGGCGCCCTTCAGCAGGGTGCCGAACAGCAGCAGGAACATCAGCGGGAAGAGCATCACGAAGAACAGCGCGGTGCGGTCGCGGAGGAACGCGACCACCATCACCCGCGAGAGGCTCGCGAAGGCGGAGACCCGCTCGCGCCCGGGCGGGTCGCCGGCCCCGTCCGGTCCGGCGGGCGCGCCCGCCGGGGTGGTGGTCCGCTGGCCGGGGACGGCGGCGGACCCGGTGCGTTCGGCGCTCATGCGCGGTACTCCCGTCCGGTGAGCTGGAGGAAGACGTCCTCCAGGGTGGCGCCGCGGACCTCCAGGCCGCGCAGCGCGTTGCGCTCGGCCAGGACGGCGAGCACCGGGGCCGGCAGCCGGGTGGACAGCGAGAGCGAGACGCCGTCGTCCTCCAGCGAGGTGATCTCCGCCCCGGCGGCGGTGAACAGTTCGCGTGCGGTGTCCAGGGCCAGCTGGCCGGACTCCACGGTGATCCGCACGCTGTCGTCGATCTCGCGGACCAGGATGGCCGGGGCGCCGGTGCGCAGGATCCGGCCGCGGTCCATCACCGAGACGCGGTCGCAGAGCACCTCGGCCTCGTCCAGGTAGTGGGTGGTCAGGACGACGGTGCGGCCCTCGGCGTTGATGTCCCGCAGGAGGTCCCAGAGGTTGCGGCGGGCCTGCGGGTCGAGGCCGGTGGTGGGCTCGTCGAGGAAGACCAGCTCCGGGCCGTGGACCAGGGCGCAGGCGATCGAGAGGCGCTGTGCCTGGCCGCCGGACATCTTGTCGGTCATGACACCGGCGGACTCGGTCAGGCCGACCCGCTCCAGCATCGCGTCGGCGCGCTTGGGGCCGACGCCGTAGAAGGAGCCGAAGGTGCGGATGGTCTCACGGGCCGTCAGCTTGTTGAAGAACGCCGAGGCCTGGAACTGCACGCCGATGCGCGGCAGCAGCTTCGGGTTGCGCGGCCAGGGCGCCATCCCGAGCAGTTCGACCCGTCCTTCGTCGGGCTTGCGGATCCCCTCCAGGATCTCCATGGTGGTGGTCTTCCCGGCACCGTTCGGGCCCAGGATTCCGTAGAATTCGCCGGCCTCGACGGTGAGCGACACCCCGTCGACGGCCTGCACGTCCCCGTACCGCTGACGGATTCCGTCGGCGGATATAGCAGCAGTCATGGGCAGTGAGCGTACGGGCGCCGGGGGGTCTTGGGCAGGGCCTGGCACGCGATTTGATGATCATTTTTACAACGATGTCGATCACCCCGGTGGAACGGACGGTGAGGTCCGTTCCACCGGGGCGGCGAGGTCCGTGCCGGCGGGGCGGTCGGGCGGCCGCGGCGGGGGCGGGCCCGGCGGGGCTCAGGCGCGGTGCAGGGTGATCGTGGTCCAGGCGCCGATGTGCACCCGGTCGCCGTCGTTCAGCGGGATCGCGGTGTGCGGGGCGATCGGCTCGCCGCCGCCGTTCACCGTGGTGCCGTTGGTGGAGTCCTGGTCGACCAGCACCCAGCTGCCGTCCGCCTGTTCGGCGAGCAGGGCGTGCTGGTGCGAGGCGCCCGGGTCCTCCGGCGGCACCGAGAGGTCGATCTCCGGCACGGTGCCGCGGTGCTGGCTGCGCCGGCCGATCCGCAGCTGGCCGCGCCCGGTGAGCGGGATCCGGCGCTCGGGGCAGTACGGCGGGAAGAACAGGCCGGCCGCCTCGGGGCCGCTGCGGGCCATCATGTCGGTGAAGTAGTCGCGGTCGGCCGCGACCACCGCGAACCAGGTGCTCCGGACCGGCTCGGGGGCCGGTGCCTGGGTCTGCTGGGCCGGCGGGGGCATCGGCGGGGCGAGGTGGAACGAGGTGCCGAACTCGTCGCCGCGCCGGGTCGGACCGGGCTGGGCGTAGACCGGCCCGGAGTCCTCGCGCGGCGGGGCGCCCGGGTGCGGGGCCTCCCGGTACGGGGCTTCCTGGTACGGCGCCGCCTCCTGGTAGGGAGCCTCCTGGTACGGGGCTTCCTGGTACGGGGCTTCCTGGTAGGGCGCCGCCGCCTCCTGGTACGGGGCCTCCTGGTACGGGGCGGCCGGGTAGCCGGGTGCCTCCTGGTAGGGCGCCGCCGGGTAGCCGGGCGCCTCCTGGTAGGGCGGGCCGGCGTGGACGGGGGCGGGCCCCTCCGGTCCCCCGTGCGCGGGCGGCGGGTAGCCGTAGCCGGAGGGCGGACCGGGCTGCGGCGGGGCCGCGGGGGGCTGCGGCGCACCGCCGTACGCCGCGGGGATGTTCAGCGGCGCGGGCGGCGGGGGCGGGGCCTGGGCGGGGACGCCGAAGGGCTGCTGGGGGCGCTGCGGTGCCGAGAGGTCGTAGTCGTACCCGCACTCCTCGCAGAACCGGCCGGTCTGCGGGCTGCGGCAGATCGGGCAGACCACGAGGCCCTCGGTGAGGTCCGGGAAGCCCTGCGGGTTCGGCGGCGGCGTCGGAGCGCCGTACGGCGCTCCGGGCGCACCGTGGCCGCCGTGCGCCCCCGGGCCCCCGGGCGCGCCGGGGAGTGTGCCGGGCGGCGGCGGTACGGGCTGCGGCGGCGTCATCGGAAAGCCGCAGAAGTCGCACCAGTCCTCGGCCTGCGACTCGTGGCCCCTCGGGCAGATCGGCATCAGGTCCCCCCTCAATTCCCAACAAGCCGGGGCAGTGTCCGACCGGGCTGCGGCCCGGTCGGCTCTTCGGCGGTCACTTCTTCACACGGACGGTTTTGGTCGACCGGGTCTCAAGGGTCATCGAGTCGGCCTCGCTCACGTTCTTACGGAACCGAACGGTACCCTCCTTCGGGTCCACCACGTCGACCACCTTCTGCAGCAGTTTGAAGGTGCCCTCGTTGCCGGTCGCGTGGGCGATCCGGACGGCGGCGCCGAGCTTCGAGGTCGCCCGGTCGACGTCCCCGGCCCGGTGCGCCTCCAGGCCCTCCTGGATGGACGAGGCCAGCTCGGCCTGCCCGGTGTAGTGGGCGACCTGCGGGCTGATCCGGGTCGACGAGGCGAGGTCGTCGGTCCAGAAGGCCCTGACCAGGCCCTGCGACAGCACCTCGGGCGTCCCCCCGGCGACCGACGGCGGCAGGACCAGGCTGATCCGCGCGGCGAGCATCTCGTTGCCGACGGAGGCGGCCGGGACCTCCACGCAGACGTGGTAGTCGCGGCTCTCGTCCCCCCACGAGCCGGTCGGGTAGTCGCCGGCCCGCGGCCCGGCGTCGGCCCGGCGGGCGGTGAGGTCCTCGACCGCGGGGGCGACCTGCTTGACGAACCTGACCACCGCGTTGGCGGGCGTCCAGATCCGCAGCGCGACGTCGGCGACCTGCTTGCCCATCGCGCCGGCCATCATCGAGCGGAAGTCCTCGGCCAGGCCGGAGGGCTCCGCGACGATGTCGACGGTGCCGAGCAGTGCGGAGGAGATCCTGCGCAGCTCGTCGACCCGCCAGTCGGTGCCGACGCCGCGGCAGTCGGCGGTGAAGTGGCCGCTGACCCTCTCGATGGCGCGCTCCAGGTCGGCGGCGGTCTCGTGCTCGTTGTTGCCGTCGGTGAGCAGGATGGCGTGCCGGATGGCGATGTCGCGGCGGGTCAGGAAGAGCTGGTCGGCCTTGGCCAGCCAGGTGCCCATGGCGGTGCCGCCGGCCGCGGTGAGCCGGCGCAGCGACTCCTTGGCCTGGGCCCGGGTGCCGTCCGAGGCGATGGCGAGGGTGCCGTCGCCGGGGAAGACGTCGCGGGCCTCGTGGGTGCCGGCGACCACGGCGAAGGCGACGCCGTCGCGGACGGTGTCGATGGCGGCGGCGGTGGCCTCGCGGGCGCCGCGCAGCTTGCTGGCCGGGTAGTCCATCGAACCGGAGCAGTCCACCAGGATCACCACGGCGGCGGACTGCGCGTCGGCGCCGCCCGGTCCGGCGTCGGCGAGGCCGAGCGGGCGGCCGCCCGAGGTGCCGCCACCGGTCGCGGTGACGGTGACGATGGCGTTCACCTCCCGGGCGCCGTCCGCGAGGAACTCGTTCTGGAAGATCTCCACGTCGAACCTGGGCAGGTTCGGCTTAGCCAGTGTTGCCATGGGCCGGTGGCTCCCGTCGGATGGTCGGATGGTGCGAGCGGTCGGTGGGCGGACAGCGGTGGCGCGGTGGCGCTGCGCTGCGGGCGGTGCACGGTCCGGGTGGTTCGCGGTGCGGGCGGTGCGCGGTGCGGCCGGCGGAACGGCGGGCAGCCGGGACGGCGGGCCCGCCGTCCCGGCCGCCCGGTGTCAGCGCGGGGGCTGGGCCGGGGGCCGGGTCGGGCGCGGCGGGACGGCCGGCGGCTGCGGGGGCAGGGGCGGTGCCGGGGGCAGCGGGGCGGCGGCGGAGCCGATCACCGGGATGTCCGGCAGGGTCGGTTCGTAGTCCTCGTCGTCCGCGCCGGCCGGTGCGGTCCCGGCCGCGGTGATCACCGGGAGGTCCAGCGCGGTCGCGGTGCGGCCGTCCTCGTCGTCCGCGGCCCCCGCCACCGCCGCGGGCGGCGGGTCGATCGGCAGGACCGCGACGGTGATGTTGTCGTGCCCGCCGGCCGCGACGGCGAACTTCACCAGGGTCTGGGCGGCCGCGAGCGGTTCGGTCCGGGCGTCCGGGCGGACGTAGTAGGCGAGGTCGGTGGCGGCCTCGGCGTAGTTCCAGAGCCCGTCGGTGCAGATCAGCAGCACGCCGGGGACGTGCGGGGTGAAGTCGAGGGTGTGCGGGACGACCTCCTCGGCGTCGGCGCCGAGCCAGCCGGTGATGGCGTGCGCGCGCGGGTCCGCGTAGGCCTCGGCCTCGCCCATCAGCCCGGCCTCGACCATCCGGGCGGCCCAGGAGTCGTCCTGGGTGAGCCGGAACGGCTCGGCGGAGACCCGGTCGTCCGGGATCCAGTACGCGCGGGTGTCGCCGACCCAGCCGATGGTGACCCGGCCGCCGGTCGCGATCGCGCTGACGTAGGTGCAGGCGGGCGCGTTGACGTCGGGCCTGAGCGGCTTGGTGCCGTCGGTGGCCAGGAGGGCGACGGCGGACGCCGCGTCGGCGATCGCCGCGCGCATGGCCGCGGTGGGCTCGCGCCCGGCCTCCAGCGAGCTGAGCAGGGACTCGGAGGCGGCGTCCACGGCGGTCTCGGACGCCTGGTCCGGCCGGTCGGAGGAGGACACGCCGTCGCAGACGACGGCCACCACGACCGGTTCGCCGCCGGGCAGCGAGGTGGCGGCGACGGTGAAGGAGTCCTCGTTGCGGTGGTGCCGGACGCCCCGGTCGCTGACCCCGGCGACGCCGCCGAGCGACTTCTCCATGTGGTCGCGCGGGCGGGGCTGGGCGCGGCCGCAGGCCTCGCAGTAGCCGTCGCCGGTGACCTGCTGGAGCCCGCAGTGCGCGCAGGCCGGTCCGCCGTGCGCGCCCGGGGCGGTCTGGGCGCCCGGTGCTCCCGGGGCGGTCTGGGCGCCCTGGGCGTTCTGCGCCGGGACGGTGGGGGTGTCGGGCAGGGTCGGCGGGTGCTCCCCGTCACCGCCCCGGGCGGCCGACCAGCTGGGCGGCATCGCGCCGGGGGCGGGCCGGCCGTCCCGGTTCGCCCCGCAGGACCCGCAGAAGACGTCCTCCGGGTCCATCGGCTCGGCACAGCTCTGGCACACGGTCTGCTGTGGCATCTGTTACACCCACGTCCTGGGGCGGGCGCGGTTGGCCCGCTCCACCATCTCGATCCTGTTCTCGGCCCGGTCGGCCAACCGGGCGAGCACCCGGTATGACTGCTCCAGGGCGAACCGCAGTTCCCGTTCCACCGCGGGCCGTCCCAGCACGCTGACCTCGCCGGTCGTCCGGCCGACGCCGGTCTCGCCGGGGGACCCGGCGGTGACCCAGCCGAGCGCGGCGCCGAGCACCTCGACGGCGAGCTCCTCGCGGCGGCGGTCGTCCAGGCGCAGCGCGGTCAGCTGCTCGGAGCTCGCGCCGAGGTCGGCGCCGAGCGGGTCGGTGGCGGGCCGCTCGCGCAGCCGGGCCCGGACGGCGGCGATCCGGGCGGCGGTGTACTGGCTGGAGGTGGCCGGCACGGACTCCAGGACGGCGACGGCGCCGGCCCGGTCCTCGTCGGCGAGCCGGACCCGGGCCAGCCCGAAGGCGGCGCTCAGGTAGCTCTGGTCGGTGCTCCACACCAGGCGGTAGAACTCGGCCGCGTCGCCGCCGTCGCCGAGGAGCTCGGCGCAGGCGGCGAGGGCCAGCTTGGGGGCGGCCTCGCCGGGGAAGGCGTCGTAGACGGCGTCGAAGGCCTCGGCGGCGGCGCGCAGCGCCTCCTCGTCGGGGGCGTCGCCGGGGGTGGCGGGGACGGCGGAGACCAGGGAGGTCAGGCCGCGGTACCAGACCACCCGCCAGTCGTCGGGGTACTGCCGGTCGAGTTCGGCGAGCGCCTCGGCGGCCCGCTCGTGCCGGCCGAGTTCGAGGACGGCGCGCAGTTCGCGCAGCCGGCGTTCGGCGGAGTCGGCGGGTGCGCCGTCGAGGGCGGCGAGCGCCTCCCGCGGGTCGGCGGCGAGCAGGGTGGCGAGGAAGCCGGCGTTGGGGTCGGCCGGGTCGACCCGGGGGACGGGCAGGGCGAGGGAGGCGGCGGCCGGGTCGAGCGCGGTCAGCCGCAGTTGGCCGGGCCGGACGGTGGGGGCGACCAGTTCGTTGTCCACCACGCGCAGTTCGGGGCCGAAGAGGGTGGAGGGCGCGGGCCGGGCGCGGCCGTCCTGGAGGGCGAGCACCTCGCGGAGCACGCCGGTGAGCTGGTCGGCCATCTCCTCGGCGGAGGAGAACCGGCGGGCCGGGTCCGGGTCGGTGGCGCGGACCAGGAAGCGGTAGTAGGACTCGTACGCGGCGAAGACCGGCACGGACTCCGGGCCGGGCAGGGTCTCCCGGTAGGTGGTGGAGTAGCCCTGGAAGTCGAAGCTGAGCACCGCGAGGGTGCGGGCCACCGTGTAGAGGTCGGAGGCGGGGGAGGGGCCGTCGGTGGCGATCTCCGGGGCCTGGTAGCCGATGGTGCCGTAGATCGGGCCGTCGTCGTCGAGGCGGCGGACGGCGCCCATGTCGATGATCTTGAGCGTGTCGCCGCTCTGGATCACGTTGTCGATCTTGAAGTCGCAGTAGATCAGCCCGCGGGCGTGCAGGTAGCCCAGCGCGGGCAGCGCCTCCAGCGCGTACGCGATGGCCTGCTCGACCGGCAGCGGCTCGCGCCGGCCGTCCGGGGTGCGGCGCCCGTTGGCGATGTCCTTGAGCGACTTGCCGCCGACGTACTCCATCACGATGTAGCCGTCGGTCGCACCGGTGCGCAGGTCCGGGTGCTCGGCGAAGTTGATGATGCGCACGATGTTCGGGTGGTCCACCTCGGCGAGGAAGCGGCGCTCGGCCACCGCGACCGCCAGCGCGTCCTCGTCGCCGGTGTCCAGCAGGCCCTTGAGCACCACCCACTTGTCGCTGACCCGCCGGTCCACCGCCAGGTAGATCCAGCCGAGCCCGCCGTGCGCGAGGCAGCCCACCACCTCGTACTGGCCGCCGACCAGGTCGCCCCGGCGCAGCTTCGGCGTGAACGAGTACGGGGTGCCGCACTTGGTGCAGAACCCCTCCGGGCGGCCGGGCGTCCCGTTGCGCTCGCGGCCCACCGGGGTGTCGCACTTGGAGCAGAACCGCTTGCGCTCCGGGACCTCCGGGTTCTCCAGCACCGCCTGCGCCGGGTCGGCCGCGGTGACGGTCGGCACCGTCACCAGGCCGGCGCCCAGCCGGTGGCGGGTGCCGACGGTGCCGCTGCCCCGGCTGCTGCGCACCGAGACGGAGCGGCCGGAGCCGGTCCGGGTGGAGCGGTGCGAGCGGGAGCGGCCGGACAGCGAGCGCGACGAGCCGGTGCGGGAGGAGCCGGTGCGCGACGATCCGGTGTCCGGGTCGAGGGCCACGTGCGCGGTGGCGGGGTACGCGGTGGACCGCGAGGCGGGGGCCTCGGGCGGGGTGAGGCCGCACTCGTCGCAGTAGCCGTCCGCGTCGATCGTGCCGGAGCAGGAGCGCGGGCACGGCAGGCCCGGGCCCGCCGGTGCCGGCTGCCGGGCGGGGGGCACCCAGACCTGCCCGGTGCCCGCGCCGGTGGCCGCGGCGGCTCCGGTGCCGGCGGCCTGCCCGGTGCCCGTTCCCGCGGCCGGTCCGGACCCGGCCGGTCCGGACCCGGTCGGTCCGGACCCGGTCGGTCCGGACGCGGTCCGCCCGGACGCGGTCTTCGCGGAGACGGAGGAGGCGCCCGCCGGGGCGAGCCCGCACTCGTCGCAGTAGCCGTCGGCGTCGATCGTCCCGGTGCCGGTGCACCCGGTCCGTACGCAGGTCTCGCCCATCACCCTCAGCCCCCCAGTCCCTGTCCCTGTGCTGCCTGTCCGTCGACCGGCTCCCCGCCGGCCGCCGCCTGTGCCGCCTCGCCCTGCGGGGGCCGCAGCGACTGCTGGAACCGGGCCACCGCGGCGGCCGCCGCCCGCAGGTCGCACGGCGCGCTCCAGAGCAGCCAGCGCGCCTTCTCGTACCGCTCCACGACTTCCGGGTCCTCGGCCACCCGCAGCCGGGCCGCCATCGCCTTGTACGCGTCCAGGCGCCCGCGCAGCTCGGCCCGGACGGCCAGCGGCTGGGTCACCTCGGTGAGCGACTGCCGGGCCCGGGCCAGCTCCTTGGCGGCCGCGTCCTCCAGCGCGTCCAGCAGCGGCGCCAGCCGGTACCACTGCCCGTTCTGGCGCAGCTCCAGCGCCACCACGATCCGTTCGCGCAGCGCCGAGGCCGGTCCGGGGACGGCCGGCACCTCGGTCGCGGCGATCTTCGCCAGCACCTCGCCGCGCGCCCGGCGGGCCTCCGCCAGCGTGGCGTCGGCCCGCTGCAGGAGGTCCCCGACGCCCTGGAGGCGCTCCTCGGCGTCGTCGCGCAGCCGCAGGAGGTTCTCCAGCTCCAGCCGGACGCCGTCCAGCGCCCGCCCGGCCCGGTCGAAGCGCTCGGTGTCCACCACCCCGGAGGGCGAGGCCAGCGCGCCGCCGTCCGGGACCGTCCCGCGCTGGGCGGGGACCCTGGCCGGCCGCCACAGCGCCAGCGGGTCGCCGCGCACCTCGGTCCGGAGCCCGGTCAGGTCGGCGTCCAGCCCCACCAGGTCGTCGCCGAGCGGGTGGGCGCCGGCGTGCACGCCGAGCGAACCGGCCAGGGTCTGCACCCGGCGCAGCTCGGCGAGCAGCAGGTCGATCCGGGCGGGCAGCGCCGTCCAGACCGCGTCCGCCGCGGAGACCACCTCCAGCACGGTGGCGTACCAGGCGTTCATCCGGCTCATCAGCCCGTCCAGGCTGACCCGCTCGACCAGCCGGGCGGGTGCGCCGAGCAGCTGCGGGCCGTCCGGCGCGCCGCCCGGGACGGTCACCGCGTCGCCCGTCAGCAGCTCGCTCAGCTCGGCGAGTTCGGGTCCGCCCGGCCTGGCCTTGCGGGCCCGCACCGCGCGGGCCGAGGCGAGCGCCTCGGAGTAGCGGTCGAACAGCGCCCAGAGCATCGGCAGGCCCTGCCCGACGACGGCCCAGCGCTCCTGCGTGCGCCCGGTCAGCGCGGCGCCGTCGAGCAGGCGCAGGCCGGGGTGGTCCTGGAGGGAGAGCAGCGCGGACTCGACCGCGTCGCGCTCCGCGCCGAGGCGCGCCAGCGCGCGGTCCACCTCCTCCCGGCTCAGCACCGGGCCAGCAGAAGCCGCCAACGCCCTCTCTCCTCCTTCGCCTGTTCCGTCGTCCGGTGCTCCCCGCCCGCGCGCCCCGCGGGGCCGGTGCCGGGATCCGCCCCGACCCTAGCCGGTGTTCCCCGGGGCACCCCCGTCCCTGCCCCCGCCCCGGCCCGTGCCCCGGCCCGTGCGGCCCTCACCGGGCCCTCATCGGGCGCTCACCGCTGCGTCGGCCAGTAGTGCTCGGCGTCGTTGAGCATGTAGGGCTTCAGCCACTTGTCGTAGCCCGCGCGCCAGGCGCCGCTGTTGTGGTACTCGGCGAGCACCTGGTTGACCCGGGCCGTCAGGTCGGTGCTGTTCTTCAGCATCGCGATGCCCATCACGGCCGGCCGGACCTCGCCGTCCACCACGCGGACGGTCTGGTCCTGGGCGGCCTGGCTGGCCGCCAGCCCGTCGTCGGTCATGGTGGCGTCGATCCTGCCGAGCTGCATCAGCACCAGGCAGTCCAGGTGGTTCTCCACCGAGACCAGCTTGCCGACCTTCGGCCGGGCCTTGAGCTCGTCCTCGGCGGAGGAACTGGACGCCGCGCAGACGGTCTTGCCGTCCACCGCCTCGTCGATGGTGCGCGCCGTCGAGGACTTGGGCACCAGGACCCGCTGGCTGCTGTTGAAGTAGGGCTTGGAGAAGGCGACCTGCTGGAGCCGGTCGCAGGTGATGGTCATGGTCCGGACGATCAGGTCGACCCGGCCCTCCTGGACGAACTTGATCCGCTCGGAGGTCGGCACGGCCTTGAGCGTCACCTTCTCCGGGTCGCCCATGATCGCGGTGCCGATCGCCCGCGCCAGGTCGATGTCGAAGCCCTCGATCTGACCGGTGTTCGGGTTGCGGGCGCCCCAGCGGAAGCTGTTCTGGTCCACCCCGATGACCAGGTTGCGCCTGGCCTTGATCGCCTTGACCGCCGCGCCGTCCTCGCCGCTCGGCGGCACGCTCTGGTAGACGTCGCAGTCGTTGCCGGCCTGCGCCTGCTGCGGTGCCGAGGCCTGCCGCAGCTCCGGCGTCGCGCCGGCCGTGGGGGCGCCCTGCGGGCCGCCCGCGCCGAGCACCACCGCGCCCGACGCCAGCAGCGCCAGCGCCACCGCAGTCCGGGTCGCCCGTACCGTTGCCCTGCCCATCGTTCCCGTCCCCCCTCTACCGGTACTCGGCCAGTCGGCGGCCGAGCCCGCGGACCGCCGAGGCGGCCGCCAGCAGGCCCAGCAGCGCGACCGCCACGGCGGCGGTGCGCAGGTCCTTGTCGACACCCAGTGCCGCGTCCCGGAACCCGCCCTCCTCCAGGACGGCGGCCCGCTGCAGCTGCTGGTCGACGGCGTTGAACGAGGCGTCGGCCGTCTTCGGCACGTCCGCCTCCTTGACCGTCACCGTGGTGTCCAGCGCGCCCTGGTAGTCGCCGTCGACGTTCTCCAGCTTGACCGCCACGTCGTGCCGCTCGCGCCACTGCTGGTAGCCGCGCAGCGCCTGGTCGACCGGCCCCCCGGCGTCCGGCGGCGCCAGCCGCTGCGCCTCCACCAGCGTGCCGACCGGCCCGCGGCCCGGCGTGCCGCCGTCGAACAGGTGCCCGGTGGTCTTCGACCAGAGCTCCGCGTACTTGGTGCTGGAGCCGCGCGCCACCAGGTGCAGGTTCTCCGCCAGCCGGGCGGTGAGCACGTCCACCCGGGCGGCGTTGAGCACCCGCAGCGGTGCGGCGCCCTCGCGCTCGGCACGCCGGAGCGTGGAGTCGGCGCCGGTCGCGGCCACGGTCAGCCAGAGCGCCGCGGACAGGACGGCGGCGGTCGCGGTCAGCATCCCGATGTTGAACACCCGGTTGGTCCGCCGGAACAGCGCCAGCTGCACCCAGACCAGCGCCGTCAGCGCCACCAGGCCCAGCAGGTAGCCGGCCCACGGGGTGGCCCGGGCGTCCGCGAGGTCGGCGGCCAGCGCGTCGTTCTCGGCCGCGGTGAGCTTCGCGGCGGCCGGCAGCAGCACGGTGCGCATCTGCTCGGAGGCGTACCGCAGGTAGGCGCCGCCGAGCGGGAAGCCCTGCCGGTTCTCGGCCCGCGCGCTCTCCACCAGACCGGCGTACACCGGCACCTGCTGGTTGAGGGCGGAGAGCCACTCCTGGGCGGGGGAGGAGGTGGTGGTCCGGGCGGCCGCCTCGGAGATCAGCTGGGAGGCCCGCCTGAGGTCCTCCTCGTAGCGTGCCCGGACGGCCCTCGGCTCGGCGCCCGCCAGCAGGAAGCCGGTCGCCGCGGTGGTGTCCGCGTCGGCCAGCGAGAGATGGATGTCGGCGGCGGCCTGGCTCAGCGGCTGGCTGTAGCTCACGACCCGGTTCGCCGCCTGCGCCCGGGAGTTCAGCTGGGCCGCGGTCAGCGCGCCGAAGGCGAGGGTCAGCACCGCCAGCAGCGCCCCGGCCAGCCGCAGCCGCCCCGGGGCCGTCCGGGTGGCCTGCGTCAGCCGGGCGAACGGCCCCGCCGCGGCGGCGGCGATGCCCGGTGCCCGGCCGCCGGCCCGCCTCGCCGGGACCGCCGATGAGCCGTCGGGCCGCCCCGGTGCGTGCGCGCCCGACTCCTTCGTACGTACCGGTGTCGCCACCAGCCTCACCCTCCCCTGTGGCCCGCACCCGTATTCGGGGCCCGGCCGTTGCCAGCAGTATGGCCGTCACTCCCCGCGGCCACACCCGAGTTGCGCCGATCTTGAGCTTCTCCGTACCGCTGCGCGCCGCCGGACCGGGGGTCTCCCGGGCCCCGCGCCCCCAGGGTGCGGGGCGGGCGGCGATCGGGTCGACGCGGGATGCACCCTATGCGGTTCCCCGGGCGGCCGGAGGGCTGGGGTCCGGTTGTGCCGGTCCGGTGGTGGTGGCGGGTGCTCCGTACGATGGGCGCCATGCGCCTTCTGGGAACGATCTCCGCCGACCGTCCGCTGCTCGTCGTCGCCGTCCGGGAGGAGGCCGCCCACCTCGGCGACAGCCTCCCCGTGCTGCTCACCGGCATCGGCAAGCTCAACGCGGCGGCCGCGCTGGCCACCGTCCTCGCCCGCGGGGAGCACCCCTCCGAGGTGGTCAACCTGGGCACCGCCGGCGCCCTGCGGCCCGGCTGGGAGGGCACCCACACCGTCACCCAGGTGCTCCAGCACGACATCGACACCCCGGCCCTGTTCGCGCTGACCGGCCGGACGTACGGCGCCCCGCTGGTCGTCGGCAAGGGCGACGGCCCGGTGCTGGCCACCGGCGACCTCTTCGTCTCCGACCCGGCGGCGCGCGACCGGCTGGCGGAGCACGCCGACCTGGTCGACATGGAGGGCTACGCCGTCGCCACCGTCGCCCACCGCGCCGGCGTCCCGGTCCGCCTGGTGAAGCACGTCAGCGACGAGGCGGGCGACGGCGCCGTCCACACCTGGCGCGAGTCCGTCGACACCTGCGCCCGCCACCTCGCCGACTGGCTGCACGGCCAGGGCTGGTGAGGAGTCCTCAGGCCGTCCCCCGGGCCGCGGTCGGTGGCTAGGGTGGCGGGCGTGACCGAGAACGCCACGACCCAGCCCGCCACGACCGAGAACACCGAGACCGGGGGCGCCGAGACCGGCGCCGCGGCCGGTGCCCCGGCAGCGGGGGGCACCGACCTGCGGCCGCCGGGGATCGACGCCGACGAGCACACCACGCTGCTCACCTTCCTGACCTACCTGCGCACCTGCGTGATCGCCAAGACGGAGGGCCTGTCGGACGAGGACGCCCGGCGGCCCGCGGTGGCGTCCGGGACCAGCCTGCTCTGGCTGGTGCGCCACCTCACCGCCGTCGAGCTGAACTGGTTCCTCCTGGCGTACCGGGGCGACGACGTCGAACCGTGGGACGACGACGCGCCCTCGCCCGGCGACGAGACGGTGGCGGACTCGGTGGCCGCGTACCGGGCGGCGATCGCCCGGGCCGACGAGGTGATCGGCGCGGCGGCGGCGGTCGGCCTGGACCGTCCCGGGGTGCGGTCGCTGAGGCCCAACGCCGAAGCGCCGTCGATGCGTTGGCTGCTGGTCCACATGATCGAGGAGACCGGGCGGCACGCCGGGCACGCCGACATCATCCGGGAGCTGCTGGACGGCGCGGTCGGCCGCTGACGGGGGCGGGTGGGCGGCCTGCTGACGGGCAGTGGAATACTCCCCCGCGCACCATCGGCGCCGCTCCGGCGGCGCCGTGCGCTTTCACACAGGGGGATTCACAAGTTCATGTCATCGTCAGGTAGGAATGCGGGCCGTCGTACGGCTCGCACCGCAGGGAGCGCCCTCGGGGCGTCCGTTCTCGCGCTGACCCTGCTCACCACCGCGGCCTGCGGCCCGGACAACAGCTCGGCCGACGCCGCCGTCACGGCGGGCGCGCAACCGAATCTCGGACTGCCCGCCAATCTCGAAGACCTGAGGAAGTGGAAGTTCGACGACTGGGAGAAGTGGGCGAAGGACTACGCCCTCCCGGCCGCCGCCAAGGGCTTCTGGAACCTGGAGAAGCTGCTCAAGGCCAAGCCGGTCGAGCCGATCGCGCCGCCGGCGCCGCCCGCCCAGCCCGCTCAGCCTTCGCAGCCTGCCCAGCCTTCGCAGCCCGCCCAGCCTTCGCAGCCGCCGGCCCAGCCGTCGGCGCCCGCCCAGCCGACGGCGCCGGGGGCGCCGTCCGTGCCGGGCACCAAGCCGCCCGTCGGCCAGCCCACCCAGCCGGGGCACCCGACCACCCCGGCGGCGCCCAAGCCGTCCAGCACCCAGCAGCCGGCCTCGCAGGCCCCGGCCCCGCCGGCCCAGCCGCCCGCCGGTCAGCCGACGCAGCCCGGCCACCCGACGCAGGCCCCGGCCCAGCCCGCCCAGCCGCCGGCCGCCCCGTCGCAGCCCGCGCAGCCCGTCCAGCCGTCGCAGCCCGCCCAGCCCGCCCAGCCCGCCCAGCCGTCACAGCCCGCGCAGCCGGTCCAGCCGGCCGACAACGGGAACGACCCGCTGCCCAAGACCGTCAACGCCCAGCCGCTCCCGCACCCGTACACCAAGCTCGGCGTGCACGGGAAGCTGTTCGCCGACGCCCCGGGCAGCGGCCCGGACGCCGCCGCCGGGCTCAACCACTACCAGTGCTCCGCCACCGTGGTCGCCGACCCGGCCCACCCCGGCAAGAGCAACCTGGTCTGGACGGCCGGCCACTGCGTCCACCAGGGCAAGGGCGGGGCGTTCTTCAGCAACATCTCCTTCATCCCGGCGTTCAACAGCAACGGGGCACTGAGCGGCGGAAAGCAGGCCGACGAGTCCCAGTACGCGCCGCTCGGCATCTGGAACGCCACCCAGGCGGTCACCTCCCCGCAGTGGAAGGCGGAGGGCGGCACGGGCGGCGACCCGGCGACCCACTACGACTTCGCGATCATCCGGGTGGCGCCCGCCGACGGCGCCAAGTCGCTGGAGGAGACGGTCGGCGGCGCGGTGCCGGTCTGGTTCAACGCCCCGCGCGAGCAGCTGAGCATCACCGAGTACGGCTACCCGGCGGCCCCGCCCTTCGACGGCATGGAGCTCAACCGCTGCGAGAGCGGCCGGCCGACCCGCCTGTCGTACGAGCCGAGCCGCCCGTCGATGCACGCGATCGGCTGCACCATGACCGGCGGCTCCAGCGGCGGCGGCTGGCTGGCGGTGAAGGACGGCAAGCCGGCCCTGGTCAGCAACGTCTCGGTCGGCCAGCACACCGGCGATCCGAAGTTCCAGGCCGGTCCGTACCTGGACGACGTCGCGGCCGGCGCGTACGACTTCATCTCCAAGAAGGGCTGAGCCCCGCACACGCCCGGGCCCCGCACGCCGCGGGGTCCGGGCACGGCAGCGGCCGCCCACCGCCCGGGAAACCGGCGCGGTGGGCGGCCGCGTCCGGCTACGCGTCGAACGCCGTGAGGTCCAGCGCGTCCAGCCGCTCCGGGTCGCTCAGGACGTCGATCGCCACGATCGACCCGCCGACCACGGTGAAGGCCATGACCGACATCGGCCGCCCGTTCGCGCCGATCACCACGACACCCGCCGCGCCGTTGACCAGCGCCGGGCGCGCGTACGGCGCGAGGCTGTGGAACATGACGGCCTGGCCGGCCACCGTCCGGGCGCCGTTGAGCACCACCGGCCGCCGGTCCCGCGGGCCGGCCGACCCGTCGGCGCGCAGCACCACGTCCGGGTCGAGGACGGCGAGCAGCGCCTCCAGGTCGCCCTCCCGGGTGGCGGCGAAGAAGGCGTCGACGGCCACCCGCTGCCGGGCCAGGTCACGGTCCGGGGCGGGCGCCTGCCCCTGGACCTTGCGGCGGGCCCGGCTGGCCAGCTGGCGGGTGGCGGCCGCGGTCTTCTCGATCAGCGGTGCGATCTCCTCGAAGGGCACCGCGAACATGTCGTGCAGCACGAACGCCACCCGCTCGGCGGGCGCCAGGGACTCCATCACGACCATCAGCGCCAGCCCGACCGAGTCGGCCAGCAGCACCTCCTGCTCCGGGTCGACGACGTCCGCGCGCCCGATCAGCGGGTCCGGTATCCGCGGCACCTCGGCGGCGCCCGACTCGGCCCGCGACTCGAAGGACTCCTCGCGGCGCTGGGCGCGCGAGCGGAGCTGGTTCAGGCAGAGCCGCCCGACCACCGTGGTCAGCCACCCGCCGAGGTTCTCGACGTCGGAGGTGTCGGTCCGGTCGTACCGGAGCCAGGCGTCCTGGACGGCGTCCTCGGCCTCGCCGACCGAGCCGAGCATCCGGTAGGCGACGGCCCGCAGGTGGGGCCGGTGCGCCTCGAACAGTTCGGCCGACAGAACTCTCTCTTCCACCCGTGTCACATTCCTTCGTCGCCGGGGTCATTGCTCCGGAGCACGAAACTAGCGGCTCGCGTGGGAAGACCGGCTCCCGGGCGGCCCGGGCCGCCCCTACCGGGCGGGCGGCAGGCTCACCCCGGCGGGCGCCGAACCCGGCACCCGCACCTGGGAGGCGTTCCTCGCGGAGCGGGTCACGGCCGGCCGACCGCCGCCGCGCCCGTCCTCGCCGCGGCCACCACCGACTCCGTGGTGACCACCTTGGCGAACCGCATCGCGTGCAGCACCGTGCCGGTGGCCCGGGCCAGTTCGGCGGCCGGGACGGTGACGCCGTCGGGGCCGGCCATGTCGAAGGCGTGCATCGCGTCGATCGGGAAGACGGCGTCGTAGCCGAGGTTCCCGGCCATCCGGGCGGTGGTCTCGTTGCAGACGTTGGTGATGATCCCGATGGTCACCACCTGCTTCGCGCCCCGCTCCTGGAGCCAGGCGTGCAGGTCCGGGGTGCCGTAGAAGGCGCTGTTCACCGTCTTGGTGATGTGCAGGTCCGGCCGGACCGCCGCCACGAAGTCCTTCAGCTCGTGGCCCGGGGTGCCCTCCGCGAGCGGTCCGGTCGTCGAGCTGTGCTGCACCGTCACGATGGGCCGTCCGGTCTCCTGCCACACGTCGATCAGCTCGCCGATCCGCTGCTCGGCGGCGGGGTTGTCGCGTCCGCCCCAGAACGCGGTGTCCTCGAAGCCCTTCTGGACGTCGATGACCACCAGGACGGCGTCGGGGTCGATGGTGAGCGGGGCGTCGAAGGCGCTGGTGTTCGTCATGCGTCCATCCTGCGGCGGGCACGCCCGGCGGGGTGATGGGCGGTGGAGCCACCCATCGATACGATCCCGCCAAACCGACAGAGGGGTGGAGTGCCGTGCTCACGGTGGGTTGTCCGGTCTTCGACGGCGTCCGGGCCTTCGACTACGCGGTGATCGGGGAGGTGTGGGACAACCGGCCGAGCCGGCCGGGGCTGCCCGACTTCGAGCTGCGGGTCTGCGGGCCGTCCGGTGCCCGGGTCCGACTCGGCGGCGGACTCGAACGGGTGCCGGACCACGGACTGGACGCGCTGTCCGGGTGCGACCTCGTCGTCGTCCCCGGCATGGAGCGGCCGTTCGAGCCGCGCGACCCGGCCGTGCCGGCCGCCGTGCGCGCCGCCCACGAGCGCGGCGTGACCGTCGCCTCGCTCTGCGCGGGCGCGTTCGTGCTCGCCGAGGCCGGGCTGCTGGACGGGCGCACGGCCACCACGCACTGGGCGCTGGCGGGCGAACTGGCCCGCCGCTTCCCGGCGGTGGACGTCCGGCCGGAGGTGCTGTTCACCGGTGAGGACGGGATCTGGACCTCGGCCGGGGTGGCGGCCGGCATCGACCTCTGCCTGCACCTGGTCCGCGCCGCCCACGGCGAACGGGCCGCCGCGAGCATCGCCCGCGCCATGGTCACCGCGCCGTTCCGCTCGGGCGGGCAGGCGCAGTTCATCCCGTCCCCGGTGCCGGAGGACGGCGGCGCGGACGGCGGGGACCCGCTGGCCCGGGCCCGCGCCGAGGTGCTGGCCACCCTCGACTCCCCGTGGACGGTCCGCCGGATGGCCGGGCTCGCCCTGATGTCGGAGCGCTCCTTCGCCCGCCGCTTCGTGGCCGCCACCGGGACGACGCCGCTGCGCTGGCTGCTGGAGCAACGGGTCCTGACGGCCCAACGCCTGCTGGAGGAGACCGACCTGCCGGTGGACGCCGTCGCCGTCCGCTGCGGCTTCGGCTCCGCCGTCTCGCTCCGCCCGGCCTTCACCGCCCGCGTCGGCGTCGCCCCGCGCGAGTACCGCCGCGCCTTCCGCGGGAGGGACGCGGGCTGACGGGACGCGGGCTGAAGCGCGGGGTCCGCCGCGGGGCGGGCCGCGGCCGTCAGGATCCGGCGTTCTCGATGCGGGGGGTGAGGCCGTCCAGGAGGTTGGCCAGGCCGAGTTCGAACAGGGCGTCCAGGTCGAGGTCGTAGCCGTTGGTGAGTTCGGCCATCAGCCGGGTGAAGACCGGGAAGCGGTGCGCGGTGGTGAGCGGGTCGAGGGCGGGGATCCGGCTGTTGGTCCACTGGTCGGCGGTGACGCCGGTGGCGGCCTCCGCCTGGGCCTCGCGTTCGAGGTTGACGGCGATGCCCTCGATGTAGCTGTACAGCAGCACGTGGATGTCCATCATGGCCGTGGTGTCGAGGCCGTGGCCGTCCAGTGAGGCGAGCGCCCACTCGGCGTGCGCCAGCAGGTTGGGCAGCATCAGCGGCCGGGTGACGGGGCTGAGCTGGGCGAGCCAGGGGTGGCGGCGGAACAGCTCCCAGAGGGTGCGGGCGCCGAGTTCCAGCCGGGGCCGCCAGCCGGCGGGCGGTTCGGCGGGGTAGGGGGCGGCCTCGCCGAAGGCCGCGTCGGCGGCGAGCAGGACGAGTTCGTCCTTGCTGGTGACGTACCGGTACGGGGACATCGCGGAGACTCCGAGCCGGGCCGCGACGGCGCGCATGGAGAGTGCGGGCAGGCCCTCCGCGTCGGCGAGTTCCAGGGCGGCCCGGACGATCCGCTCGCGGTTCAACTCGCCTTCGTGGGCCGTGGGTCGGGGCGGCCGGTGGGGGTCGGCGGGGGTCGGAGCGGCGGGGGCCGGCGCGGTGGTCCCGGCCACCACGGTGCCGATCCGGGGCCGGGCCTCGACGAGGCCTTCGGTGCGGAGCACGGTCAGCGCCTTGGTGGCGGTGGCGAGGGCGACGCCCCAGTCCTGGGCGATGCGCCGGGTCGAGGGCACCCGGTCGCCGGGGGCGAGCTCCCCGGTGCCGATGCGGCGGCGGAGTTCGGCGGCGATGCGCTGGAAGGGCGGGGCGGTCTCCGGTGCCATGGGTCGGGCTCCTCGGGAGAGGTTTTTCGCGGGCGCGGATGTCCTGTACTAGCTCAGACCCTAGCAGCGGCGATCGCGCGGCTGGGCCTGCTGTCCTAGGTCAGATCGTGTGGTGGGAGGCCTGGTGAGCGCTTGCGGCGCTCTGAATTTACGTCGTACATTCAGAGCGCTTACAGCGTACGACACCGATCAGGGAGTCTCCATGAAGACGGTCCTCGTCTCCGGCGGCGGCATCGCCGGCACCGCCCTCGCCTTCTGGCTGCACCGGCACGGCTTCGCCCCGACCGTGGTCGAGCTGGCCCCCGGCCCCCGCACCGGCGGCCAGGCGGTCGACGTCCGGGGCGTCGCCCTCGACGTCGTCGAGCGGATGGGCGTGGGCGAGCCGATGCGCGCGGTCCGGACCAGGATGCGCGGCATGTCCGTCCTCGACGCCGACGGCAACGAGGTGCACCGCTCCACCGAGGAGACCTACAGCAGCGGCCGCCTGGACAGCGCGGACGTCGAGCTGCTGCGCGAGGACCTGGTCGCGATCCTGGCCGAACGCGCCGCCGGTGCGGCCGAGTTCGTCCACGGCGACAGCATCACCGCACTCCGCGAGGACGAGCACGGCGTCCACGTCACCTTCGAGCACGGCGAGCCGCGCACCTTCGACCTGGTGGTCGGGGCGGACGGCCTGCACTCGCGGGTCCGCCGGCTGGCCTTCGGCCCGGAGGAGCGGTTCCTGCGCCCGCTCGGCACCCATGTCGCGATCTTCGGGGCCGACAACTTCCTCGGCCTGGAGGACTGGCAGGTCTGGCAGCGCGACGGCGAGGCCGGTTACGGCGTCTACCCGGTGCGCGACAACCGGGAGTTGCGGGTCACCTTCGGCTGGATGAGCGAGGAGCCCGCCGAGCGGGACGCCGAGGCGGTGCGGAAGCTGGTCGCCGAGCGGATGGCCGAGCTGCGCTGGGAGACGCCCCGGCTGCTGGAGGCGCTGCACCGCTCGACCGACTTCTACGCCGACGCGATGGCGCAGGTCCACTTGGACCGCTGGTCGGCCGGTCGGACGGTCCTGCTCGGGGACGCCGGCTACTGCGCCTCACCGCTGTCCGGCCAGGGGACCAGCCTCGCCCTGGTCGGCGCCTACCTGCTGGCCGACGAGCTCGGCCGCGCCCGGACGGCGGGCGAGGGCCACGCCGCCGCCTTCGACCGGTACGAGCGGCGGATGCGCCCGTTCGTCGGCCTCAACCAGGCGCTCGCGACCGAGAACCCGGGAGGTCCGGCCTCGGAGGAGTCGGTCGAGCGGGCGAAGAACGCGATCTCCCTGGATCAGGATTGACCCATGATTCCAGGTCGAAAATGCACCACTCATCAGGTCTATCAACGCAATAGAGTGATCATCACAAGGTCGCGGCAGGGAGCCGGGACCACCCGAGACGGGGGAGCCACACCATGACCACCAGCCCGCTGAAGCCGCTGCTGACCCGCGCCGCCACCGCCGAGACCACCAGCGACCCGAGCAGCGTCATGACGCTGCTCGCCGACTGCGGCACCGACGGCAGCCCGATCACCAGCTACCGCTCGTCCTTCGCCAAGGGCGCCGTCGGCGCCCCGGCCCACTTCCACACCCGGGCCTCCGAGCTGTTCTTCGTCATCGGCGGGGCGCTCCAGGTGCTGGTCGAGGAGAAGGTCGAGGTCCTCGGCGAGGGCGACTTCCTGCTCGTCCCCCCGCACACCCCGCACGCCTTCGCCGCCGCGCCCGGCTCCGAGGCCGACGTGCTCTTCGTGTTCACGCCCGGCATGCCCCGCTTCGACTACCTGCGGCTCCTCGGCCGGGTCGTGCGCGGCGAGGCCGACCCGCAGGAGATCAAGGACTCCTCCGAGCTGTACGACAACCACTACGTGGACAGCCCGGTGTGGCGCTCCGCCCTGGAGGCCGCGGCCGGCAAGTGACCGACCGGGCGCGCCCGTCGGAGCCGGGCGCGGTGATCGGTGCCGCGGAGCCGGGCGCGGCCGTCGGTGCCGCCGGGCCTCAGTCCCGGGCGCCGGCCGGTCCGCCGCGACCGGAGGCGCCCCGCGGCACGTCGGGGCGCCGTCGCGAACCCGCGGACGACGGCGCGCGCGGCGGCACGGGCCTGGCACGCCGCCGGTGCCGGACGCGCAGCTCGACCGGGACGACCGGGGAGAGCGCCGCGCGCAACTCGCGGTGCAGGGCGGCCGTGTCGGTGTCCGGCGGGAGCGACTTGGGCACCAGCCGGTGACCGGCCAGCAGGGCGGTCAGCGTGACCGTGACCGTGGTCGGCCGCGGGTCGCCGTCGTACGGCTCCTCGGTGGAGTGCTCGATCCGGATGCACTGCAGTACGGAGACGGGCAGGGGCCGGCCGGCCCGCGCTCCCCGGACCAGGGTGACCGTGGCGGGCCCGTCGGCGGGGGCGAACCGCAGGCGGTGCACCTCGTGGAACGCGCTGCGGGTGAGGAAGGCCCAGCCCGCGACGGCCGCCGCGCCGCCGATGACCGCGGCCACCGACCAGACCGGCCCCCACCCCGTACCGGTGAACAGCATCACGACCGCCACGGGGGAGGAGGCCAGCACCCCGAGCAGGAACAGCGCGGGTACGGCCATCACCGACCCGAGCGAGGTCGTGACCGCGTACCGGAGGGAGCCGCCGCGCTCCCAGAGGACCAGGTCGAGCACGCCCGGGTCCGAACGGTCCATCCGTACCGGTTGCATGACTCAACGTTAGGTCGGTCACACCGGTTGTGGAAGTGGGTGTCCGGCCCCGGGCCCGAGACGGACGCCCGGGCCCGGGCGTGACAAGTCGCCCGCCGGGGTCAGACGTTGGCGCAGACCACGTAGACGCTGATGCCGACGCTGTTGTAGCCGGGCTGGTGGCCCAGGGCGATCCAGCCGGTGCCGTCATCGGTCGGGAAGGTACCGTTCAGGACGGAGTCGGTGCCCTGTGCCTCGCCGCCGCCGCCGATCGCCCGCTTGCCGGACGGGCAGGAGACCGTCCGGCGCTGGAAGTTGCCGACGTTGGCGTTGCCCAGCTTGACCACCTGGTAGCCGTCGACGGCCCGGATCGCGGCGTCGCGCGCGGGGGAGTTGTCGGAGGTGACGTCGTTCGCGTCGGCCTGCACGGCCCAGCCCGCTCCGGCGGCCAGGGCGACCGCCAGCAGACCCGCCCCGAGCGCGTGCTTGCTCCGCAGCATCATGTGATCCCTCTCGATACCGGCGGGACCGTCCGTCCGGGCCCGCACTGGTGAGGTCATCGGCTCTGGAGTGGTGGGGAGGTGAGCCAAACCCCACCTTGGGGGGAATCTCAGACCGCGATCATGCTCGGCACCTGCCCGAGCCGCCCGAGGTCGGTGAGCCCGGGGGCCGGGGCGATCAGCGCCCAGACGAACTTGCCGATCCCGCCCGCGCGGGGGCGGCAGCCCCAGTGCTCGGCCAGTTCGTCGACGAGCAGGAGGCCCCGTCCGTTCTCGTCGCCCGTGGCCGCGGAACGCAGGTTCGGCCGCCCGCGGCCCGCGTCGTGGACTTCGAGCCGGAGCCGGTCGGCGACCAGCGCGATCCGGACCTCGACGAAGCGGTCCGGCGGGGCGTCGCTGTGCTGGACGGCGTTGGCGAACAGCTCGCCGAGCAGCAACTCGCCGACGTCCGCGTAGCGTTCACCGCACGGTAGGGCGGCGAGGTAGGCGCGCAGCAGCAGTCGGGCGAGGGGCGCGGACTCGGCCCGCGAGTCCAGCCGGGCGACGAACCCGCGGGGCCGGCGCGGGGCGGCCGGGGGGTGGTGGGCACAGTTCTCGGGCATGGCGGGGCCTCCGGGGGTGAGGGGGAGTGGAAGCAGCTCGCGACCAGGGCGCGCACGCTCACGCTGTGCAAGCAAAAGGCTGCGTTCCGGTAACAATCATCGACCCGCGCAGGTACGGTGACGACCGATTTGCAGTGTGGCGTCTGTGCGGCACGTGAGGGGATCGGTCATGTCACACCGGAGGATCGAGCGCGGACCGACGGCGAGCTCGGCGGTGATGTTCGGCGAGGAGCTGCGGTTCTACCGGGAACTGGCCGGCTACACGCAGGAGGAGTTGGGGAAGCTCCTGCACTGCGACCGCACGGTGGTGACGCGCTGCGAAGGCGGCAAGCGCCGGATGCAGCCCGAGACCGTCGAGGACGCGGACCGGCTGTTCAGCACGGGCGGCTCGCTGAAGCGCATGTGGGACCGGGTGGACTGGAATGCGGAGATCGAGCACCCGGACTGGTTCCAGAACCACGCCGACATGGAGGCCGAGGCGGTTGCGATCAGGGTCTTCCAGTGCTCAGTGGTGCACGGCTTGTTGCAGTGCCCGGAGTACGTGAGAGCAGTCTTCGAGGCCAGCGATGCTGCGGGCAATCCCGCATTGATCGAGGATCGGACCACTGCTCGCCTTGGTAGGCAGAAGAGGTTCCTCGACCCCGAGGGGCCGTTGCTCGTGGTCGTTCTGGACGAGAGCGCGATCCGGACCGTCTTCGGAGGCGCCCGGGTGATGAGGCGCCAGATGGAGCACCTCTTGATGGTCGCCGAGCGTCCCAACATCCTGATTCAGGTCGCTCCGTTCGCCAATCGGCGGACGATCATCGACAAGTCCATGGTCTTTCTGGAAATGCCTGACGGCCAGCACTGGGTGTACTCGGAGAGCCTGGACCGGGGGCATCCCAGTGATCTTCCGGCGATCGTGTCGGGACACCAGCGAAGCTATGATCGCCTTCGCGGGGAAGCACTCTCGACGGACGACTCGCTCGCGCTGATCACTGAAGCGCTGGAAGGGTTCAGGGATGACGAGGAACGGGCCCGGCGAGGCCGTCTGGCGCAAGAGCAGCTACAGCGGCGGCAACGGCGGGGACTGCATCGAGGTGGCCCTCGTATCCCCCACCCCCGGCGTCGTCCCGGTGCGTGACTCCAAGGATCCCTCGGGCCCGGTCCTCCGCTTCCCGGCCGCGTCCTGGCAGTCCTTCCTCTCCGCGCTCCACCGTGGCGACTTCGGCTCCTGATCGGCCCTTTCCGATCGCCTTCGACCGGCACCGGCGGTTCTCCGATACGTAGGGTGACCGGGTCGCTACAGTCACCAGTCGTACACGGATGATCTCCGTTCGACCGGACTGAGGCGGTAGCCATGGCGCAGGAACCCAGGATCGACGTAGCCCTCGCACTCAAGGAGGGCCAGGCGGAACCCGGTTCGGCGGAGGTGGCGGAGCTCGCCGCCACCCTCACCCCCGAGGTGTGGTTCGCCGGTGCGCTGGAGCGCACCGGCGGCAGCGGCCGGGACGCCGATGTGGTCTGGGACTTGAGCGGCACCTACAAGGACCAGGTCGCGCGCGGCCAGGCGGCGGTCTACTACGCCAACCCGAAGATCGGTCTGCGCCGGCCCTTCGTCTTCGCGGACGGCTTCAACTACGGCCCGAGCGACCTGCCCGGCCTGTTCGCCTACTTCAACACGCCGTACGACGGCAAGCCGGGCTTCTTCGACCAGCTGCTCGGCCAGGGCATCGACGTGGTCCTCCTCGGCTTCGAGGAGCGGCACACCCACATCCAGGCCAACGCCGAGGTCGCGATCGACGGCATCCTCCGGGTGATCGCGGAGCGCGTCGGCGAGGAGCGGCTCACGGTCGGCGGCGTGAGCATGGGCGGCATCATCACCCGCTTCGCGCTCGCCAAGCTGGAGACCCAGAAGGTGGACCACCAGACGCAGACCTACATCTCCTACGACTCCCCGCACAACGGAGCCTGGATCCCGCTGATCCTCCAGCAGCTGGCGTACTTCTTCGAGGCCGTCACCCCGCCCGGCCCCGGCGGGGTCAAGCAGGCCGACCTGATCCGCAGCCCCGCCGCCCAGCAGCTGCTCTGGGCCTGGGTCGAGAACTCCAAGTACTCGGGGCCGGTGGCCACGTCCAGCCCGCTGCGCAAGGAGTTCCTGGAGGACCTGAAGCGCTTCGGCGACTACCCGGCCATCCCGCTCAAGCTCGGTGTCTCCAACGGCCGGCGCGACGGGATCGGCCGCCCGCTGCCGGCGGGCGAGGTGGCGTTCGACTGGCAGGCGCTGATCGCCAGCGCGACGGCCCGGTTCCAGGCGGACCGGGGCGAGAAGCAGAAGATCGGCGGCATGCACCTGGGTCTGGAGATCCGCCGCAGCACGACGACCGAGGTCCCGGCGCTGGACGGGGCGCCCGGCGGCACCCTGGACTCCTTCGGGAAGGTCGCGGACGCGCTGAAGGCGAAGATCTCCGACGACTACCGCAGCGGCGCGTTCGTGCCGTCCGTGAGTGCGGCGGCGCTGGCCTTCGACCCGGTGAAGTGGGACGTCGTCCCGACGCTCTCGATCACCGACGCGGACCTCGCCGCAGGCCACCTGGACGAGGTCGCGTTCGACGACGACAACACCGAGCACAGCCACATCTCCGGCCGCCTGATCGACTGGATCGTGGCGCACGTCGGTCGCTGACCTGGCCTGCTCCGCGGAATTGGTTCGAAGCACCCCCACGGATGGGCTATGGTTTACCCATCACCCAGATGCGCGGGTGGCGGAATAGGCAGACGCGCTGGATTCAGGTTCCAGTGCCCGAAAGGGCGTGGGGGTTCAACTCCCCCCTCGCGCACAAAGAGAACGGCCGGTCGGATCCTCGGATCCGACCGGCCGTTCCGGTTTCCGGGCCTCCGGATCGCCCCTCATGGCAGCGTGAGGGCGATCCACGTTCTTGCTGTCCAGGCTTGCGGCCCCGACTCGTCGAGATCGTCCACAATCCCGATGACCGCACCGCGGAAGCCAGGACGAACGGTGTCGGCAGGTCAGCTTCCCCGGGGAACGGTGTGGTAGTACTCCCGCGCGGAGGCATTCGTTGCGATGACGACGAACCTCAGGACGGTGCCGTAGCGGGCTCTGGCCTCCGTCACGCTCATTGCCGCCTGGGGGACGGTCGAGCAGCGCCGGTGGATCCCGTCACCAGCGGCTTCCGGGTCCGGCAGGTCCGCCTCCTCGATCCGATTCACGAGAGGGAAGTCCAACCGGTCCCAATCGATCTCCAGCAATGAGGTTCCGAGCACCGGCGTGGGCATCATCCTGCCATCGGGGTGCCGTCCGTGGCTGCGGTGGTAGTCGATCGCGTAGGTGATCGTCCCGCGTGCGTGCGGCAGGTCCTGCCCCTGCCGGTCCCGCGGCCCCCAGGCCGCGATGTCGGCCTCGCGGATCCGGGCCAGGACGTCGGTGATGTCGCCCTGGACCCCGAAGTAGGAGACCGAGCGCATCCGGCACTGGAGCACGTCTGCGGGTCGTGCTTCGAAGGCCGAGGCGCGATAGGGCCTGGCGCAGGAGTCCGTGAAGGTGGTCAGCACGTGCTCCAGGCCCTCGACGGCGGACAGTCGCGCGGTGAGGTCGTGAATCCTCTCCTGCGCCACCGCCCTGCGGGACTCCGCCTCGGGTGAGGTGGCGTGCTTGCGCAGCTTCCTGTCCGACGGTCCGCGTGAGCTCGCTTCGCTGATCGCTGTCAGGAGTAGCGCCAGCAGCACTCCCGCCGCCTCCTTGCACCTCTTCCAGCTCATCGCGTCCTCCTCTGCAGTCGGGGTCACCGCACACCGGTGGTGAACACATGCCACGACCTCTCGGCCCCGTGGGCATCGCGCGGGTCCGGAGGGCGACCGGCCACCCGGCGGCCGCGGGCCCGCCGCCGGGAAGGCGAGGTCGTCCCTGCGGATCGCATCGGCTCCAGGTGCCCGGCCCATTGTCGCGAGCACCCGCGGGTGCTGGCCTGAGTACCCGTACTCAGGTCGACTCTGCCGGGGCCCCGGCACTCGGCAGACGATGATCATGCTGGTGCGCCGGTCCCACAGGTGCACGGTGCCCGCGAGGTGGAACAAGGCCCCGGCCATTGCCACCTGCTCCACCCGTGTCGAGGCCGCCCCCGGCCGATCCTTGCGCCCGGCTCCAGGGCGTTCCGGTTCCCGGAGGCGACGCGGATCGCCCCTCGCGGCACAGCGAGGGGCGATCCGCGTTTTCCCGGTCGGGCGGGGTGGGGGCGCCGGGGTGGATGGCGGGCCGGGTGCACCGAAGCGCCCACGCCTACTCCGAGTCGGCCCGTCGGCCGCCTTGCTCTGCCTGCGCCGTTGCGTCCTGGACGATGCCACGAGTGCGTGTGCGAGCGGTCGTCTATGGTGTCCGCATGACTGCAGTGAGCGCCGGTGCGACTCCGGCCGGCGTTGCCGGTGTCCGTGGAGCGACCTGCCCGCGGTGTGAGGAGTCGGCGGACACCGGCGTGTTCCGGGAGGACCGCCGCCCGGTCGCCCGGGGCAGGGGTGTCGTACGGTTCCTGGCCGCGGCGGTCCTGGCGGTCACGGGCCTCGAACTCCTGCTCCAGGGCAGTCCGAACGCCGCGGCGGCCGTTCTCGGGGTCGCCGCCCTGTCCGCTGGCTGGTGTGCCAAGGCCGTCGCGGAGGTGCGTTCGTCCGAGTCGGTCTCGGTGCTGCACTGCCACCACTGCTCGCTGCGCTCCTCCGGCACCGGCCGGTCCGGCCCGAGCGGGGCGTTCCAGGACTAGGGAGCGTGTTGGCACCAGCAGCCTGCCTCCGCGGCTCCGTGAGGGCCCTCGGCGTCCGCACCTGCCGGTCCGGGGCCTGGGTCGGTTGGCTGCGGCGGGACGTCCCGACCCGGAGGAACGGGCCGAGGGGCGGCCGTGGGGCGGACGAGGGGCGGAGCCGGTCAGGGCCGAGAGCTCGGGGTGCGACCCCTGCCCAGGGTCGAGGTGCATCCCCTAAGGTGGTCGGGGCCGTTCGGCCGGGGGAAGGGAAGCCGCGCATGATGAGACGTCTTGTTCCGTTGCTCGCAGGGATGTTGGCCCTTGCCGCCTGTAGCTCGGCCGGGTCCGCCGGCCGGCTGGTCGGCAGTGACGGCGAGCTGGCCTGCACGCTGGTGCGGAACCTGCCCGACCCGATGCCCGACCAGCCGGCCAGTGGTTCGTCGGACCAGTCCTGGGACGTCGCGCTGGGCCGGTTGGGGGCGGCGGCGGAGCTGGCCCGGGTGGCGGCCCTGGAGGACGCGAAGCACCAGCCGCTCGCCGACGCACTCGCCACCGCCCGGCAGACGTTCTCCGTCACCTTCGACATCCACCGTGCCGAACCGGGGATCAAGCAGGCGCGCACCCACTGCTGACCGCCACCGGCCCACCGCCGGAGCCGGGCCGCCGGGTGAAGGGTGCCCCCGGCCCGGTCGGGCGCTCGGTGGCAGCCCGGGCGAGGGAGTCGCCGGGGTCGTGCGGGCGGGGCGGCCCCCCGCCCACCGGGGCAGGGCGGGCCTTGTCGGGGCGCCCCGCGGTATCCGGTCGGCTCAGGGCCTGCCGGTGCCGATCCGGTGAGCCTTCCCGGTCCAGGCGGTCTCGTTCGGATCAAGGTGGGGGGTGAGGGACGGCGGTGGTTCCCGGGTGGCACCCTGGGGCGATGCGACCTGGAACCGATATCACCGAGAACGGCCTGCGGCAGCTGCTCAACGAGTGGGATCCGATCGGCGTCGCCGACGAGGTGCAGGACGAGTACGACTGCATGCTCGCCCCTCTCCTCCAGCGGCTCCGGGGTGGGGCCGACCGGACGGAGATCGGCGAGTTCCTGCGGCATGAGCTGGAGGATCACTTCGGTCTTCCCCCTCTGCCGCCGGAGCCGGAGGCGACGGCTGCCCGGCTGATGTCCTGGTGGACGGCCGCCGGCGAGGCCGATGGCACCGGCTGCTCGTAGTCGCTCCCTCCGGATCATCCGGATCATCCGGATCGTCTGTGGTCCGCTGATGGCGTCCGGGGGCGGGTGTTCACCGCGCTTCCGGTCCGGGCGGACGCCGCCGAGGAGCTGAGCCGGATCGTCTCGGTGGACTCCGCGATCGTGCGAGCCCACGAGCCCACGAGCCCACGAGCCCGCTGCCGGAGCCCGCGGAAAGGGGCACCGGCCGGCGAGCCGGACGGCCACGCCATCGGCCGGTCCCGCGGAGGGCCGGCCACGAAGATCCATGCGGAACCGTCTAGTCCTTTCCTTCGAGGCCGTCCAGCACGAGGTCCGCCAGGCGCTCCGGCAGGTCCGGCTCGATCGGGCGGTGGCCGAGCAGGGCGCGGGTCTGGATGGGGGAGCAGAGCAGTTCCAGCGCCAGGGCCGTCTCGGTCTCCGGCGGGAGTTCGCCGCGTTCGACGGCCCGGTTGACGATGGCGCCGGCCTGGTCGAGGCGGGACTGCCAGAAGGTCTGCCAGGCCTCGGCGAGGCCGGGGTCGTCGGAGCTGAGCGCGGCCGCCCGGGCGACCGCGCGGCCGGTCGGGGTGGCGAGGTAGTCGGCCAGTGCGCGGGCGAAGGCGGCCAGGTCGGTGCGGACGGCCCCGGTGTCGGGGACGGGGATGCCCTCGTCGCTCCCGGCGAGCATGGCGTCCAGTACGAGTTTCTCCCGGGTGCCCCAACGCCGGTACACCGTGGTCTCGTTGACTCCTGCGCGGGCCGCGACCGCGGCGATGCTGAGCCGGGCGACGCCCTCCTCGGCCAGGACCTCCATGGCGGCCGTCAGTACGGCCTGGCGGACGCGGGCGGCGCGGCCGCCGGGGCGGCGCCGGATCGGCTCCGGTTCCTGCTCGGTCATGTGTGGATCACCTCGGCCCCACCTTAAGGCAGGACTGCTTGCGTTAAGTGTCCCCCAGGCGCATAGTCGCTAATGCAAGAGTTCCGGCTTTAAGTGCAGCAGGAGGCACCACCATGTCCTTCACCTGGCCCCTGGACCCGCAGGACCTGTTCGTCGAGCGCTACCCGCAGATGACCCTCGGCCTGCCCGTCGACGAGGTGGACGCGGTCCGCGCCGCCGTCACCGAGATGTGGCCCGACCGGCCCGGCGGCTGGGTCCACGAGTGGTCCGCCCTCGCAGCCCGGCACGCCGGGGCCGGGCGCCACCGCCAGGCCGCGCAGGCATACGGCTGGGCCAAGTTCCCCTCACTGGCCGACGAACCCCAGCGCACCGCGCTCGCCCGGCAGGTCGAGCAGTACGTCCTCGCCGCCCCCGGCTTCCCGGTGGAGTTCGAGCGCCGCACGCTCGCCGTCCCGTACCGCGGCGGCGAGGCCGTCCTCCCGGTCCACCTGATGGCGGCCCCCGGCCTGCCCGCCGACGCGCCGGTCGTGCTCGCCAGCGGCGGGGTGGACTCCTGGAAGACCGACCTGCACGGCATGTGGGAGCAGCTCGCGCTGACCCTGCCGGCCCGACTGCTGCTGTTCGACCTCGCCGGCACCGGCGAGACCGCCCACCTGCCGATGACCCCGGACGGCGGGGCCGAGGTGATCGCCGGACTGGTCGCCTTCGCCCGCACGATCGGCAACGGGAGGGTCGGCCACTTCGGCATCTCGATGGGCGGCTACTACTCCGCCCGGGCCGGACTGACCGGCGCGGTGGACGCCGCCGTGGTGCTCGGCGGCCCGGTGGAACGGTCCTTCGCCCCGGGCCGCGGCTTCGCCTTCGGCATGGACGGCATCGTCGGCAACGCCCTGGGCTTCGACGCGATGCCGAGCACGGCCGAGCGCGAGGAGGCCTTCGCGGCCTTCGACCTGCGCCCGCTGCTGGACCGGGGCGCCAACGGGCCGATGCTGGTGGTCAACGGCACCGAGGACGTCCACGTCCCCCTGGACGACACCCTGGTGTTCGAGGGCCGCCGGGACACCCGGGTCGCGCTGATCCCGGACACCGGCCACTGCGCCATCTCGCGCTTCGGCGAGGCGATGGCCGTGATCACCCCCTGGCTGGACGCCACCCTGGCCGGTTGAGCCGGTTGAGCCGGTTGAGCCGGTTGAGCCGGTTGAGCCGGTTGAGCCGGTTGAGCCGGTTGAGCCGGTTGATCGACTGATCCGGCGGCCGTCCGTGCCCGGGTGAGGGCCGACCCGCGACGGCCGGTCACCGCGCAGCGGCCGGTAGACCCGACCCGGCACCGCGTCGGGTCGGGTCTACCGGCCGTTCTGCCGCCCGGGAGGGCGGGCGGATCCGCCGACGGGACGCACTACTTGGCGAAGCGGACCTCCGGGTAGGCGGCGGAGGGCGCGTCCAGGAGCCGGCTCGGGCGGTGGAGCAGGTGCCGGTCGAAGAAGGCGCCGAGGTAGGCCCGGGTGGCGGCGAGCGCGCGGGCGCCCTTGACGGAGCCGTACTGCTCCTGGGCCGTCTCGGGCGGCACCTGGTCGCGGACGCCGAGGGAGTCCACCAGCCAGTGCACGTCGCAGAACGACAGGTGGCCGCCCTCCGGCAGGTCCAGCCAGCGCTTCCAGCCGGTCAGGTGCTGCCAGGTCTCCTCCCAGTTGGCGGTCGGGGTCGCGCCGGCGCGCCGCTGGGCGCCGAGGAGCAGCACCGGACGGGAGAGGCCCTCGGCCGGCGGCGGCACGAAGAAGTCGCCGTCCAGGTTGGCGGCGGCGCGGATCCGTCCGTCCTGGCGCATCGCCTCGACGGCGCTCGCGCCGCCGATCGAGTGGCCGGCCGCGCCGATCCGGGTGCGGTCGATCTGCAGTCCGCGAACGAGTCCGGGCCCGGGGGCGGTCAGCCGGTCGATCAGGAAGCCGATGTCCTTCGCCCGGCTGCGGGTGACCTCGGCCGCCCGCCGGTCGTCCACCTCGTCGCAGATCAGGCAGGTCTCGACCCGTCCGTCGGGGAACTGCACGACGGTCTCGTAGGTGTGGTCCAGCGCGGCCACCGCGTAGCCGCGGGCCGCGAGGTCCTCGGCGAGGGCGGTGAGCGAGGTGCGGCTGTAGCCGTAGCCGGGGGAGAGCACGATCAGCGGGTGGCGTCCGGGTGCGGGCACCGTGCGGGCCTTCACGCCCGTCCGCACCGAGCTGAGGGCCGGGGTGCCGTACAGGGCGGTGGACACCTCGGGGGAGACGTAGGGGATTTGCTCGCCGCGCGCGGACTGGGCCGGGTACCAGAGGGTGGCCATCAGTTCGCGGGTGGCGGCGTCGGGACGCCAGGGGTCGTGCCGGGCGGTGTCCACCAGGTGCACCGAGGCGGCGCCGACCGGGCGGCGCGTGGTGGGCGCGGGCACCTGCGGCGGGTCGGTGGCCGGGTCGCCTGCCAGGGCGGCCGGGGGGCTCGTCGAGAGGGCTGCGGCGGGCGGCCCGGCGGGCGGGGAGGCGGCCAGCGCGGTCTGCGGGCCGGCCAGCGCGAGCAGGACGGCGACGGGCGCGGCGAGCAGCGCGGCCTTCCGCCACCGGGGAGTTGTCGACATGGCGCCACGTTAGGTCGGTGGCCGTGACCTGCGCGTCCTGCCTGTGGTGTAGCCGGCTCGGCCGCAGGTCGGAGCCGCCGCGCCGGGCGGGCCCGCCGCTCGGCCGAGCCCGCCTCCACCCTGTGCGGCCTTGCGCAAGTCGGCTCCTGCTGTCCGGAGTTGGGGTCGGCGGCGGTTCGGGGTGCCCGGTCGGCGGCGGCCCGGTTGCCCCTTCAGGCAGAAAGGCGGTCAATCGGAAACCGGCCGGGTCGAGTCGGCGGGTCGTCGTGCAAGATGGGGCTCCGGGATCGGATTGGTACAGACCACAGTGGGGTTGTCGCGACAGAACCCCACCCCTGTCCGGCAGTTGGACTCGTGGCGTACGGCCCTCCGCCGAGGAGGGCGCCGAGGGGAGCAGGGGATGGCACTGGCGGGGGTGTGGCGTCGGCTCAGCCGGCACGGTCTGGTGCTGGCGGCCGTCGCCGTGAGCATCCTGGTGGCGACGGCGGTGCTGTCCGCGGTGGCCGGGCTGGCCCAGTCGGCCGCCACCGCCGGGGTGCGCCAGCGGATGGCCGCCGACGCCGGCCGCTCGGTCGAGGTGACCGCGCGCTGGTCGGCGCCGGGCCTGCCCGGGGCCGACCGCGCGGTGCACTCGGCGCTGGTCCGGACGATGGGCGGCACCCCGTTCCGCACCGAGACCGCACAGCGCGGCCTCGGCACCGTCGACGTTCCACTGCCGCCCGCCGGGCGCCGCTGGGCCACCGAGACCGTCCTCCCCGTCCTCCCGGTGGTGCTGCCGGACCCCGGCCGCTTCGCCCGCCTGCGCAGCGGCGACTGGCCGGACGCGCCCGGGGCCGCCCCGGCCGTCGGCGACGGGCTGCGCGTCGCCCTCCCCGAGACCGCCGCCGACCGGCTCGGCCTGGACACCGGCGGCACCACGGTCATCCGCACGCCCGGCACCGGCGAACCGCTCACCCTCACCGTGACCGGCGTCTACCGGCAGGACCCGGACGCCGCCGCGTTCTGGACCGGGCTCGGCGGCGCCGAGGGCGCGAGCCAGACCCTCGTACCGGTCGACGGCGCCCGGCTGGCCGCGCTGCCCGGGTTCGACGGCCGCATGCTCGCCGTCTGGCTGGCCCTGCCCGACACCGGGCGGTCGAGCCTCGCCGAACTCGCCGCCCTGCGCGACCGGGTGGCCGCCTTCGCCCGCTCCGACACCGCCCGCTCGGTCTACCGCGGCGCCGAACCGGCCCTGGCCGACACCGCCGTGCGCAGCGGACTGCCCGCCGCCGTCGACGGCCAGGTGCTGCCGGTCCTGACGGCCAGGTCCGAGACCGCCGTCCCGCTCGCCCTGCTCGCCCTGCTCGCCGCGGTGGTCCTCGCCCTGACCGCCCGCCGGCTGGCCGACGCGGTCGCCGGCGAGCAGGCGCTCCGGAACGCCCGGGGGGCCGGCGCGGCGCGGCTGCTCGCGGCGGCGGCCGGCGAGTGGTCGCTCGTCGCGGTCCCGGCGGCGGCCGGCGGGCTGCTGCTGGCCGAGCCGCTGCTCGCCGTCGTGCTGCGCGCCCTCGGGGTGCCCGGTCTGACCGCGGGCGACAGCGGGACGGTCTGGTGGGCCGCAATCTTCGCGCTCCTGGTGCACGGCGCGGCGCTGCTGCTGCCGCTCTCCCGGCAGGCGGCGGACCCGGGCGCGCAGCGGGCGCTGCGGGCACGCAGCCCGCGCCGGCTGGGCCTGCAACGGGCCGGCGCGGACCTGGCGCTGCTCGCCCTGGCGGCCTTCGGCTTCTACCAGCTCCGCCACTACGAGGGGGTGGTGGTGAAGGGTGCCGGTGCCGGGTTCGACTCCTGGGTCGACCCGACGCTGGTGCTGGCCCCGGTGGCCATGGCGGTGGCCGGCGCCGTCCTGCTGCTGCGGGTGCTGCCGGTGGTGGGGCGGCTGCTGGAGCGGGCGGCCGGCCGGGCCCGCGGGCTGGTCCTGCCGCTGGGCGCCTGGCGGCTGAGCCGCGACACCGGCCGCCAGTCCGTGCCGGTGCTGGTGACGCTGCTGGCGGTGGCGTGCAGCAGCCTGGCCGCGGGGGTGCTGGGCGCGCTGCCGACCAGTGACCGGGACCGGGCCGCCTACACGGTCGGCGCCGACCTGCGGCTTTCCGGGGTGTCCGGCGAGCCCGGGCAGCGGCACGCCGTACTGGCCGCGCTGCCGGGCGTCACGGAACTCACCCCGGTGGCCGAGCACACGGCCTTCGTGGGCACCACCGTGGTGCAGACGGTCGCCGTCGACACCACGGCGGCCTCCGCGGCGGGGCTTCCGCGCCTCCGGGCGGACCAGGCCGACCGCCCGGTCGCGGGGCTGCTGGCCCCGCTGACCGCCGTACCCGCCCAAGGGCTCGTACTGCCCGGCGGGCCGACCGCGCTGGAGGTGACCGTCCAGGCGGGCACCGACCTGCCCGTCCCGGCACCCGGCCTGCTCCTGAAGCTCTGGATCCAGGACGCCGACGGGCTGACCGAGCAGCTCACCGTCCCGCTGACGGCCGACGGCCGCCCGCACGTCCTGCCCGTCCCGCTGGCCGGCGGCGACCGGCGGGCCGGTCCGCTGACGCTCAGTCGGCTCGGGGTGCACTTCCCCGGCACCACGGTCCTGCGCTCCACTCTCGACCTGCGCCTGCCGAAGATCACGGCCGTCGGCGCCGCGGGCGAGCGGACCGACCTCGCGCTCCCGCCGGGACAGGGGTGGGCCCGCTCCGGCAAGGTCCTCGCCGCCCCGTCCGCGCTCGACTGCCCCGGTACCGAGCACGGCCGCTCGGAGGAGAGCCCCCAACAGGCCGAGGCCTGCAGCTGGGAGAGCGGGGGGTCCGAGCTGCTGCACACCGTGATGCGCTCCCACGAGCCGGAGAACCCCCTCGACCCGCTGGGCGCGGACGCCGTCCTCGCGGTGCAGCCCGTGACGGACGGCGCGCCCGCACTGCGCACCCTGCCGGGGGGCTCCCTGGTGCCGACGCCGCCCGCGCTGCCCGCGATCGCCGACCGCGCGCTGCTCGACGCGGTGAACGCCAGGGTCGGCGACACCGTTCCGCTGAACTGGGAGCGGGACGGGCGGAGCACCCAGAAGGTCGTGATCACCGGGGAGGTCGACGTGCTGCCCGGCTACGGCCGCGGCCAGGGCCACCTGCTGCTGGACGTGCGCACGCTCGCCGCCAACCGCACGCTCGCCGGGGCCGCCCCGCCGGTCGCCGCCCACTGGTGGCTGGCGAGTACGGACCCGGCGGCCACCTGGGCCGCCGTCGACGGCCGCGGCGAGTTCGGCCGGCCGCAGAGCGCCCTGAGGGTCGCCGCGGGTCTGGCGGACGACCCGTTCCGGGGCGGACTGCGCTGCGCCTGGCTGCTGGTCCTGCTCACCGCACCGCTCTTCGCGGTGACCGTGCTGGCCCTGCACGCGGTGAGCTCGGTCCGCTCCCGTCAGCGGGAGTTCGCGCTGCTCCGCGCGCTGGGGGTGCGGCGTGCCGAGCTGACGGCGCTGCTGCGCGCCGAACAGGTGGCGGTGACGGTGCTGCCGGTGCTGTTCGGAGGGCTGTTGGGCCTGCTGCTCGCGGCCCTGCTGCTGGCGCTCACCGTGCTGGACGACTACGCGGGCCCGGTCTTCCCGGCCCTGGTCGTCGACCCGGGCCGGTCCGCCGCCGTGCTGACGGCACTGGCCGGGGGTCTGCTGCTGACCCTCGCCGTGCTGGTGCTCACCCGGCTGCTGGCCCGGGTCGACCTGGTCCGGGCCCTGCGTGCGGGGGAGGACGGATGAGCCCGGTGGCGGGCGTGCGGCGCCCGGACGGAGAGCGACCGGGCGGCGGGCGTACGGATGACCGCCGCTCGGGCGGCCGGCGTACGGATGACCGGCGCACGGGCGACCGGCTTTCGGATGACCGGTGTTCGGGCGACCGGCGACGGCGCGCGGACCGGCCCGGCGGAGTGCGCGAGGACGGACGCTTCGACGGGGGGAGCCCCACATGCTGACACTGCGCCTGATCCGGCGCGAGGCGCGGATCGCCTGGCCGGTCTCGGCCGTGCTCGCGCTGCTCACCGTGCTGCTCACGGCGATCCCGCTGGCCTGGCCGCCGCAGTTCGACCGGCAGGCGGCCGATACGCTCGCCGACCGGGTGGAGCGCGCCCAGCGGTACGCGCCACTGGTTTCCGCCAGCACCACCACCGTTCCCCTGGACGGGCTCGCACCGTCGGACGCCGGCTCGCTCGACCGGGAGCTGGACGGGCTCGGCGAGCGGGTGCGCACGGCGGCCGGTCCGCGACTGGCCGCCGTGCTCGGCAGGCCGCAGGCCCGCGTCACCACCCAGGGCGTGCGTGCGAGCGGCCCCGGGGTACCGATGCCGTTCGGCAAGGAGCCGGGGTTCGGCCTCGTCCACGCGCAGCCCGACAGCCGGGGCGGGACGGTCGAGTACCTCCAGGGCCGCGAACCCCGGCAGCCCGAGGCCGACCTCCGCCTCCCGTCCGCCGAGGCGGGCCCGATCGAGGTGGCGGTGTCCGAAGCGACGCGCGCCAGACTGGAACTGACGCTCGATCAGCGATTCACGGTGTCGAGCCGCGGCGTGTCCGCCCCGGTGGTCCTGGTCGGGATCTTCCGGACCGACCGCGGCGCGTCCCGGCTCTGGCAGCGGTCCCCGATGCTGGTCGCCCCGTGGACCGTGTCGACCAACGCCGGCCAGGAACTCCACGGCCAGATGCTGACCAGCTCCGGCGGGATCGAGATGATCGCGGCGCAGGGTCTCGCGGTCGGTGTGGCCTGGGAGCTGCCGGTGGCCACCGACCGCTCCGGGCCCGCCGCCACACCGGACGGGCTCGCCGGACTGCAGTCCGCCCTGAGGGAGCTGCGCGTCGCCGGGCCGGAGAAGCTGTGCGGGTTCGGCGTCGGGGACTCCTGCATGCTGGCCGGCCAGATCGTGCCCTCGGTCAACGTCGCCGAGCGGCTCGGCCCGGAGCTGGACGGCTTCGCGGCCCAGCGTCAGCGCATCGAGCAACTGCAGAGCTTCGCGCTCGCCGGGCTGCTCGCCATGGTGGTGGCCACCGCGGTCGCCGCCGCCCGGCTCGGCACCCGCCGCCGGGCCGGCGCCTTCGCGCTCCAACTCTCCCGCGGCGCCGGGCTGCTCGGGATCGCGGGCCGCCTGTTGGCGGAGGCCGCGGTGGCGGTCGGCGCCGGGGCCGCGGTGGGCTGGGCGCTCGGCCGCGCGCTCGCGCCGAGGGGCGCCGAACTCGGCTCGCCGGTGCCCGTCCTGGTCGCCGCCCTGCTGGTCTGGTGCGCGCCGGCCGCCGTGCTGCTGGTGTCGGCCGGGCGGAGCCGACCCGTGCCGCGCTCGCGCCGGATCGTCCTGGAGGCCCTGGTGCTGCTGTCGGCCGTCGGCGGGCTGGTCGCGCTGCGGGCCCGCGGCGCCTACGCGGGCACCGGCATCGACCCCCAACTCGCCGCCGCGCCGGTCCTCCTGGCGCTGGTCACGGTCGGGGTCCTGCTCCGCCTGCTGCCCCCGCTGGTGCGCCGGGCGGCCCGTTCGGCGCGGCGCTCGCGCGGCCTGGTCCCGCTGGTGGCGCTCGCCAGGGCCGGGGCGCAGAGCGGCGCGGCCGCGCTCTCCCTGCTGGTCCTGGTGCTGGCCCTGGGCTACGGCGTCTACGGGGGACTGATACCGCGCACCCTCGCGGACGGCCAGGCGCAGCTCGCCGACTGGCGCACCGGCGGGGCGTCGGTGGCCCTGGTCGGGCCGACGGACCGGCTCGCCGGCGACCTGCCGCCGGTCCCCGTCGCGGGGCGGCAGGTCACCGTCACCGGCGCGCGCGGGGAGATCGTCGCGCAGGACGACGGCACCGCCTTCCCCGGCGCCCGGTTCGTCGGGCTGGACGCCGCCGCCCTGGGCGCCGCCGACCCGTCCTCCCCGGTGGCCCGCGCCCTGCTGGCCGCCGACGGCGCCGACGCTCCGGTCGGGCGGAGCGGCGCCGCCGGCGACGTGCCCGTGCTCACCGCCCTGGCGGACCCGGCGCTCGCCGCCCGGTTCCCCGGCGGCACCTTCGAGCTGTCCGCGCTCGGCACCGGCCGCGCCCTGGTCCACGTGGTCGGCGGCCTGCCCGAGGAGGCGCTGCGCGACCCGGTGCTCGGGCCGGTGCTCGGCGACGGGCCGGTGCTCGGTGACGGGCCGGGCTCCGGGGCGCTGCTGGTGTTCACCGGCCCGTCCGCGCTGCGCCTGCCCGCCCAGGCCAACCACCCCTCCGCCCTCCTGCTCTACCCGCCCGCCGGCGGACCGGATCCGGACCCCGCCGAGGTGCGTACCGCCGCCGTCGCGCAGCTCGCCCCGACCGGGAAGTTCGGGCAGCAGGTCGAGTTCCGGTCCCGGAGCGGCGAGCTCGAAGCGCTCCGCACGGACGGGCTGGCGCGCACGGCCCGGGTCGCCTTCCAGGTCACCACCGTGCTCGGCCTGCTGCTCGCACTCGGCACGTTCGCCCTGGACCTGCTGCTCAGCGCCACCGAACGCGCCCGTACGACGTCCTACCTGCGCACCCTGGGGATCGGCAGCCGGGCGGTGCTCGGTCTGCAACTGCTCCAACTGGTGCCGCTGCTGCTGGCGGCGGCGGTCGGCGGCACCGCGCTCGGTCTGCTGCTGCCCGTCGCGCTCGGCTCCGGCCTGCGGCTGGGGGCGGTCACCGGCGGGCCGTTCGAGCCCGCCACGCACATCGACTGGACGACCACCGCGGCGCTCGGCGTCGCACTGGTGGCGCTGATGACGGCGGCCGCCGTCCTGGAGGCGGCGATCAGCCGCCGCCGCGGACTCGGCGCCGTGCTACGACTGGGGGAGGCATTGTGACCGTCCGGCCGACCGGCGGGCCCGCGTCCGGGACCGACCGATCCGCGTCCGGGGCCGACCGGCCCATGGTGGTGTGCGAGAGCCTGGTGCGGATCTTCCGCACCGGCACCCGCGCCCGTGACGGGGTCGAGGTCCAGGCCCTCCAGGGGCTCGACCTGACCGTGCGGGAGGGCGAGATGACGGCCCTGGTCGGCGCGTCCGGCTCCGGCAAGTCCACCCTGCTCGGCATCCTGGCCGGCCAGGACGCCCCCAGCGCCGGTACCGCCGAGGTGGCCGGCACGGACCTGGGCACGCTCAAGCGGCGCGAGCGGACCGCCTACCGGCGCCGGACCGTCGGGGTGATCCAGCAGCAGACCGCGCGCAACCTGCTGCCCTACCTGACGGCCCGCGAGAACGTGCAGCTGCCGATGGGCTACGTCGGCGTGCCGCGCGGCCGGCGCGCCGCCCGGGCGATGGAACTGCTCGACCTGATGGGTATCGCCCGGGCCGCCGACCGCACCCCGGCCGGGCTCTCCGGCGGTGAGCAGCAGCGGGTGGCGATCGCCATCGCGCTGGCCAACGAGCCGCGGCTGCTGCTCGCCGACGAGCCCACCGGCGAGCTGGACACCGCCACCTCGGAGGAGATCTTCGGGGCCCTGCGCACCGCCAACAGCGAGCTGGGCACCACCGTGCTGATCGTCACGCACGACGCCCTGGTGGCCGACCAGGTCAGCCGCACGGTGCGGATCCGCGACGGGCGCACCTCCACCGAGGTGCTGCGCCACACGGAGGCCACCGGCGCGGAGGGCGCGCTCACCGCGCAGGAGTACACGGTGCTGGACCGGGTCGGCCGGCTCCAGCTGCCGCGCGAGTTCACCGAGTCGCTGGGGCTGGCGGACCGGGTGCGGCTGGTCCTGGAGCGCGATCACATCACCGTGTGGCCCGACCACGACCGTCCGGCGGGTGCGGGTGCGGGTGCGGGTGCGGGTGGGGCTGATGCCGAGCGGTGAGGGTGGCGGCGTCCGGCCGCCCCGGAGTCACCCGCCGGAGCCGGGTGGTGACACGGCGTCGCCGTAGTCGCCCGGGTGCGGAGCGTGGCCGAGGGGGTGTCACGGCCGCTCCCGGCTCGGCCATCTGACCCTCCGCCCTATCTGGACGCCGGTCGAGGGTTGTGGTACCGCCCGGACGGCGAGACGATGAAGGAAGGATTTCCAGAGGCCCGACAGCCACCCCAGCCGTCCTCAACCAGTCGCACCCGTGCGCTGGTTCGCAGATGGGAGGATCTCCTCATGGCTGGTGGAAAGAGAGCGGCGGCCTACCCGGCGTCGCAGCTCTGTTCTGTGAAACCGTCCGCCCCACGAGTTCCCCGGTTAGGCCTGGCCCCGGATCGGGCCGGCGCAATACTCCAGACGAGGAGCAAGTGGCTGAACGGCACCGTTCTGCACTACTGCTTCCTCGACCAAGGCGGCCCCGACCGCCCGCCCGGCCAGGCCGACGCCGTCCGCAGTGCCATCCAGGAGTGGGAGGACCTGGGTATCGGCCTGGACTTCCGAGAGGTCGCCGACCGTTCGGAGGCCGAGGTCCGCATCAGTTTCAAGGGGGACAAGTCCGAGTCCGCCGTCGGCCGGGGGGTGTTGCAGATCAGTCGGCAGGCGCCCACCACCAGCTACGGCTGGGACCTCACCGACGAGTCGGGCCGCTCCACGGCGCTGCACGAACTCGGGCACGTCCTGGGCTTCGAGCACGAGCACCAGAACCCGAACGCCGGCATCACCTGGGACAAAGAGGTGGTCATCGAGGCCCTCGCCCAGCCCCCCAACGAGTGGGACCGGGCCACGACCATCTTCAACATCATCCGCAAGCTGGACCCGTCCGAAGTCACCGGTTCGCCCTTCGACAAGGACTCGGTCATGGAGTACCCCATCCAGCCCGGATGGATCCTCCGCCCCAAGCGGCTCCGTCTGGACGGCATCCCCGAGCCGTTGTCGCTCTCGGCGACGGACAAGGAGGAAGTCCTGAGGTGGTACCCGACGCTGGTGGCCCGGCCCCACGCGCTGCAGCCGCGCGTGTCCGCGCTGTTGCCCACGGGGGTCGGTGATCAGGCCGACTTCGAGATCACGCCGGCCGAGACCCGCAAGTACGCGATCGCCACCTTCGGGGACGCCGACGTGGTGATGGCCCTGTTCGAGCGGATCAACGGCGAGCTGAGGTACGTCACGGCCGAGGACGACAGCGGCGAGGACCGCAACGGCCGCCTGGACGTCAAGCTCTTCAAGGGGCGCAGCTACGTGCTCCGGGCGCGGATCTACTCGGTCTGGGGCGCCGGTGAGGCGTCGTTGATGCACTGGTGACATCCGCGCTGACGTCCCGTGGGCGTCCGTGGTTCACGTCCGTGGTTCACGTCCGTGTCACGTTCGCGGTGGCGTCGGCTCCCGCCCGGGGGCGGCGCGGGCCCGCTGCGGCTTCGCAGGAGCCCACGCCGTCCCCGGTCGGTGTGCGGCGGTGTGCGGCGGTGCGTGCGCGGTGCGGGGGTCAGCGGTCGAGAGCGGCGAGGACGGAGTCGAGGTCGGGCGCGCCGCGGCGGGGGCGGTTGTGGGGGAGCCGTCCGAGGACGGCGCCCATGGCGCAGGTGTCGGTGACGGCCGCGAAGGCGAGTCCCGCGCCGACCGCTGCGGCGAGCCAGCGGGCGCCGGGGAGGACGAGGTCGGCGAGGACGCCGAGGAGGACCAGGGAGCCGGCCGCGAGGCGGACCTGGCGCTCCATGCCCCAGACGGCCCGGGCGCCCGCGACGCGGTCGAGGGGGTGGCCGCTCCCGGCCCAGGCGGAGGTGCCGCCCGTGAGGCTGCGCGCGGCGACCCCGGCGGCGGCGAGCGTCCCGCACGCGGTCCGCGAGCGGTTGCCGGTCGCGCAGACGACGGCGAGTCCGCCGCGTCCGGCCGCCCTGCGCAGGGCGGGGACGGCGTCGTCGAGCCGGTCGAGCGGGATGTTGTGGGCGCCGGGGATGTGCCCGGCGGCGTACTCGCCGGGGGAGCGGACGTCGATGACGGTGAGCCGCTGGAGCCGGGGGAGGAGCTGCTCGACGGTCAGGGGTGCGGTCGTGGGCGTGGTCATGGGGTGGGTCCTTCCTGCGGGGGTGCGGGGGTGCGGGGGAGTGGGGGAGTGGGGGCGGGTCCGGTCGGGGTGGTGACCGGGTGGGGGTCGGGTGGTGGCCGGGTGGGGGCGCCGGTCGCCGTCAGACGAGTGCGTCGACGAGCATCAGGGCCGCGACGGCGATCAGGGCGGCGGCGAAGACGGTCCGCAGGGTGCGCCCGCTGAACCGTTCCGCGAGGCGCTTGCCGTCCCAGGCGCCGAGCACGGCGGCGGCGGTGAACGGGGCGACGACCGCCCAGTCGAGCGCACCGGTCGAGCCCAGTCGCGGGACCAGGGCGGCCAGCGAGTTGGCGCTGATGACCAGGAGGCTGGTGCCGACGGCCTCGGCCATCGTGAACGCGAGCACGGACACCAGGGCGGGGACGGCGAGGAACCCGCCGCCGACGCCGAGCAGTCCGGTGACCGCGCCGAGCCCGGCCCCGGCGGCTGCCGAGCGCGCGGGGCCGCCGCCCGCCGTCGGGGTCGCGGTCGTGTCGTCGGGGCCGGGCCCGCGGTGGTGGCGGGCGGTGTCCGCGGGCGTACGGGGGGTGTCCGCGGGCCGGGCGCCGTCCTCCGGGGTGCGGGCCTGGGCGAGCATCCGCCAGGCGGCCAGCGCGGCGAGGACTGCGAACGCGACCGTGAGCAGGCCCGGGGGCAGACGGGCCGAGAGCGCGCCGGCGGCCGCCGCGACGGGCAGGCCGGCGGCGGCGAACAGCAGCCCGGTCCGCCAGCGGACCCGGCCGGCCCTGGCGTGGGCGAACAGGCCGGTGAGCGAGGTGACGGCCACGATGAGCAGGGCGGCGGTGCCGGCGTGGGCGGGGGTGAAGCCGAGCAGGTAGATCAGGGCGGGGACGGTGAGCATGCTGCCGCCGCCGCCCAGTCCGCCGAGTGTGAGGCCCACCACGGCGCCGGCGACCAGGGCGAGGACGAGCGTGCTCATATCCCCGGCCTGTCGGGGCTGTCCGGCCCGTCGGGGGTGCTCGCCGGGGTGCCCGCCGTGAGGCTGTCGGCGGCGGGGCTGGCGGCGGCGGGGGTGTCGGCGGCGGGGGTGCGCGCCGTGGGGGTGTCGGCCGTGGCGGTGCCGGGGTGGTCGTCGTCGGAGGAAGGCATGGGTGAACTCCGGTGCGGGGTGGTGCGATCGGGGGGATCCGGAAACCGCTCGGCGGGCGGGTGGCCGGCTGGGGCCGGGCCCTGCACGGTGGGGGCGGCGGTCGTCCGCGGCGGGGCGCATCGGGCCCCGCTGTCCGACTGGACGAGGCCAATAATACCCACGGGGGTATGCTTGGGAGCAAGACGGATACCCCCACCCGTATGTTCAGGAGCCGATGTGTACTTCGCCCAGCACTACCTCGACTGCCTCTCCCAGGCCTCCTACCTGATCGCCGACGAGACCACCGGCCGTGCGGTGGTGGTGGATCCGCGCCGCGACGTCGACGAGTACGTCGCGGACGCCGAGGCGCACGGCTTCACCGTCGAGGCCGTCGTCAACACCCACTTCCACGCCGACTTCCTCGCCGGCCACCTCGAACTCGCGGCCCGCACCGGCGCCTGGATCGGCTACGGCCGGCGCGCCGAGACCGAGTACGAGATCCGCGGCCTCGCCGACGGGGAGCGGATCAGCCTGGGCGACGTCACCCTGGAGATCCTCGAAACCCCCGGCCACACCCCCGAGTCGATCAGCGTCCTGGTCTACGAGCACGCCGACGACACCGTCCCGTACGGGGTGCTGACCGGCGACGCGCTGTTCGTCGGCGACGTCGGCCGCCCCGACCTGCTCGCCTCCACGGGCGTCACCGCCGACGAACTCGGCCGGATGCTCCACGACAGCGTCCAGCGCAAACTCATGGCCCTCCCGGACGAGGTCCGCGTCTTCCCGGCCCACGGCGCCGGATCGGCCTGCGGCAAGAACCTCTCCGCCGAACGGCACTCCACCATCGGGGTTCAGCGCGCCACCAACTACGCCTGCGCCCCGATGGACGTGGACCGGTTCGTCGCCATCGTCACCGCCGGCCAGGGCGCCGCGCCCGGCTACTTCGGCTACGACGCCGAACTCAACCGCCGGGAGCACCGGCTCTTCGACCCGGCGCAGGCCGAACGGCCGCTCTCCGTCGAGGAGTTCCGCACCCGCCGGGCCGCCGGGGCGGTCGTGGTCGACGCCCGCGACCCGCAGGAGTTCGGCGCGGGCCACCTGCGCGGCTCGATCAACGTCCCCGCCGACGGCCGCTTCGCCGAGCAGGCCGGAACCGTCCTCGCGCCCGACGCCGACCTCCTCGTCGTCGCCCCCGCGGGCCGTGAGGGGGAGACCGTCACCCGCCTCGCCCGGATCGGCTTCGACCGGGTCTCCGGCTACCTGTCCGGCGCCGACGCGGCGCTCGCCGCCCTGGCCGACGACCTCGTACCCGCCGGCCGCCTCACCGTCCACCAGCTGCGCGCCGCGCTCGCCGGGGCGGGAGGGGTGCCCGGGGCGGGCGGTGTACCCGGGGCGGCCGTGGCGGCCGGTGGGGACGGGTCGCGCGGCGGGGCCGGGGAGGCCGTGCGGACGCCCGCCGTGGTCGACGTCCGAAGCTGCTCGGAGCGGGCCGAGGGGTTCATCCCCGGCTCCCTGCACATCGCGCTGAGCGACCTGCCCCGACGCCTCGACGAACTGCCCGCCGACCGGCCGCTCGTCCTGCACTGCGCCGGCGGTCACCGCTCCTCCGTCGCCGCCAGCCTGCTGCGCCACCACGGCTTCCGGGACGTCTTCGACCTGCTCGGCGGCTACGGTGCGTGGCGGGCGGCGGAGCAGGCGGCGCCCGGGGAGCCCGGGGAGCCCGGGACGTCGGCGTCGGCGGCTGCCTCGGCTGCCTCGGCGGACCGGCCGGCCGGGGCCTGAGCGCGCCGGTGTCCGCGCCGTCGCCGGGGCCGTGCCGCGGGGGGCGGACCCGTGGGCCGGTGACGGCGCGGACACCCGTCGGCCATACCCCTCCCGGTACACTCGTTCACGACATTTCATCTGGAAGGTGGCTGGTTGTGCAGGTCGACGAGGATTCGGTCGGCGCGGTCCTGAACCGGCTCCGCCGGGCCCAGGGTCAGCTCGCCGGCGTGATCGCGATGATCGAGGCCGGGCGTGACTGCAAGGACGTCGTCACCCAGCTCGCGGCGGTGTCCCGCGCCCTCGACCGGGCCGGTTTCAAGATCGTGGCCAGCGGCATGCGCCAGTGCATGGCCACGGCGGACGGCGACGCGCCGCCGATGAGCGAGGCCGAGCTGGAGAAGCTCTTCCTCGCCCTGGCCTGAGGCGAGCCCCGCGACGGTCCGGCCGCCGCTCCGGTCGGACCGCGGGGCGGACGCCGCCGGTGCCGCCGGTACCGGACTGGGCGTCAGTTGATCGAAACCCCGGGGAACTTGGGTCGTGCGGGGGCGATCCGCCGCCAGAGGTGCGGCGTTTGCAAAACCTTTGCCTGAATCGGTTGACAGGTCTAGACCTACCCCTGTTGAGTCGTCGCGCCCCGTCCGGCGGGCTCCCGGGGGCGGTTCGTCCTCCGGGTCGCCGTGCGGGGCGGTGGTCTCCCTGCCGCAGTCCTCCGTTTCCCACGACCGTGCGGCCCCCACCGCACTAGGGGTGATCTCGTCATGCGTCCCAGTTCCACGCCTCGCAGATCCACCACCCGGCTGACCCTCGGCGTCGCCGCGGCAGCCGTCCTCGGCCTCCTCGCCCCGCTGGCACCGGCCGCCGCCGCGGCCGACCTCGACGGCGCCGCCGACTCCGGCCGGCACGGATCCGCCGCCTACAAGCGGGTCGGCTACTTCATCCAGTGGGGCATCTACGCCCGCAACTTCCACGTCAAGGACCTGGAGACGAGCGGCACCGCCGGCAAGCTCACCCACATCAACTACGCCTTCGGCAACGTCGGTTCGGCCGGCACCTGCCAGATCGGCGGCCCCGGCTCCGACGGCTGGGCCGACTACGTCCGCCCGGTCGGCGCGGCCGAGTCGGTCGACGGCGCGGCTGACGCCGACGGCCAGGCGCTGGCCGGCAACTTCAACCAGCTGCGCAAGCTCAAGGCCGCGCACCCGGACCTCAAGCTGATGATCTCGCTGGGCGGTTGGAGCGGATCGGCCTACTTCTCGGACGCGGTGCGCACCGCCGCCGGGCGCAAGGCCCTGGTCTCCTCCTGCATCGACCTCTACCTCAAGGGCAACCTGCCGGCCGACGGCGCCCGCGGCGGCGCGGGGGCGGCGGCCGGGCTCTTCGACGGCATCGACCTCGACTGGGAGTGGCCCGGCTCCGAGGGCGCCCCCGGCAACGGCATCCGCCCCGAGGACAAGAAGAACTTCACCGCCCTCGTCCACGAGTTCCGCACCCAGATCGACGCGTACGGCAAGTCGCTGCCCAAGCGCAAGCACTACGAGCTGAGCGCGTACGTGCCCACCGCCCCCGCCAAGATCGACGCGGGCTTCGAGGTCTCGAAGATCATCCGGGACTTCGACTTCGTGAACCTCCAGGGCTACGACTTCCACGTCTCCGGCGAGAAGACCACCGCCCAGCAGTCCGCCCTCTACGCCAAGAAGGACTTCAGCGTCGACCAGACCGTCGAAGCCTGGCTCCGGCGCGGCGCCCCCGCGCGCAAGCTGGTGACCGGCCTCCCGTTCTACGGCCAGGGCTGGACCGGTGTCACGGGCGGCGGCGACGGTCTCGGGCAGCCCGCCGCCGGCCCCGCCCCGGCGACCTGGACGGCCGGCACCGAGGACTACAAGGCGCTGAAGAAGCTCGCCGAGTCGGGCACCTACAAGCTCTACCGGGGCCAGAAGAACGGCCACGCCTGGATCTTCGACGGCAACACCCTCTGGACGTACGACGACGCGACCGTGCTGCGCACCAAGGCCGCCTACGTCCGCAACGAGGGCCTCGGCGGCGCCATGATCTGGTCGCTCGACGGGGACACCCCGGACGGTGAGCTGATCACGGCGATCGACCAGGGCCTGAGCCGCCGGCACTGACGCGACCGCGCGCGCCGGAGGGCCGGTCCCGGTCGGGACCGGCCCTCCGGCGTTCCGGCTGTCCGGCTGTCCGGGGTCTTGGCGTTCCGGCGTTCCAGCTGTCCGGCGCGGGCGAGGCTGCGTGGTTCGGGCCGGGGCACCGGGGGGGGGGGCGTGCCGGGGCGCCGCTTCCGCCCCTTCCGCCCCTTCCCGTCCGGCCCCGGCGGGACGGGTCAGACGCGGAACTCCGCGACGTAGCGGCGCGGTTCGTGCCGGAGGTCGGTCGCCCAGCGGTCCGCGCACTGTTCGGCGAAGGTCTTCCGGGTGTGCAGCAGCTCGTCGAGCGGGTCGAGGTAGTCCAGCACCTTCGGGGGTTCCAGACCGTCCCCGACCCGGGCGCTCAGACCGGCCCGGGCGAGCCGGACCAGCTCCGCCGCGAGGTCGTGCACACGGTCGCCGCCGAGCAGCGTGCGCAGGCCCTCGGACGGCAGCGCGGCCATCGCCGCCCGGTGGTCGGCCGCACTGTAGGACCGCAGCAGCTCCCACGCCGCCGCCCGCGACGGCGGGTGGTAGCTGAGCCCCACCCACAGGGCCGGTACGGCCGCGAAGTGCCGGTACGGCGGGCCGTCCCCGGCCCGCAGCTCCAGGGTCCGGCGCGCCCGGACCGCCGTCCAGGTCTGCGACATGTGGGAGACCCAGTCCCCGTACTGCGGGAAGCCGCCGTCGTCGAAGCCCTCGCGCAGGATCGTGCCGAACGGCCGTGCGGGGGCGGGGCGGTAGCCCCCGTCCGGGCCCCGGTGGTAGATCATCGGGAGGCCGAGGGCCCAGTCGATGACGGCGTCGGCGTCGACGCCGTCCCGCAGGGCCGGCGGCATGATGCCGCAGCGGTCCGGGTCCATCCGCAGCCAGTCCCGCGACCGGTGCGACAGCAGGCCGTTCGAACGTCCGTTGTCCAGCGGCGAGTTGACGAACAGGGCGGTGACCGTCGAGGAGGCCGCCATCTGCATCCGCAGCTTCTCGGTGAAGTCCCGCTCCGAGAGGTAGTCCAGGTGCACCTGGGCGGACAGCGAGAGCGCCATGACGCGCGTCGCCCCGCTCCCCGCCGCACCGAGCCGTCGGAAGTAGTCCCGCATGACGGCGCCGCGCACCATCGGCACCCACTCCATCGCGTCGACCCGGTCGAACGGCAGCTGCGCGCCGGGCAGCAGGGCCAGCCCGAACCGTCCGACCAGCTCGGCCAGCCGCTCCAGCACCTCCCGCGTGCCGTCGACGGCCGCGGCGAGCCCGGGGAGCGGGACGGAGGAGTACTCCAGCTGCCCGCCGTGCTCCAGCGTGACGCGGGCGCCGTCCGGCAGGGCGACCCCGGTCAGCCGCCCGGCGTCCGCCAGGCGCTCGCCGCCCCACTCCTCCAGCACCGTCCTCAGGACCTCCTCGATCCCGCCCGGGCCCCCGTAGCGGGCGGCGCGGCCGGTCTCGGGGTCGACCACGCCGTTCTCGACCTCCAGGCCGACCAGTTCGGCCCCGGCGGCGGGCGGGGCGAAGAGGGACCGGAGGTCCTCACGCCGCAGCCGGCCCGCCGGGCCGCTGCCGTTCCCGGCCGTGCCGTTCCCGGCCGTGGCGTTCCCGTTCGTGCCGTTCCCGTTCGTGCCGTTCACGGTCGGCTCCCCGTGGTGGCGGTGCCGGACCGTCTCGCCCGGTCGAGTACCTGGAGCACCGCGTCGAGTGCCGACTGCGCGGCGCCCTGCATCCATGCGTGCGCGGCGGAGAGGTGCTCGCCGGCGAAGTAGATCCGCGGGTCGTCGACCGGGTGCGGGGTGCCCAGGCCGCCCAGGTAGCGGGTGTGCTCGCCGGGCGCGAGGTGGGCGAACGCGCCGCCGCCCAGGCCGATCTGGTCGTCCCAGTTCCAGTGCACGACGTCGTCGACGTCGTCGCGGATGAGGGGGTGCAGCTGCTCAAGGCACGTGAGCACCAGCAGGTCGCGTTCGGCCTGCGGGAGCGTCGCGAACCGCCGGGCACTGGCGCCCCAGAGGTAGGCGCCGGTGAGGACCGCGGCATCGTGCGAACGGCCGGGGTCGAGGGCGACCAGGTGCGGCCCCGCGTGGGAGCCGTTGCCGTTCGAGCCGCTGCCGGCCGGGCCGTTGCCGTTCGAGCCGTTGCCGGCGGGTCGCCTGCCGTTCGGGCCAACGGATCCGTTGCCGGTGCCGAGCCCGGTGCCGAGCCCGGTGCTGTGCTCGATGCCGAGGCCGTGCCCGATGCCGTCCGGTCCGGCGTCGTACCGGCGGCCGTTCGAGCCGGAGCCGCTGCCGCCGCCGCTGCCGTTGCCGTTGCCCCCGGCGGTCCCCCCGTCGACGCTCCCGTCCGCGACGGCGCGGGCGTTGTCCGACGGGTACCAGCACTGCTGGATCGGCATGTCCGTGAAGCTGCCGCCGCCGAAGATCCCGTCCGCCAGCTCCCAGCGGCGCCGTCGGGTGTGCACCAGGACCTTGGTGCTGCTGGCGTAGCTGATGCCGCGGATCGCGTGCTGCTGGTGGTGCGGCAGGGCGGGGCGGAAGCCGATCCGGTCCAGGGCCGGTACCGGGACGCAGCAGACCACGAAGTCGAACAGGTCCGAGACCGCGCTGCCCAGCCGGGTCCCCTGCACCCGCACGCCGCCCCGGGTGGTCAGTGCGATCTCGTCGATCCGGGTGGACAGCTGGAGCGTCCCCGGCCGCAGCGCCCGGACGAAGGCCCGCACCAGGGTGTCCATCCCGTCGACCAGCTCCACCTGGCCGAGGTGGAAGAGGCCGAAGTAGTCGACGAGGACCTCCAGCAGGCACGACTGCTCGTAGTGCGCCAGACCGCTGGCGTGGCCGAGGAGGTGCCAGGCGTCCGGGGAGAGGCGCTCGTGGACGTACTGCCAGAGGGACACGGTGGTCAGCCGGTCGAGCGCCGGGTCGTCCCACCGGCCGGACAGCAGGCGCCGCTGCTGGTCCGCGCTCAGCGACCTCCACACCGTCCGCAGCAGCCGGTCCAGGACGTCGAGCGGCGCGCCGTGCTCCTCGGCGCGCAGCGCGTACACGGAGCTCAGCGACCGCCCCTCCCGGATCCGGACGCGCCGGCCGCGCAGGTGGTAGTAGGCGGCGGGGTTGAAGTTCACGAAGGGCCTGGTCCGCAGCCCGAACGCGGAGATGTAGTGCAGGATGCAGTGGTGGTTCGCTGGGACCCGCATGGCTCCCAGGTCCGCGTACGTGCCGTCCCAGAAGCGGTGGGTCCGGACCCGGCCTCCCGGGCGGTCCAGCCGCTCGTACAGGACGACGTCGAAGCCCCGGCGCTGGAGCTCGTAGCCGGCGACCAGGCCGGCGATGCCGGCTCCGATCACCGCGCCGCGGCCGGTGGCGCCGGTCGTCGGGGTCAGCAGGCTCCTGGGGAAGGCGAAGCTCTCGTCGAACATCGGCACCTCGCTGGGTTGTCGTCCCAGCATGGGGCGGTACATCGTGTACGAGCCACTCGGGCGCACCCATCCGGACCGCCGCCCGGCATACGGGCGCGGGCCCGCCCTGGAGGGGGTGGGCCCGCGCTGGTGGGGCCGGATCAGGCGTTGACGCAGGTGTTGCCGAAGGCCGGGTTCAGGGCGCCGATCAGGTTGATCGAGTTGCCGCAGATGTTGATCGGGATGTGGACCGGGATCTGGATCTGGTTGCCGGAGAGGACACCGGGGGATCCGACCGCCACGCCCTCCGCGACCGAGTCGGCGGCGGCGGTGCCACCGCCGGCGAGGACCGCGGCGGCGGCGAGGGCGCAGGCGGCGAGGGTGGTGCGAGTACGCATGTCTCTCCTTGACGGGTGAGTTGGCAGATCAGAGCACCAATCACACCGGTGGAGGGCGGCAACCCGCCCGCATTGGTCGGATCGGGGGCGTGTCCGCACCGCCCGGCCGGCTCCCCGCACTTCCCCCCCAACCCGGGTGCCGAGCGGTGCGCATCCCCAGGCGATTCCCGCCGACGCCGAGGCCGGTGCCGGGGCCGACGAGTTCCTCGTGACGCACCAGGAGCCACCCCCGCAATTGCGGGGTCGACGCTTCGTGCCCTGCGGTGTTGTCGGCAGGGTCTTGGCCTGACATTCGGCCCGTCGAAGGCTTCTGCTTTGCAAAGGCCTCGTGTGAGCCCTGGTGAACGACTCCGGTTGCCGACGAACAGAGTCGGATCGTGCGCAGCCCGGCCGCCCGGCCGCCCGGCAGCCCGGCAGCCCGGCGTGAGTCTGGCCCGCTGTTCCCCTGTCGGCCGGAGGCGTGGGACTGCCGAGGCGTGAGGGCTGAGCGACCCGGATGATCCGGCACGACTGCCGGTGGAGCCGACATGCCGCCTGCACCCGCCACTCCGCCCTCGACCGCTGCCCGTGATCGTTGATCGCTGATCGACTTCTGCTCCGGTCCGTCGAATCCGAGGAAGAAATATGTAGACCGATCGAGATATTTGTAGCCAGCGCCGCACCGGCCCGGATTCAAAAGTCGGCCGGTTCGACTTTCTGTGCAGGGGTGCCTTGTTGACGGGCTCACGAGGGTGGGTGCCTGTGTGGGGTGGGGGCTGATGGGGGTTGTGGAGGTGGAGTAGGAAGTCGGCCGGTTCGACTTTCTGTGCAGGGGTGCCTTCTTGTGGGGGCCCCGATGGTGGGTGCTCGTGTACAGGTGTGGGCCGATGGGGGTTGTGGGGGTGGAGTAGGAAGTCGGCCGGTCCGACTTTCTGTGTACGGGCGTATCGCTGCCGGATTCGCGGGGCTGGGTGCCCTGCGGGTGGAGCAGAAAGTCGGCGGGTCCGACTTTCTGCTCCACTGGGGGTGGGCGGGGTGGAGCGGGCGAGCAGAAATCTGTAGACCGGTCGGTATATTCAGCGAGATTCGGTAGACCGGTCGACATATTTTTGTGAAGGCGCGCAGGCGATGGGCGGTGAGAACAGAGGGGCTGCGGGGCTCAGGGGAGGTCCTGTTCGGCCCAGATGGTCTTGCCCTGGCGGGTGTAGCGGCTGCCCCAGCGGGTGGTGAGCTGGGCGACCAGGTAGAGGCCGCGGCCGCCCTCGTCGGTGAGGCGGGCGCGGCGCATCCGGGGCTGGGTGGCGCTCGGGTCGGAGACTTCGCAGGTGAGGCGTTCGGCGCGGATCAGTCGGACGCCGACCGGGCCGCCGGCGTAGCGGATCGCGTTGGTGACCAGTTCGCTCAGCACCAGTTCGGTGGTGAACACCAGCTCCTCCAGCCCCCAGGCACGGAGCTGTTCGGTGGCGGACTCCCGGACCCGGGCGACGCCGGCCGGGTCGGCCTCCAGGGTCCAGCCGGCGGTGGCCTCGGGCGGTACCGCACGGGTGCGGGCGAGCAGCAGGGTGACGTCGTCGGTGAGCCGGTGGGCCGGCAGTCCGGCGACGACCTCGCGTCCGAGGTCGCGCAGCGCCGCGGTGCCGGGGGCGCCACCGGCGGCGGTCGCCGGGCCCGTGGCGGCGGCGGTCAGGCGGCGGCCCAGTTCGGCCATGCCCTGGTCGAGGTCGTCGCCGTACCCCTGGATCAGGCCGTCGGTGTAGAGCGCGAGCAGGCTGCCCGGTGCCAGTTCGACCTCGGTCATCTCGAACGGCAGTCCGGTCACGCCGAGCGGCGGTCCCGGCCGGACGGGCACGTAGGTGACGGTGCCGTCCGGGGCGACGACGGCCGGCGGCGGGTGTCCGGCGGAGGACATGGCGCAGCGCCGCGACACCGGGTCGTACACCGCGTACACGCAGGTGGCGCCGAAGGGGACGGCCTGCTGGTGGTCGTCCGGGTCCCCCTCCTCGTCCGGCAGTTCGGCCTCGACCATCAGCTGGGCGACCAGGTCGTCCAGGTGGACCAGCAGTTCGTCCGGTTCGAGGTCCAGGTCGGCGAGTGTCCGGACGGCGGTGCGGAGCCGTCCCATGGTGGCGCTGGCGGCGAGGCCGTGGCCGACGACGTCCCCGGCGACCAGGGCGACGCGGGCGGAGGAGAGCGGGATCACGTCGAACCAGTCGCCGCCGATGCCGCTGGCGGTGTCGGTCGGCAGGTAGACGCTCGCGGTGGAGACGGCGGCGGTCTCGGCCTGGGAGGGCGGCAGCAGGCTGCGCTGGAGGCCGACGGCGGCGCGGTGCTCGCGGGTGTAGCGGCGGGCGTTGTCGAGGGCGAGGGCGGCGCGGTCGGCGATCTCGCGGAGCAGTTCCCGGTCGGCCGGGAGGTAGCGCGGCCGGTGCGCGGCGCGGCGGACGGTCACCCGGCCGAGCAGGCTGCCGCCGGCGCGCATCGGCGCGGTCATCTCCGGGGGCCCGGCGTCCTCGGGCCCGGCGGGCTCCGCGGGCTCCGCGGGCTCCACGGACCCGGCGGGCCCCGAGGCGTCAGGCCCCGGCGGGTCGTCGGGGTCGGCCTGGACGGTGACGCCGGTGGGCGGGGGCACCGGTCCGTTCGGTCCCGGTGCGACGGCCACGGCGGTGCGGCGCAGCGGTAGGCGGCCGTCCCGGCCGGGGGCCGGTTCCTCGCCGGCGAACACGGCCTCGGCGACGTCGACGACGACCAGGTCGGCGAGGCCTGGGGTGAGGACGGCGGCCAGCTGCTCGGCGGTGTCGGTCACCGACAGCGATCCGCCGACGGCGGCGGTGGCCCGGTGGAGCAGTGCGAGCCGTTCGCCGGACCGGTGCAGTTCGGTGACGTCGGTGAACAGTGCGGTGACGCCGATGACCTGGCCGTCCGCGGCCTGGAGGCGGAACGCGGAGATCGCCATCACGGCGCCGCCGGCCGGGTCCTCGATGGTGCGGACCAGTTCCTCCGCGCCGACCAGCGGCCGGCCGGTGCGCAGGACCTCGTGCAGTCCGCGTTCGACGGCCTCGGCGTCCTGGGGCTGGAGGAAGTCGCCGAGGCGGCGGCCGCGGAGGTCCGGGGGGAGGCCGCTGTACGGGAGCAGGTGGGTGTTGGTGCGGATCAGCCGCAGGCGGTCGTCGAAGACGGCGAGGCCGACGCGGTCCTGGAGGAAGAGTTCGCGGGTGAACGCCTGGTCCTGGCGCGAGCGGGCGACCTGCGAGGCGGGGGCGGCGAGCACGAAGTACCGGGCGGGGGCGCCGGGCCCGGTGGGGCCTTCGGGGGGACCGGTCGGGGGGCCGGTCGGCGGGTCCGCGGACGGGACGCCGAGCGGCAGCACCTGGTAGGCGATCGCCAGCGCCTCGCCGCGTCCGGAGCGGAGCTCCGCCTCGCCGGACCAGCCGTCGGCCCGCTGCTGGTCGGTGAGGGTGGCGAGTGAGGGCCATCCCGCCGGGTCGGCGAGGAGGTCCCGGGCGGGTCGGCCGCGGACCTGGGCGGCACCGAGGGCGAGCAGCCGTTCGGCCTCCAGGGTCCAGCCGACGATCAGGCCGTTCGCGTCGAGCAGTGCTCCGGCCGCGTTGCCGAGGAAGGGCGATCGGCCACGGTGCAGGGCGTCCGCCGCGCTCATCCGGTCCGCTCCTCTCCTCCGCCGGCACCTCTCCGGGCGCGGCCTGGGACCTCTCCATCATCCCCCGGCGGGCCGGGGCCGCCAGTTCCGCGGGCGGGGTGGCAGGGCCGGCCGGGGGACCGGTGGCGGGCGGGCGCGGGGTGCGGACCGCGTCCGCGGGAGCCGGAACGGTCTCCGGAGCGGCGGCGAGCGGGCCCGGCGGCGGTCGGGCGGGCTGCGGGCGTCCGGGTCCTGGCGCGCGGGGGGTTCTCGGGCGCGGGCTCTTATTGTACTCTCCGTCAATAAGCGGGGCGGGGCGGATCCCGCGCTGGCCACGCACCCGGAGCACGCACCCGGAGCTCGCACTGGAGGCAGCCATGGCTCACCCGGCGGCACGCGCCCGCACCACCGGCACCCACGCCACCGACACCGGCACCGACACCGACACCGGCACCGACACCGACACCGACACCGGCACCGGCACCCACGCAGGCACCACCGGCAGCCACGCGCGCGCCGACGCGCGCCGCACCCACACCGCCGCCGACGACGACGTGGCCAGGCGGCTCCTCGACTCCGCCGCCACGCTCTCCTACGACCCGGCGGTCGAGATCGACTGGGAGGCGCCGCTCCCGCCGGAGCACTACGGCCTCAACCCCGAGTGGAGCACCCTCTACGGCACCGCGCTCTGGGCGGAGATGACCGAGGAGCAGCGGGTCACCCTCACCCGGCACGAAGTCTGCTCGATCATGACGACCGGCATCTGGTTCGAGATGATCCTCCAGCAGATGGTGCTGCGCGACCAGTACCTCAAGGACCCCGCGAGCGCCGAGTTCCAGTTCGCGCTCACCGAGATCGCGGACGAGTGCCGGCACTCGATCATGTTCGCCCGCGCCTGCGAGAAGATGGGCGTCCCCCAGTACAAGCCGAACCGGCTCATCGCCCAGGCCGGCCGCGCCTACAAGGCCCTCGCGCGCGGCGAACTCGCCTACGGCGGCATCCTGGTGGCGGAGGAGGTGCTGGACGTCATGCAGCGCGACTGGATGCGCGGCGAGAACGTCCTGGAGATCGTCCGCGGGACGTCCCGGATCCACGTGGTCGAGGAGTCCCGGCACATGAAGTTCGCCCGCCAGGAGATCCGCGAACGCCTGCGCGGTGCGGGGGCGGCCCGGCGCAGGGCCTCCGCCACCGGGATCGCGGCCGGTGCGTTCGTCATCGTCAGCAGCATGGTCCACCCGGGCGTGTACGCGGCCGCCGGGCTGGACGTCGGCCGGGCGCTCGCCGAGGCCCGGGCCAGTGAGCACCGGCGGGCGATGATGCGCACCAGCAGCCGCCACCTGATGGCGTTCCTGGCCGAGACCGGTCTGCTCACCCGGGCCTCGGCGGCGGTCTACCGCCGGATCGACATGCTCTGAGCCCGTGTCGGCCCGGCGACCGGCCCGGCGACCGGCCCGCGGGAGCCCCGCCGCCGGGCCCGCCCGCACCGCACCGCGCCACGCCGCAAGCCGCCGCACCGCACCACGCCGGAACCCACTGGAACCCACGCAGCGAGGACCCCACCCCCGCCATGGCCTACGCGATCACCCGTACCTGCTGCAACGACGCCTCGTGCGTGTCCGTCTGCCCGGTCAACTGCATCCACCCCACCCCGGACGAGCCCGGGTTCGGCCGCACCGACATGCTCTACATCGACCCGGCCGCCTGCATCGACTGCGGCGCCTGCGCCGACGCCTGCCCGGTGGACGCCGTCTTCCCCGTCGACCGCCTGACGGGCCCCGACAGCGTCTTCGGCGACCTCAACCGCGACTACTTCCGCGACCACCCCGCCGACCACTCCTGGGGCGCGCCCGAGTTCCCCCGCAGCCTGCCCGCCGGCCTCGACCTCGGGACCGGGGCGGGGCCGCTGCGGGTCGCCATCGTCGGCACCGGCCCCTCCGCCGGCTACACCGCGCAGGCGCTGCTGCGCTCCACCGGCGCCGAACTCACCATGATCGACCGGCTTCCGGTGGCCGGCGGGCTGCTGCGGCACGGCGTCGCCCCGGACCACCAGTCGACCAAGCGGATCGCCGAGAGCTTCGCGTCCGTCTTCCACGACCCGCGCCTGCGGGTGCACCTCAACGTCGAAGTGGGCACCGACCTCACCCACGCCGAACTCGCCGCCCACCACCACGCGGTGGTGTACGCGGTCGGCGCCGCCGCCGACCGCCGGCTCGGCCTGCCCGGCGAGGACCTCCCCGGAAGCCTGCCCGCCACCACCTTCGTCCGCTGGTACAACGCCGAGCCGACGGTCCCGGCCGGCGCGGTCGACCTGGGGGCCGCGGGTGCGGACGGTCCCGGCGCGGAGCGGGCGGTCGTCATCGGCAACGGCAACGTGGCCGTCGACATCGCCCGGATCCTGCTCTCCGACCCCGACCGGCTCGCCGCCACGGACATCGCCGACCACGCGCTCGCCGCGCTCCGCGGGAGCCGGGTCCGCGAGGTCGTCCTGGTCGCGCGGCGCGGGCCCGGGCACGCCGCGTGGACCCGGCCGGAGCTGCTCGCCCTGACCCGGCTGCCGGGCGTGGACGTGGTGGTGGACGACCACCCGGAGGTGCGCGCGGCCCTCGCCGCCGCCCCCGAGGGCTCCCATGCGGCGCTGCTCGCCGGGCTGCCGCTGGTCGCCTTCGACGGCGGCCGTGAACCGCTCCCCGGTCGCCGGGTCGTGCTGCGCTTCCACGCCACGCCCACCGAGTTCATCGCCACCCCCGCCGACGCCCCCGCGCCCGCCGAGGCCAACGCCGTGGCCGCCACCGCCGACCGGGTACGAGGCGTGCGGCTGGCCGGTGACGGGACCCCGCTCCACGCGGGCCTGGTGATCCGCTCCATCGGCCACCGCGGCGTCCCCGTCCCCGGCCTCCCCTTCGACGAGGCCGTGGGTGGCGTCCCGCACCGGGCCGGCCGCGTCCTCGATCCGGCCACCGGCCGTCCGCTGCCCGGCACTTACCTCGTGGGCTGGGCCAAGCGCGGTCCCTCCGGCGGCATCGGCGCCAACCGGGGCTGCGCGCGGGAGACCGTCGACGCCCTCCTCGACGACGCCGCCGCCCGCGCCCTGCCCGTGCCCACGGGCAGCCGCAAGGAGTTCGACCGGCTGGTCCGCACCCGTCGGCCCGACGCCCTCGGGCTGCGCCACCTCCGGGCGATCGACCGGGCCGAGCGGGCTCAGGGCGAGGCCGCCGGCCGCCCCCGCGTCAAGTTCTCCACCGTGCCCGCGCTCCTCGCCGCCGCCCGCCGCTGAGATCCGGGGGCGGGGGCGGGGGCGGGGGCGCGGCGGGCGGCGGTCAGAGCGCTTCGGCGCCGATGGCGCGCAGGACGTCGCCGAGCCAGACGAAGCCGTAACCGACGGCGGGCGTCTCGCCCTTGGCCATCTTCTCCAGGTGCGCCCAGGCCTCCGTCACCTGGCCGATGGTGAGCTCCGGCGGGTCGGCGTGGACGTCGGCGGCCTTGGCGGGAGGGACGGACCAGTAGTAGTCGTCCCGGACGGTGATCCCGTCGTCCGGCAGGCGTTCCGCGAGGTGGCGGACGAGGACGTCGAGCGCCCGGTGCAGGTCGGCCGCGGGGATGCGGAGCGCGGCCGTGGGCGGCGCGGGGGCGGACGGCGCAGGGGTGGGCGGCGCAGGGGTGGGCGGCGCGGGCGGCCGGGCGGACCCGCCGCGGGGGTCCGGGGTTCCGGTGCCGGTCGTCACCGGCCCAGCACCGCCCCGCCGTTGATGCCGATGACCTGGCCGGTGACGTAGCCGGCGGCGGGGGAGGCGAGATAGCCGACGGCGGCGGCGACGTCCTCGGGCGTGCCGGCGCGGCCGACCAGCGTGGCGGCGACCTTGTCGGCGTGGAAGTCCGGCGTCCAGTCGGCGCCGAAGATCTCGGTGTCGGCGACGTAGCCGGGGGCGAGGACGTTGACGGTGATGCCGTCCGGGCCGAGCTGGCGGGCCAGGCCGAACGCCCAGCCGTGCAGGGCGGCCTTGGCGGCCGCGTACGAGCCGGCCGAGTGCGGGCCTGCTCCGCCGCGCTGGGCGGCGGCCGAACTGATCAGGACCACCCGGCCGCCGGGGCGGCGGAGCCGGTCGGCCAGCGCGGTGGTGAGCAGGACGGCGGTCAGCAGATTGGTGTCGAGGTCCCGCCGCCACGCCTCGGCGAGTGCCTCCAACGTCCCGTCGGAGGGCGGGGTGATCACCGCACCGGCGTTGTTGACCAGGACGTCCACCGGGCCGAGGGCCGCGATCTCCCCTGCGGCCTCGGTGACCCGTGCGGCGTCCGTCAGGTCGACGGCGAGCGGCACCACCTGCGGCCCCAGCTCGGCGGCCGTCCGCTCCAGTACCTCTGTCCGGCGGCCCAGGATCACCACCCGGTTTCCCCGGGCGGTCAGTTCGGCCGCGATGGCCCGGCCGATCCCCGTTCCCCCGCCCGAGACGACCGCGATCCGCTGCTGCTCCACCGTTCCCCCAAGCCCTGGTCGGTCATTGCTTCGGGAGCGATCCTACTTGCTGGTAACTCCATGGCCGGCTCCGGCGGGTGGCCCGCTCGGACCCGTCAGCTGAAGAGGGCGGCGAGGTCGAGGGGGGAGACCAGGAAGACGCCGGTGGCGTCGTCGTGGGAGTGCAGGAGGGCCGTGCGGCCGGCCGGGAGTGCGGGGTCGCCGGGCATGGTGCGGACCGGGAGGAGGGCGGGGGAGCCGTCGTCGGTGGCGGTCTCGGCCCAACCGGAGGCGGCGTCGGCGCCGCCGGCGAGGATCACGCAGGCACGGCCGACGAGGGGGAACGAGTCGCCCTCCCAGTCGCAGGACTCGTCGCAGCACTCGGCGCCGGGGTCGGCGTCGTCGTGGTCGGGCGCGGTGCGGTGGCCGGCGTCGCGACCCCCGTGCGCGGCGCCGGCCCCGAGCCCGCCGAGCAGGGCGAGCACCCATGCCTCGACAGCCGTCACGGGAATCGGAGGGATCGGTGCGGTCTCGAAGAATCCCTGCATTCGCCCCGTCCCCCCGGCTCACCCCGTAGCGCCGGTTCCCCCCGGGCGCTGTGAGGATCCTTGCAGGCGGAGGGCCGTTCGCACATTGCCAGGATCCGGCAATCTTGACGGCGTTTTGACACCCGGAACGGATCACCGGATCCGGACTTCCCGGACCGATCGGGGGGAAGCGGGCACGGACCGAAGCAGGAAGCGGGCAAGGGCGGGAGCAGGAAGCAGGAAGCGGGCACGGACCGAAGCGGGAAGCCGCCCGGGGGCGGCCCGGCCGCCGCTCCCGGGGCGGTCAGAGCGGCCGGGCCGGCCACTCCAGCAGGCGGGCTCCCATCACGGCGGTCTCCAGCGTGTAGCGGTGCAGCGCGTCCGACGGGTCGTAGCCGGTCAGGGTGTGGATCCGCTCCAGCCGGTAGCCGAGGGTGCGCACGCTGACGCCGAGCCGCCGGGCGGTCTCCGCGTTCACGTACCCGGCCTCGGACTGCACGGTGATGGTCTCCAGCAGCGGCCGCGCGCCGCCGCGGGCGGCGGTGAGCGGGCCGAGCACGCTGCGGACCAGGTCGGCCATGGCGGCCCGGTCGCGCATCAGGACCGGGAAGACCAGGAGTTCCTCGGCGCGCAGCCGCTTCGCGGGCAGGGCCAGCCGCTCGGCGTACTCAAGCGTGCTGAGGGCCTCCTCGTAGCTGCGGACGACGCCGCCGGTGCCGGCGTGCCGCCGACCGCTCGCCACCCGGTGCGCCATGGCCGGATTGGGGCCGGGGCCCGGCCGGAGGGCGAGGTCGGTGAAGGCTTCGAGTACCGACTGGGCGCCGTCGGGGGCGATGCAGATCAGCCGGCCGTCCCGGGCGGCGAGCAGGACGGTCCGTTCGTCGAAGCGGCCGCACAGCTCGCTCAGGATCCGGCAGCGGCCGATCTGCCCGTCGACGTAGGGGCGTTCGCCGATCGCGACGGCGACGGTGTAGCCGGCGGCGAGGTGCACGCCGAACCGTTCGGCGCGCTCGGCGAGCACGCTGAGGTCGCCCCGGCCGTTCAGCAGGTCGTCGATGAACTCCCGCCGGTTGGACTCCTCCAGGCGCATCGCCCGCCGCTGGGCCCGCTCGTGGCCCTCGCCGAGGGCGCCCAGGGCGGACTGCGTGGCGGCGAGCACGGCGTCGCCGGTCCGGCGCAGTTCGGTGGCGGTCGCGGCGGAGGTCAGGCTGGGCAGGGTCTGCCAGGCCTGGCGGGTGGCGTCCAGGAAGTGGGAGACGAGGTCGCGCAGGCCGTGTCCGCACTCGGCCCCGCGTTCGCCGAGGGTGCGCAGGTTCTCCAGTTCGGCGCGGCGCAGGCGGCGTCCGGTCCGGGAGACGTCGGCGAGCAGGTCGAGGCAGCGCAGGGTGAGTTCGGCGGGTACGTCGAGCGGCTCGGCGGCGTGGCCGGGCCACGACGATGCCGGGGCGACGGGAGCGGCGACGGGGACGGAGACGGGGACGGAGACGGGGGGAACGACGTGAGAGGTGACAGGCAGGGCGCCGGTCGGTGTCGACGGTTCGTGTAGAGCCGAGGCCGGGGGTGCCGAGGTCCCTTGGGGCTTCGGCGGTCCCGACAGCCCCGACAGCCTGGGCATTCCGTGTTCGTTCGTCACCGTCATGCCGTCATGCTCCGCCCCGGTCAGTCCGCGCCACTTCGCATCCACTGCCCCTGGGCGGGCATGTTACCGGGTTGTCATCCACCGCGCCGGGGGGTTACGGCCACGGTGGAACCGGCCGCCCGCCGGCTCCCTGCGGAGCCCGGTGTCCGCGCCGACTCCCGGGCGGGCCAAAGTACTTGGCCGTGCACGCACCTTCCCCGTGCCCGTGCCCGCACCCGTGCCCGCACCCGTGCCCGCACCCGCCGGCTCAGCGCGATCGGAGAGCTCCCGGTGCCCGAGGCGACCCCGGCGCTCCCGGTGCCCGACGCGACCCCGGCGCTCCCGGTGCCCGACGCGACCCCGGTGCTCACGGCAGGAGCGGCCGGTGGCAGGCGACCGTTCGCCCGGGTGTCACCTCCCGCAGCTCCGGTACCTCCTTCGCGCACCGCGCGTCGGCGAGCGGGCAGCGGGTGCGGAAGCGGCACCCCGAGGGCGGGTCGAGCGGGGAGGGCGGGTCGGCGGGGAGCAGGCCGGTCTCGCCGAGCGGGCGGCCGGGTTCCGGGACGGCCGCGAGCAGCGCGGCGGTGTAGGGGTGGGCGGGGGCGGCGAGCACCTCCTCGGTGGGGCCCTGTTCGCAGAGCCGGCCGAGCTGGAGCACGGCGACGTCGTCGCTCACGGCGCGGACGACGCCCAGGTCGTGCGAGATGAAGAGGCTCGCCAGGCCGCGTTCCTCGGTGAGCCGGCGGAGCAGGTTGAGGACGGTGGCCTGGGCGGAGACGTCGAGCGCGGAGACGGCCTCGTCGGCGATCAGGACGCGCGGTTCGGCGGCGAGGGCCCGGGCGATGGCGACCCGCTGGGCCTGGCCGCCGGAGAGCCGGTCCGGTCGGCGGTCGCCGAACAGGGCGGTCGGCAGACCGACGGCCTCCAGCTGCCGCTCCACCACCTCGGTGCGGTCGCGGGCCGGGTCCGGGTGGGCGTCGAGCGGTTCGGCGACCAGGTCGCGGACGGTGCGGCGCGGGTTGAGCGAGGAGAGCGGGTCCTGGAAGACCATCTGCATCCGGGGGCGGACGGCCCGCAGCGCGCGCGGGGTGAGCGCGGCGAGGTCGGTGCCGTCCAGGGTGACGGTGCCGGCGGTGGGCGGGGGCAGCCGCAGCAGTGCCTTGGCGATGCTGCTCTTGCCGGAGCCGGACTCGCCGACCAGGGCGAGGGTCCGGCGCTCGTGGAGCGTCACGTCGACGTCGGTGACGGCGTGCAGGGGGCCGGAGCGGGTGCGGTGGACCACCGTGAGCCCGGTGGCTTGCAGGACGGCGGTCATGCGGCGTTCTCCGAGGTGGGCACGGACTTCTCCGACGGGATGGCGGGGGCGGCGTGGGTGGCCGGGGCGGCCGGGGCGGCGGGGGTGAGCGGGAAGTGGCAGGACGCGGTCTGCCCGGGGCCGGCGTGGTGGAGCGGCGGCGCCTCGGTGGTGCAGACCGTCTCCGCGCGCTCGCAGCGCGGCGCGAACGGGCAGCCGGGGATCGCCAGCGAGAGGTCCGGCGGCGAGCCGGGGATGGCGGGGAGCGTGCGGCGCAGCGGCCCGGTGACGCGCGGGACCGAGCGGAGCAGCGCCGCGGTGTAGGGGTGGGCGGGGCGTTCGGTGACGTCCTCGGTGGAGCCGGTCTCGACGATCCGCCCGCCGTACATGACGGCGATCCGGCGGGCCCGGCCGTAGAGCAGGCCGATGTCGTGGGTGATCAGCAGGGTGGCGAGGCCGCGGTCCTCGCGGTGGCGGTCGAGCAGGTCGAGGACGGTGCGCTGGACGGTGACGTCGAGCGCGGTGGTGGGTTCGTCGGCGAGCAGCAGGGCGGGTGAGCCGGCCAGGGCGGCGGCGATGCCGACGCGCTGGCGCAGGCCGCCGGAGAGCTCGTGCGGGTACGCGCGGGCGCGCCGGGCCGGGTCGGGGACGTCGACGGCGGCGAGCAGTTCGGTGGCGGTCTCCCGGCGGGCCCGGCGGGAGAGCCGTCGCCGGTTGGTGAGCGACTCGGTGACCTGGTCGGCGATCCGGACGACGGGGTTGAGCGAGGTCATCGGGTCCTGGTGGACCATGGCGACCCCGGTGCCGAGGAGTTCGGCGCGCCGGGCGGGGGCGGCGGCGAGCAGGTCCTCGCCGCCGAGCAGGACCTGTCCGGTGACGGTGACCCTGGTGGTGCGGGGGTGGACGCCGAGGACGGTCCGGGCGAGCACGGACTTGCCGGAGCCGGACTCGCCGACCACGCCGAGGCACTCGCCGGCGTCGATGGTGAGGCCGACGCCGTGCAGGACGTGCAGGGCCCGGCCGTCGGGGGTGTGCAGGGTGGTGTCGAGCGAGCGGACCTCCAGGACCGGGGCGGTCATGTGCGGCTTCCCTTCGAACGGAGCTGCTCGCCGAGGTAGTTGAGGGCGAGGACGGTCAGGCAGAGCACCGCCGCGGGGGCGAGCGAGATCCACGGCGCGCTGCCGAGGGTGGTCCGGCCCTCGGCGATGATGCCGCCCCAGGACGGCTCCGGCGGGCGGAGCCCGAAGCCGAGGAAGCTGAGCGAGCCCTCGGCGACGATGGCGACGGTGGTGGCGGTGAAGGCGAAGGTCAGGGCGGCGGGCGCGACGTGCGGCACGACCTCGCGGCGCAGGATGCGCAGCGGTGCGGTGCCGATCATCCGGGCGGCCTGGACGAAGCCGCGTTCGCTGAGCGAGAGCACGACGGCGCGCACCACGCGGGTGAAGTGCGGCACGGTGAACACGCCGATCAGGGTGCCGATCACGGTCAGGCTGGGGCCGCGCAGGGCGACCACGATCATCACCAGGATCAGGGTGGGGACGGACATCAGCAGGTCGGTGGCGAAGCCGATGGCCTTGTCGACCGGGCCGCGGAACCAGCCGGCGGCCACGCCGAGCGCCCCGCCGCCGAGCAGGCCGACGGCGATGGTGAGCCCGGCGACGGCGAAGGAGGCGCGGGCGCCGGCCACGGTGCGCTGGAGGACGTCCCGCCCGCCGGCGTCGGTGCCGAGCCAGTGGCCGGGGCCGGGGGCGGCGGAGGGGTGGGCGAAGTCGCCGTGCAGCGGGTCGAAGCCGGGGAGCAGCGGGAGCAGCAGGGCGGCGAGCGCGACGAGGGCCAGCCAGCCGGCGGCGGCGATCACTCCGGCGGGCGGCCGCCGCCGGGTCCTGCGGGGGCGGGGGTCCGCCTTCGCTGTGGCCAGGGCGGCCCGGGCGGTGGTCGCCGCCCCGGTCCCGGCAGCGGCGGTGGCCCCGGAGGTGGCGGCGGCCTCGCCGGTGGTGGCGGGTTCAGCGGTGGTCATGGGCGATCCTCGGGTCGATCGTGCGGTACAGCAGGTCCACCGCGAAGGTGGCGGCGACCACGGCGACGGCGCTGACCACCACCACGGCCTGGACCACCGGGAAGTCGCGCCCGTTGATGGCCCCGGCGGCGAGGCTGCCGACGCCGGGCACCGCGAACAGCGACTCGACGAGCACCGAGCCGCCGAGCGACGTCCCGACGCCGATCCCGACCAGGGTCACCAGCGGCAGCGAGGACGGCCGCAGCGCGCGTCGCAGCAGCAGGCGCACGGTGCCCATGCCCCGGCTGCGCGCGGCGGCGACGTACGTCTGGTCGAGGGTGTCGATGAGCTGGCCGCGCAGGGTGCGGGTGAAGACGGCGGCCTCGGTGAGGCCGAGGGTGAGCGCGGGCAGCACCAGGTGGCGGAGGTTGTCCAGCGGGTCCTCGGTGAACGGGGTCCAGCCGGTGGCGGGCAGGATCCGCAGCTGGACGGCGGCGATCCAGATCAGCAGCAGGCCGAGCACGAAGCCGGGCACGGCGAGCCAGACGAAGGCGCCCGCGGTGGCGATCCGGTCGACGGTGCCGCCCGGCTTCCAGGCCGAGTACAGGGCGACCGGCAGGGCCACGCCGAGCGCCACCACCTGGGCGGCGACGAAGAGTTCGAGGGTGACGGGGATGCGGGCGGCGAGTTCGGCGGTGACGGCGCCGCCGGTGGAGAGCGAGTGGCCGAGATCGCCCTGCAGGGCGTCGCCGATCCAGCGCCAGGTGGCGCTGAGGATGTTCTCGTCGAGGCCGAGCGTCGCCTCGTACGCGGTGACCTGTTCGGGGGTGGCGGTGGGGCCGAGCGCGGCGAGCGCGGGGGAGCCGGGCATCAGGTGCGGCAGGGCGAGTGCGGCCACGGTGACCAGCAGCAGGACGGCGCCGGCCCGTCCGGCCTGGCCGGCCCAGCCGGCGAGGCGCAGGAGCCTGGGTGTCACTTCTTCACCCACAGGACGGCCGGGGAGACGCTGACGACGGTCCGCTTGGAGACGTCGGGCAGTCCGGCGACCTTGGCGGAGGCGAGGAAGCCGACCGTGTTCTCGGTGAGGAAGAGCATCGGGGCCTCCTCGACGACGGCCTGCGCGGCCTCCTGGTAGGAGCGGGTCCGCTGGGCCTGGTCCAGGGTGGCGCGCCCGGTGGCGATGGCCTGCCCGGCGGCGGGGCTGCTCCAGCCGGTGAAGTTGTAGGGGGCGCCGGTCGCGAAGAGGCTGGCGAGCGCGGTGTCGGTGTCGCCGAAGAGGCTGGTGATGAAGTCCATCACCTGGAACTGGCGCTGGTACATCGCGGTGCCGAGGCTCGCCGGGTCGAGCGGCTTGATGGTCATCTTGACGCCGGCCTCGGCGAACATCTGCTGGAGCACGGTGGCGCGCTGCTGGCCCTCGGGGCGGCTGTCGACGAGGTACTCGAAGGAGAGGTCGGGGTGGCCGGCCTCGGCGAGCAGGGCGCGGGCCTTGGCGACGTCGCGTGCGGGGTGGGCGGCGGTGCCCCGGTAGGGGGAGGTGGAGCCGATCGGGCCGTCCGAGACCTTGCCCTGGCCCAGGTAGACGATCTTCTCGACGGCCTCGCGGTCCACCGCGTACTGGAGGGCCTTGCGCACCTTCGGGTCGTCGAAGGGGGCGGCCTTGGTGTTGAACAGCACGGTGGAGGTGGAACCGGGGCCGGTGGCGGAGCGCAGGCCGTCGGCGGTGGCCTGCTTGAACTGGGCGGGGGTCTCGGCCCAGATCAGGTCGGCGTCGCCGGAGCGCAGGGACTGGTAGCGGCTGTCGGAGTCGGGCAGCACCTTGTAGACGAGCTTGTCGGCGTGGCCCTTGGGGCCCCGGTAGGAGGGGTTGCGGGCGAGCGTGACGGAGACGCCGGGCTGCACGCTCTCCACGGTGTACGGGCCGGAGCCGACGGCGGGGGCGTCGGGGGCGGCGGGTGCCTCGGAGACGTAGCCGAGCGAGCGGGTGAAGAGGTTGGGGAAGGCGGCGTTCGGGGCCTTGAGGGTGAAGGCCACGGAGGTGGGGGAGTTGACCGTCATCGTGCCGATGGTGGCGGCGTCGGCGGCGCAGGCGCACTTGTTCTCGGGCTTCGAGAGGCGGGTGACGTGGTCGACCACGGCCTGTCCGTCGAGCGGCTTGCCGTCGCTGAAGGTGACGCCCTCGCGCAGGTCGAGGGTCCAGCCGGTGGCGTCGGCGTTGGGGGTGAAGGACTTGGCCAGGTTGGGCTGGACGGCGCCGTTGTCGCCGTTGACCATCAGCGGGTCGTAGAGCGCGTTGGTGAGGATCATCAGCGGCATCGAGGCGAGGCCGGAGTCGGCGGGGTCGAGCTTGGCGAAGGGCCGGTCCAGGCCGATCTTCAGGGTGCCGCCGTCGACGGCGGGTCCGTCGTCGGTCGCGGCCTTGGTGGCGGCGGCGCCGGACACCGTGTCGTCGGAGGCCGAGCAGGCGCCGGCGGTGAGGGCGAGGGCGGCCGTGCAGGCCGTCGCTACCAGAACGTGCGTGTGCCGCTTCATGGTTTCCCGTGCTTCCTCGGAATGGGGGGAGGGGGTGGCGAGGGGCGGACGATGCTGGTCCGGTCGTCGCCGGGGACGTCGCCGGGGACCACCTTTCGGAAGTGGCACAACTGCCAATTGGCAGTTGTGCAAACTTCGCGTGACGAACTGTCGACGACTTCGCTCTCGCCTTGAGCGAGCCGCACCCGGCGTGATTGCGTACGGACGAGGCCGTATGCGGTAGGGCAGTTGACGCGCACGAACGACATGCGCGACCGACGCGCACGGCCGACACACGCGGCCGACACGTATGACCGACATACGTGACCGACACGTACGACCGACACGCACGACGCCCGAGGGAACCGGGCGCGACGAGGGGCGAGCAAGGTATGCAGGGGCAGGGGACGGACACCGGGGCGGCGAGCGCCGCCGAGATCGGTCTGCGCGACCGGAAGCGGGCGCGGACCCGTCAGGCGATCCGGACGGCCGGGCTCGACCTCTTCGAGGAACAGGGCTTCGAGGGCACCACGGTGGACCAGATCTGCCGGCGCGCGGACGTCGCCCACCGCACCTTCTTCCGCTACTACGCGTGCAAGGAGGCGATCCTCTTCGGGCTCGACTTCGGCCTGGTGGTGCTGGAGGCCTTCGCGCAGGCACCGGCCGAGCTCGGCCTCTGGGCGGCCTTCGAGCACGCCGTGCAGGTCACCGACGGGCAGCTGGAGGAACCCGCCGAGCACACCGCCAGGCGCCGCGCGCTGCGCCGGCGGTTCCTCGACGTCCGGTCCGTCCACGACTTCGCGGTGATCCAGATCGACGCCATCTCACAGCGGGCGGTGGTGATCGCGGGCGAGCGGCTCGGCGTCGACCCCGCCCTCGACCTGCGGCCGCAGGTGCTGGGGGCGGCCCTCGCCGGCCTGACCCGGCGGCACGTCATGTCCCCCGGCGGCTCGGAGCCGATGGCGGCCTGGGCGGAGGCGTTCCGCGAGCTGGTCGCGCCGGGCGGCCCGGCGGGGGACCGGCGGTGAGGCGGCGCCCCGGCGGGGCGGCCGGCCGGCGGGCGGGCCCCGGACCGGACCCGCCGGAGCCGTCGGAGTCCCGCCACCGCTGCTCCTCCCGGGGCTACTCCGCCCGCTGGGATGCGGCGGGTCCGGCGCCGTCCCGGTCGCGGTAGTGCAGGACGAACCGCGCGCTGCTGCCGTCGATCCGCCGCCGGACATACAGCGCGGGCGTGCCGTCCGGGGTGCAGCTGACCCCCTCGCGGACCAGCAGCGGGGTGCCGACCGGCACCCCGAGCAGCTCCGCGTCGGCGAGGTCCGCGCCGATCGCGCCGAACGCCCGCCAGTCGTACTCCAGCTCCACCCCGGCGGCTCCGGCCAGGGCCGGCACCATGTTGCCGGGGCGGCCGGGCCGGACCAGCTCGGCGGGCAGCGGTCCGGCCGCCACCCAGTAGCTGCTGACCACCCGGGGCCGGTCGCCGAGGCGGATCACGGTGTCCACCCGGGCCAGTTCGGCGGCCGGGCGGCCGAGCTGCCGGGCGGCCTCCTCGTCCTCGGCGGAACCGGCCACCGGCGGGGCGGCGACGACGAACTCGCCGTCCGTGCCGACGGCCTCCGCGCCGACGACCTCCGTACCCGTGGCCGCCGGACCCGCGGCCTCCGCCGACCGGGCGTCCAGCGGCAGCGAGCCGTGCACGCTGCCGAGGTCGAATCGCTGGCTGCGCGGGTCGACGGCGATCGAGATCCGGACGGCGGGCGGGCGGACGAAGGTGCCCACGCCCCGGCGGATCTCCAGCACGGCCGCCCGTTCCAGCTCGGCCACCGCCTGCCGGACGGTCAGCCGGTTGACGCCGAACTCGGTGCTGAGCTCGGCCTCGCTGGGCAGCCGGGCGCCGGCCGGGTAGGTGCCGGCGGCGATCCGTTCCTGGAGCTGCCGGGCCAGTCGGCGGTACAGCGGGGTGTCGCTTCGGTGCGTTGCCACGGGCCAGATCCTACGGATCCGGGCGGCGTGCGGGCGGTGCGCGGGCGCCGCCGACCGGCGGGGTCGCGGCGTTCGCCCGGTGTTCATCCCGTCTCCGCTTGCCCTGCACCGGACTCACCCGGTAGACATCTAGACATCTAGATGTCCTGCGCGAAGAAACGTTCCACCGCTCCACCCCAACGCCGCTCCACCGCTCACCGCTCCACCGCTTCGCCACCGAGTTCCCCCACCTCCCCCTCCGAAAGGCCCCTCCGATGACCCTGGTCAACTTCCGCGACCCCGCCGTCCTCGCCGACCCCGACAACCGCTGGATCCGCCCCGGCGTGGTCCACCGCTCCGCCCAGCCCTACCCGTCCGCCGACCAGGCCGTCGTCGACCAGCTGAACGGCGCCGGCATCCGCACCGTCGTCGACCTGCGCGGGGACGCCGAGGCCGACCCGGAGGACTGGTCCGCGGCGGCCGCCGCCGGGATCGAGATCGTCGCGGCGCGCATCCAGCCCACCAACCCGGCCCTGGACGCGTGCATGCGGGAGATGACCACCGCCGCCGACCTCGGCGCCTTCTACCTGCTGATGGCCGAGTCCGCCCCCGAGTCGGTCGTGCTCGCGGTCGAGGCCGCCGCCCGCCCCGGCGGCGTCCTGCTGCACTGCGCCGCGGGCAAGGACCGCACCGGCCTGCTCGTCGCCCTGCTGCTCGACCTCGTCGGCGTCCCCGCCGAGGAGATCGTCGCCGACTACGCCCGCACCAACGAGGCGCTGACGCAGATCTTCGAGATCCTCGCCGAGCGCAACCGCAGCGCCCTGAACGACTACCACGCCGGCTCGCTCACCGTGCCCGCGCCGCTGCTGGAGGCCCCGGCCGGCGCGATCGCCGCCTTCCTGGAGCTGGTCGCCGCCCGCTACGGCGGCACCGAGGCCTTCCTGGCCCACTGCGGGGTCCGGCCCGCCACGATCGAGGCGTACCGCGCGAAGGCCGCCGCCACCGCCCCGGCCGCCGCCACCGCCGGGACGGAGGCCGTCGCATGACGGCGGCCCTGCTCCACCACCACGACGGCACCCCGTTCCGGGACCTCAACCACAACGGCACCATGGAGCCGTACGAGGACCGGCGGCTGCCCGTCGAGGAGCGCGTCGACGACCTGCTCGACCGGATGACCCTCGCCGAGAAGGCCGCCCTGATGTGCCACGGGCGGATGCTCCCCGGCGACCACGGCCCCTTCCCGTCCGGCGCGCACCTGATCACCGAGCGCGGCCTCACCGCCTTCGGCATGATGGCGGTGCCCGACGCCCGCACCATGGCCGCGTGGAACAACCACGTCCAGGACCTCGCCGCCGCCGGCCGCCTGGGCATCCCGGTCACCCTCGCCTCCGACCCGCGGCACGGCTTCACGGAGAACCCCGCCACCACCTTCACCGGCGGCGGCTTCTCCACCGGTCCCGAGCCGATCGGCCTCGCCGCCACCGACGACCCGGCCCTCGTCCGCGAGTACGCCGGGCTGATCGGCCGCGAGCTGCGCGCCGTCGGCATCCGGCTCGCCATCCACCCGATGGCCGACCTGGCCACCGAGCCGCGCTGGGCCCGGATCGCCGGCACCTTCGGCGAGGACGCGGACCGCGCCTCCCGGATCATCGCCGCCTACATCCGCGGCCTCCAGGGGGAGCGGGTCGGCCCGGACAGCGTCGCCTGCATGACCAAGCACTTCCCCGGCGGCGGCCCGCAGTTCCGGGGCGAGGACTCGCACTTCGCGGCCGGGCGGCGGCTGGTCTACCCGGGCGGCGCGTTCGAGCGGCACCTGCGGCCCTTCGAGGCCGCGTTCGAGGCGGGCACCGCGCAGATCATGCCCGCCTACGCGATCCCGTCCGGCAGCGGGCTGGCCGAGGTCGGCGCGAACTTCAACCACGACGTCATCACCGGGCTGCTGCGCGGCCGGTACGGGTTCGACGGCGTCGTCTGCACCGACTTCAACGCGATCACCGGCATGGACGTCCCGGGCATCGTCAGCCTCCCGCCGCGCCACTGGGGCGTCGAGGAGCTGTCGGTGCCCGAGCAGGTCGCGCTGACGCTGCACGCGGGCGCCGACCAGCTCGGCGGCGAGACCGACCCGGAGCTGGTCCTGGGCGTGGTCCGCTCCGGAGCGGTCAGCGAGGCCCGGATCGACGAGTCGGTGCGCCGCATCCTGCGCGACAAGTTCCGCCTCGGCCTGTTCGACGACCCGTACGTGGACGTCGAGGCCGCCGCCGAGCTGGTCGGCACGGCCGAGGGGCGCGCGCTGGGCCGCCGGGTGCAGGCCCGCTCGCTGGTCCACCTCGCCGGGCGGCCGCTCACCGGGGCGCGCCTGTACGTGGAGGGCGTGGACCGGGAGGTCGCCGCCCGCTACGGCACGCTCGTCGAGCGGCCCGAGGACGCGGACGCCGCGGTGATCCGGCTCGCCACGCCGTACGAGCAGCGCGAGGGGCTGCTGGAGCAGGCCTTCCACTCCGGTTCGCTGGAGTTCGCCCCGGCGGAGGCCGGGCGGCTGGCGGCGCTGGCCGGCGCGGTGCCGACGGCGTTCGTGGCGCAGCTGGAGCGGCCCGCCGTGCTGACCCCGCTGGAGCCGCACGCGGCGCTGCTGGTCGGCGAGTTCGGCGCGGCCGACGACGTGGTGCTGGACGCGGTGTTCGGCCGGGCCCCGATGACGGGCACGCTGCCGTTCGACCTGCCGCGCTCGGACGCCGCCGTCGAGGCCGCCCGCGAGGACGTCCCCTTCGACACGGCGGACCCGCTCTTCCGCTGCGGCCACCCGACGGCCCCGCGCGCGGCGTCGGTGTGACCGGCGGGCCGCTGCCCGACGGGTCCCCGTCCGGCGCCGCCGCTGCCCACCGTGGCGGGGGCCGCCCGGACTGAGGCGCACCCGGCCGCCCCGGGGCGGGAGGCGCGGAGCGGTGAAGTACGGAGCAGGAAGTCGGCCCGGCCGACTTCCTGCTCCGGCATGTCCGCCCCGGTCGGTCCACGGGTGGCGACGCTCCACCGGCACGGGCCGCCGAGGCCTCCTGGCCGGAACGGTCCAGGGACGTTTCCGTCCAGGCGAGGGCCCTTCCACGAGCGCTGAGCTGCGACGAAGCTTATGACTGTCGCCGGGAGTACCACCCGGGCGGCACACCGGAGGACGCGTCACCGCGGGACGCGACAACCGGCCGACCCCGTCGCATCGCCGAAGAGGATCCCACCATGTTCCGTACCGTCATCGCCAAGGCCGCCGCGGTCCTCACCCTCGCCCTGATCGGCCTGGCCCCGGTCGTCGCCGCGGAGGCCGCCCCGGCCCGTCCGGCCGCCGCCGCGGAAGCCGCGGAGCCCGCCCCGACGCAGCCGGCGCCCACGCAGCCCGCCCCCACCCGGTCGGGCACCCCCGGCACCGGTGACAACATGATCTGGGGCTGACGGCGCCGGGCGCACCTCGCCCTCCCTGTCCCCCTCCCCGCCCCCGTGGACCGGCTGCTCCTGCAGGGCAGCCGTCAACCGGGCCCACCCACCGCGCCGCACGAAAGCCGCCGCAGCACCGAAGCCGTCCGGCACCGCTGCCCCCGCACCGGCCCGCCGCGATCCCCCCGCGGCGGGCCACGCTCACTTCACGGGCGCGTCGGCGGGGCGGTCGCGGCAGGAGAGGGCGTCGATCTCGCTCGGTTCGGGCCGGGCCTCGTTGCGCAGCGCCAGCGGCACCTTCGGCAGGTTGATCTCGAAGTCGCGGACCCATTCGTTGTTCACCGCGTACGCCTTCAGGGCGTCCCGCAGCTTCTCGCAGTCCTTGCGGTGGCCCTTGGCGAAGGCGATGCCGTAGTCGTTGGGCGCCCCGAACGCGACCCCTGCCACGACCTCCAGGGACGGCTCCGCCTCCATGAAGCCGTAGAGGATCAGCTGGTCGGTGGTGACCGCGTCGACGTCGCCGGCCTTGAGCGCCTTGACGCAACTGCTCGCGTCGTCCCGCGAGGACTGCCGGATATCCCGGTAGGCGGGCTTGTCCAGCTCGATGCCCGAGGTCGTGCTCCGCCAGACGCACACGAGCCTGCCGTTGAAGTCCGCAAGGGTGCGGTAGCGGTCGTGGTCGGCCGCCCGCACGAGCATGCCCTGCAGTCCGGACGCGTAGGGCCCCACGAAGTCGAGCCCTTCCCCGCCCTCCTTGACCGGTTGCATCCGCTGCACGGTGATCGAGAAGGTGGCCGCCACGAGGTCGACGTCGTGGTCCCGCAGGACGGGCGCGCGGTCCTTGGAGAGGACCCCTTCGAACTTCGGGGGCTCGCTCCCGACCCGGTCCAGGAGCTCCCTGGCCACCGTGATGTCCAGCCCGACGAACTCGCGGGCGTGCACCTCCAGGCCGGTTCCGGGCTGGTCGTTCTTGGCCCCGACCCTGACCTTCTTGCCCGCGCCGAACAGCGAAGGCGGCTCGTCCGCCCCGCAGCCACCGGCGGCGAGCGCGAGGACGAACGCCCCCGCGGCGGCCCGTACGGCCGAGGTTCTTCGCTTGCTTCCCGCCACGTGCCCCTCCCAGGTCGCCGTCAGTCGTTGAAGAGCGTGCCGCTCGCGTGCGCCACCCGCATCGCGCAGTTCGTCCTGGTGTCCAGGGTGACGTCGACGGTCACCTCGCCGCGGTGCCCGCCGAGGTCGAAGCGCGCGACGCCCTGGGCGGGCACCCGCTGTTCGTGCGGGGTGACTCCCGGCGTCGTCGCCTTGAGTATGGCCTCCGTCCGGTGGACACAGGTGGGGGTCGTCGGGTCGTCGTCCGCGACCGTCAGCAGGATGCGGAGGTGGTCGCGGGCGGGCGCCGACGCGGGCACCACCAGGGTCCACTTGTCGGGCTCCGAGTCGACCAGCGGCTGGGCGCCCAGGACGGTGATCGCCACGGCGACCTGGCCGTTCCGCCTGACGTCCTCCAGGCCCGTCAGGCCGAGGAGGGCGAGGACGAGCGCGCCGGAGAGCAGGAGCACGCGGACCGTGGACGGCTTGCTCAGGGCGGTCGCCCCGGCCGCCCCGGCCGCCCCGGCCGCCCGGGCCGGGCCTTGCGGGGCCCGGGGGTCCCGGGGGTCCCCGGGCTTCTGCGGGTCACGGGCGTTCCGCGGGTCACGGGGCTTCTGCGGACCCCGCAGGTCCGGGCCCCGCGGGGCCGGTCCGGCGGCGGCGCACAGGACGGACAAGGTGAACGCGGACGAGACCCCGAGGTAGAACCACAGGTACTGGCCCTGCGGGCCCCCGGGCCAGGTCAGGGCCGCGTAGACGGCGGCGGTGACGACGGCGAGGAGCGGCAGCAGGGGGACGATGGTGAAGGGTTCGTCGGTGCGCCAGTTGCCGAAGTTGAAGGTGCTCCTGTCGCCGAAGGTGCCGCCGTTGATGGTCCGGTCGCCGTACGAGGTGGCGGCCGGCGGTCTGTCGGGGTCCGGGCCGTCCGGGCCGTCCGGGGCGCCCGTCATCGGTCGCCGTCAGGGTCGGCCGGGTCGGCGGGGTCGGCGGTGATCCTGTCGCCGAAGTTGAAGGTGTTCTTGTCGCCGAAGGTGCCGCCGTTGATGGTCCGGTCACCGTAGGAGGTGACCGGACCGGGAGCGGTGGAGCCGGCGGGCGCCGCCGCCTGGACGAGCTCCACGAGGCGCTCCGCGGCGAGGCCGCTCGTCGTCGCGCCGCCGAGCCACGAGGACAGGGCCTGTGCCAGCCGGCGGCGGTCGGTCTCGTTGAGGCCGGTGAGCAGGGCGTCCACCTGCCCCTCGTCCAGCTGGTGACTGTCGAGGGCTTCGGCGACCTCGTCGGAACGGCGTCCGAAGAGCCGCCGGAAGAAGCCCTGCCCGGCGTCCACGGTGCCCTCGGCGACGCGTTGCGTGGCCTCCTGGGCGAGCTGCGTCCCGAAGGTGGTCGCAGCGATGGTGAAGTACGGAGCGATTGCAGAGATGTCGGTGAGAAGTTCGGACATGGCCGCTGGCCCCCCAGATATGTCCCGGCCACACGCTGATCGCGGTGTCGACAGGGATGCTAGCGACCGGGAGGCCCCGGCGCATCAGTCCTGATCGACTGATTGAGCGTCAGATATCCATGGTTCCAGTGTTGTTGGATGGGTTTGTGGGGATGGTGGGGCGGATGCGAGCCTTGTTGTAGTCGGTTCCGGCGGAGGAGCTCAGCACTGCCCCGGCCGGGACGGAGGTGTTGCGGTGCCTCGCTCGTTTCGAGCGAGGCACCGCTGGAGGTTAGGCGTGGTGGTCGAGTTCGCCGGACTTGATGGTGTGGAGGAGCGCGGCAAAGGCGGTCGGGGCGGTCCGGAGGATGACGTCGCCGTCGTCTGATTCGCGGAGTTCGATCAGCCCATCTACGGAACGCACTTCGACGCACTCGCTGGAGGCGCCGCTGTAAGTGGACTTCTGCCAGATGCGAGTGCTCATGCTGTCTCCAGGTGCAGGGCCGGAGCGGGTTTGTTGCGGGCCCTCGCTCGGTTCGATCGAGGGCCCGCTGGAGGTTAGGCGTGGTGGTCGAGTTCGCCGGCCTTGATCGCATGGAGGAGTGCGGCGAAGGTGGTTGGGGCAGTGCGGAGGATGGTCTTGCCGTCGTCGGACTCACGCAACTCGATGAGGCCCGCAGCCAGCCGGACCTCGACGCATTCATTGGATGCGCCGCTATAGCTGGACTTCTGCCATTCGGTCTCACTCATACTTGCCCCTCGTGCTATCCCTGATGGCTCGAATGAACTTTCGCGATTCATCATCAGGCAGCGCGAGGGAGTCCAGGCGCGCGAAGGTCGCCCGGTGGCTGGCCAGGTCGGCCGGGGAGTCGAAGAAGAGGACACCCTGCGCGGTGTCCATCTGAAGCGTCGCTAGTTCTGGGACCGACCCCTCGGCGAACATGATGTTCTCCCCAGCGCCGGGGAAGGTGTCCATATCGAACGGAACGACGCGTACCGAGCTCTCCTGCTTCTCGGAGTCTTCGATCAAGCTGTCCAACTGGGCGGCAAGAACCTTTGGGCCGCCGAACTGCATCCGTAGCGCAGCCTCGTGGATGAAGGAGATGTGCTCTATCCCGCTGGAGCGGAGAGCCCGCTGGCGTTGCACGCGGAAGGCGGTTCGGGCTTCGACGTCGTGATCAGGCAGCGGTGGTGTGATGCGGGCGAAGACCGCGGAAGCGTAGGCGCCGGTCTGTTGAAGGCCTGGAATGTAGGTCGTTGCCCACGTGAAGATCGTCTGGGCGTGAGCTTCCATCTCCGCGACCTCAAGGAAGCCGGTCGACAGGATCCCCCGGTACTTCTCCCACCAGCCCTTCCTGCGTGACGCGATGATGTCGGAGAGGGCATCGATGAGGGGTTGGTTGGTGCACTTGCACGCTGCAGCGATGGTCAGCAATCGGTCGGTGCTGACGCTGGTCTTCCCGCTCTCCATCTGCGTCACCTGGGCCTGGCTCACACCGAGCGTATGGGCGAGTTCGCTCCCACGAAGACCTGCCTGCTCACGCATTCTCCGTAGCTCTGTGCCCAGTCGGCGCTGACGAAGAGTGGGGTTCTGTCGGCCAGGCATGGTGTCCTCTCGACGTTCTTGGGACTCAGTGTGCCGTGAGGCGAGAGCGCGAAGCCATCTGTGCCACGTGTGGGGGAACTTCGCTGCAAGGTACCTAATCTTAAGTTCCTCTGCGTTATGGTCTATCTCACAGCGATCCGACGGATCGTCAGTAACGCTCGTCTGTTGGGGCGGTAGGTGCCTGCTGCCCTCTTGCACCGCAGAGCAGCCATGGCCGGGCCTGGCTCACGGTGACGTATCCGCCGCCGCTCTCCCTTCCACCACCCTTGCCTCTCTCGGAGGTTCCCATGCGTGCCTGTAACCCGCCCGACTGGTCGGCCGCCCGCGAGGAGCTGCGTGCCGCGCTCGCCCTCGCCGCCTGGCCCGATGACCTCATCTCCGACGCCGAGCTCGCCCTCCACGAGCTGTACGTCAATGCCTGGCGCCACGCCGGCTGCCAGGCGCCGACCGTCGTGGTCGTCCTCCTGCCCACCCGCACCGTCCGCGTCTCCGTCGCCGACGACAGCCCCACCCTCCCGGAGTCGCGTGTGAGCTCCGACCCGTACGAGATCTCCGGGCGCGGGCTGCACCTCGTCCGCTCCCTCACCCACCGCTTCGGTGCCGACCCCGCCAAGAACGGCAAGCGGGTCTGGTTCGAGCTGGACGCCGCCGCGTGAGCCACGACCACACCCCCATCGCCCCCGACGACCCCGTCATCCGCACCTACACCGACCCCCAGGTCACCGCCCTGCTGCGCGAACTCCACGAAGCGGGCCGCCCGTTCGGCATCCAGTGGGGATCCGCCACCACCCTCCCCGGCACCGTCGACGGCCGCATCCTCGTCGACTTCGGCAACGCGCCGGTCGCGACCGTCCTCAACCTCCTGAACCTCCTGCGGGAAGGAGGAAACCGGCCGTGGGAGTCGTGATCCCCATCCCCCGCCCCCACACCGAGCGCACCACCGTCCCCCACCTCACCGTCGAGACCGCCCCCGACGCCGACCTCCAGCTCCGCTTCCCCGTCGACCACGCCGTCAACGCCGCCCCCGGCGACCACCTCGCCATCCCCCTCACCCGCACCCAGGCCCGCGACCTCCTCGAAAACCTCGCCAACCACCTCGGATACCTCCGATGACCGACTACCTCATCGGCACCGCCTTCGCCGTCCTCCTCGCCCTCGCCCTCGCGACCGTCGCCATCGGCGTCATCACCAGCCTGCGCATCGGCGACACCCCGCCCCCGCCCCCCATCACCCGCCACGGCCGCTGGGAACTGCGCCACCTCCCCGACGGCACCACCGAATACACCTGGATCGCCCGCCAGGCAGGCCACTTCAGCCCCGAAACCAACCCCACCCCCGACAACCGCCGACCCCACGGCCGCCACCGCATACCCCACTGACCGACCGGCGGCGCCCGGGCCTGCAAAGGCCCGGGCCGGTCGCCGCCGGGAGCTTCGCGGGGCTCAGCCCGGCTGCGTGGCGGCCTTCTCCTCGGCCGCCTCACGGACCATCTCCTCGTACCGCGCCTCGGCCTCCTCGCGGGTGTCGGCCTCCTCGACGTAGCGGGTGTACGGGGCGAACCGGGCGGCGCCGTAGACGATGTCGCCCCCTCCGGCGTCGTAGCTGATCAGCGAGATCCACTCGTGGTCGCTCAGGTCCGTACGGAGCAGGGTGGTCTCGAACCCGTCGTTCAGCAGTTCCTCGACGTGCTCGTAGTGGGGGTAGTCATCGGGCTGGGCGAAGATCAGACGCACGGAGTCTCCTGCTGTGGCATGACATCGGCTGTGGACGGACGCAGTCCGCGTTCCGGCCGCCACCGTAGTCAGCCGCACCGACAGTGCACCGCGCCGGACGGACGCAGGCGGGATCAGCCGCTCGGCCGGGCGGGCGGAATCCCACAGGAACCTCGCCGCCCACCGGTGGTGCCGCGCGCGAGGGCCGGGCTCAGGCCGGGGCGCGCAGCCCCGACAGGAGCCGGTCGAGTGCCTGCTCCGCCGCCTGCGGGTCCCCGCCGCGCGCGATCCAGAGCGCGGCCTCGTTCATCGCCCCCGAGAGCAGCCGGGCCAGCGGTTCCACCGGCTGGTCCTCGATGGTCCCGGCCGCGACCAGCGCCGTCAGGGCCTCCGCGAGGTGTCGGGCGGACGACTCCTCGTCCAGTGCCCGCCACTCGTCCCACCCCAGGACCGTCGGCGCGTCGACCAGCAGGACCCGCCGCACCGCCGGATCCGTCCCCGCGGCGAGGAAGGCCCGGCACCCGGCCCGGAGCTGCTCCCAGAGGTCCTCGTGCCGCCCGGCCTCGGCGGCCACCCGCTCGCCCAGCTCCTGCTGCACCTCGGCGACGACGGCCCGGAAGAGTCCGGCCTTGCTGTCGAAGTGGTGGTAGGCGGCGCCCTTGGTGACGCCGGCGGCCCGCGCCACGTCGGTCAGCACCACGTGGTGGTACCCGTCGGCGGCGAACCGGCGCCGCCCTTCGTCCAGCAGTGCCTGCCGTGTGGCAGCACGCTGCTCCGCCCGGTTGACCGCCATCGCCTGCGCACCGCCCTCTCGGTTTCGCGTACCCGGGGTATGCTAACCCTACGATTCACATACCCCGGGTATGTGAAATGGATCCGAAGGGTCTCGCCATGACGAACGACCTCACCGCCGCCGGGCCCGCGAACGGCCCGGCCTCCGCACTCGGCGGCTTCTATCCGGTGCTCGCCACCCAGGACGTGGCCGCCTCCCGCGACTTCTACACCCGCCACCTCGGCTTCGAGGTCACCTTCGAGGCCGACTGGTACGTGAGCCTGCGCCGCCCGGACGCCCCGCAGTACGAACTGGCGCTGCTGGACCACACCCACCCGACCCTCCCCGAGGGCCACCGGGCCGCACTCCGGGGCGGCCTGCTGCTGAACTTCGAGGTGGACGACGTGGACGCCGAGCACCGGCGGCTCGTCGCGGAGGCCGGACTGTCCGAACTGCTGCCGCTGCGCACCGAGGAGTTCGGCCAGCGCCACTTCATCGTCGCCGCCCCGGACGGCGTACTGATCGACGTCATCACCGTCGTGCCGCCCACCGAGGAGTACGCCGCCGGGTACACCGGAGCCTGACCGCCGGCCCGGCCGGGCGCCTCCACCGGTCGGACCGCCGTGACCGCCGCACGGAAAGTCGGCCGGTCCGACTTCCTGCGCGCGGGCGGCGGTGCGGGTGCCGGTACGGGCCCGCCGCCCGGTCGAAAACCGGTCGCCCCGCCCGCCGGGCCGCTGGCAGAGTCGGGC